>NZ_JBMDWH010000011.1:0-7965 GCF_048595345.1 Allobosea sp.
CAGCTCACCGAGGCCCCGGTCAAGGGCATCCGCATCGAGTATGAAGGCGCGGTCGCGGGCCTCAACCTCAAGGCGATCTCGGCCGCCGCCATCACCGGCGTGCTGCGGCCCTTCCTGCCCGAGATCAACATGGTCAACTCCGCCATGGTGGCGAAGGAGAAGGGCATCGTCGTCGAGGAACTGACCCGCGAGATCGCCGGCAATCTCGAAAGCCTGATCCGCATCGTCGTCGATGCCGAGGACATGCCGCGCCACGCCGCCGGCACCGTCTTCCAGGACGGCAAGCCGCGCATCGTCGAGATCCGCGACATCCAGGTCGACGCCGAATTCGCCCCGCACATGCTCTATGTCCGCAATGCCGACAAGCCGGGCTTCATCGGCGCCTTCGGCTCGCTGCTCGGCAATGCCGGGGTGAATGTCGCGACCTTCGCGCTCGGCCGCGACAGGCCCGGCGGCGACGCCATCTGCTATGTCGCGCTGGACGAGGCGGTTTCGGACGAGCTGCTCGCCAAGATCCACGAGATCCCGATGGTGAAACGGGCGCGCCGGCTGAAGTTCTGAGGGTCGGTGGGCATCTTGCGGATCCGTGATATCCTCCTGCCGTCCAAGAGGGTGCCGGTGATGCGCAAGGTGACATTCGAGGTTCTGCGCGACGACGAGGCAGGCGTGTGGTACGCCTCCTCGACCAGCGACCCTGGGATCGTGACGGAAGCAGAGACCGTCGAGGCCTTGCGCGAGCGGCTCAAGCTTCTCGTGCCGGATTTTCTGGAAACGACCGAAGAGCTTCAGATCGTGATGGACGTGCATGTAACGGACACCGTCCGGGCCGCCTGATGGTCGAGATCGGGCCGCGCCTCAAACGGATTCTCCGCAAGGCCGGCTATCGCTTCCACCGCCCGGCCAAAGGCGATCACGAAATCTGGCGGCACGAGGAAACGGGCCGGCAGGTCACGCTCGATGCCGGCACGAAGTCGCGTCACACCGCCAATGAAGTGCTGAAACAGGCCGGGCTGCCGAAGGAGTTCTGACCGCCCGCCTCCACCGCGCCGCAATCAGCGTCCCCTCTGAGCCTCTCAGAGGGGATTTTTCATGTTGCGCATCGCCGCCGCCGCTGCTCTCGGCCTGCTCGCCGCCTCGCCCGCCTTCGCCGACTGGAACAAGGCGGCGCTCGACAAGGGCGTCGCCAAGATCGAGCGGCGGGCGCAGGGTCGCCTCGGCGTCGCGCTGATCGATTTGAAGGACCGCAAGCTCTGGTCTTATCGCGGCTCGGAGACTTTCCCGATGCAGAGCGTCTTCAAGCTGCCGCTCGCGGTCGCGGTGCTGCAGCAGGTGGAGTCGGGAAAGCTGAAGCTCGATCAGCCGGTGACGATCAACCGCAAGGACCTCTCGCTGTTCCACAGCCCGCTGGCGAAACAGTTCAAGGGCGAGAGCGCGAGCTATCCGGTCCGGGAGCTGCTCCGCCTCGCCGCCGGCCTCTCCGACAACACCGCCGCCGACCGGCTGATGCGCGAAATCGGCGGCCCGCAGGTGGTCACGGCCATACTGCGCCAGGGCGGCGTGGACGGCATGTCGGTCGATCGCTACGAACGCCAGTTCCAGCCCGAGATCTACGGGCTGAAGGGCTTTGGCTGGGACGAGTTGGTCGATGAGCAGCGCTTCCGCGCCGATCTCAGGGCGCTGAAGCCGGAGGTCCGGCTCGCCGCGCTGGCCCAGGCGCTGAAGGACCCGCGCGACGCATCGACGCCCGAGGCGAGCGCCCGCTTCCTCGAGGGCTTCGCCGAAGGCAACTGGCTGCGCGACCCGAAGAACACCGCCCTCCTGACGGGGATCGTCACCGAAAGCCCGATCGGCGCCGACCGCATCAAGGCCGGGCTTCCGGCGGGCTCGAAACTGGCCCACCGCACCGGCGCGGGGCTGACCACGGACGGCGTCAACCACGCCACCAACGATATCGGCATCGCCACGCTGCCGGACGGCCGGCGCTTCGTGATCGCGATCTATCTCGCCGGCGCCCGCGCCGATGCGACAGAGCGCGAGGCGGCCCTGGCCGAGGTGGCCAAGCTGGCAGTGGCGTCGCAGCGCTGAGGCTTACCGCCCCAGCCGTTCGGCGATGAAGATGCCGCCGAGGACCAGCAGCAGCGCGACCGCATGATAGAGCCCGAACGGCTCGCCCAGCACCAGCACCGCGAGCAGCGGCGCGAAGACGGGCACCAGATTGACGAAGACGCCCGCCCGGCCTGGTCCGATCAGCTCGATCGCGCGCATGAAGGTCAGCTGCGAAATGATCGACGGCATGATGACCGTGAAGGCCAGCACGGCCCAGCCCATCGGCGTCGGCCGATGGAAGACCCCGAGCGCGATCTCGCCGATGAAGAGCGGCAGCGAGAACAGGCAGGCGAAACCCGATGCGACGGTGAAGAACACCAGCGCCGGAACGGCCGGCCGGTTTCGGACGCCGACGGTGTAGCTGGCATAGAAGACGCAGGCCATGATCATCAGGAGGTCGCCGGGCACGAAGCGGAACCCCAGCAGCACGTCGAGATCGCCGCGGCTGGCGGTGACGGCCACGCCCGCGAGCGTCACCACCACACCCAGCGCCTGCATCGGCGTGATCGGGATGCGATAGGCGAAGAAGGCGCCGATCAGCACGATGACGGGGATCGAGCCCTGCAGAATGCCGATATTGATGGCCGAGGTCGAATAGGCGGCCAGATACATCAGCACGTTGAAGCCGGTGAAGCCGGTGAGCCCCAGCAGCGCGACGAAGCGCCAGTGCGCACGGATCTGCGGCCAGTAGACGACGAGGTCGCGGCGCACCAGCAGCGGCATCACGAGGCAGACGCCCACCCAGCGCAGGCAGGTCAGCGCCATCGGCGTGATGTTGTCGACGGCGAGGCGGCTCGCCACCGCATTGCCGCCCCAGATCAGCGTGGTCACGATCATCAGGAGATAGGCATTGCCCCAGACGCGCTGGGCGAGGCTCGGCGTCGATGTCGGATCGGGGTGCACGCTGCTGGCCTGTCGCGAAGGAGAGGCATCTGACATAGCCTTGCGCGCGCGTGCTCTCCTATGAGATTGGGCGCACAGCCGCCCATCGTCCGACGCATCGCCCGGAGCACGCACCCATGATCGAAACCGGCTCCCGCCCGCTGCGCCTGCTCTTCGTCGACGGCAACACGCGCGAGCAGCGCGAGGCGCATGCACAGGGCTATGCAGGGCTGAGCCCGGCTGAGGCCTATGCCGCGGAAATGACCGCCATCGCCCCGGAGATCGTCGCCGATATCTGCCTGCCGGCGGATGAGGGCGCCAACCTGCCCGACGGCGCCGGGCTGGAAGGTTATGACGGCATCATGCTCACCGGCTCGGCGCTGCACATCTACCATCTGGAGCCGGCCGTCACCCGCCAGATCGAGTTGATGCGGGCGATCTATGCCAGCGGCACGCCGTGCTTCGGCTCCTGCTGGGGCATCCAGATGGGCGTGGTCGCGGCCGGCGGGAGCGTCACCGCCAATCCCAACGGCCGGGAGGTCGGCTTTGCCCGGCGCATCTTCCGCACCGAAGCCGGCCGCAACCATGCCTTGCTCGCCGGCCGTCCGATGAGCTTCGACGCGCCCGCGATCCATCTCGACACCGTGGCCCTGCCCCCTCACGGCACCACCATCCTGGCCTCGAACGCCTACAGCCAGGTCCAGGCGGCGGAGATCCGCCACGAGGGCGGCGTGTTCTGGGGCGTGCAGTATCACCCTGAATTCCCGCTGCGGCAGGTGGCATCCATTCTCGGCCGCATGATTCCGACACTGATCGACGAAGGCTTCCGCCGGGACGAGGCCACCGCCCAGGCCTGGCTGGAGGATTTGCGCACGCTCGATGCCGAACGCGACCGTGCCGATCTCGCCTGGGCGCATGGCCTCGACCGGGAGGTGCTGGAGGATGAGCGCCGCGTCACCGAGCTGCGCAATTTCCTGGAGCATCGCGTCAAGCCACACGCCAGCGCGCGCGGCCGGGCCTGAGAAGAACGGCAACGCAAATCGACCACGCGATCGGCGGCGAGACGCATCGCCAAGAAAAATCGCATTCCGAATCAGGAACTCCAGCCTCACGGCCCCGTTATTTGGCCGGGCTGGGGATAGCCTGACTTTGGAGTTTGCCTGATGCGCAACATGATCATCGCCATCGCGTCTGCCGCTGTTCTTTCGACGGCCGCCTATGCGCAGACCGCGACCACGAGCACGGCGGTGAAGGAAGTCTATGTCACCGCCAAGCCGACCGACGTTCTCACCAGCAATCTGATCGACCTCAACGTGACCAACAGCGCCAATGAGAAGATCGGCGAGATCAAGGACGTCGTGATGGCCAATGGCCAGGTGGCCGGCTACATCCTCTCAGTCGGCGGCTTCCTCGGCATCGGCGAGCACTACGTCGTCGTCTCGCCCGCGGCTGTGAAGGTCAACTACAACGAGACCGACAAGAAGTGGTCGGCCCTGATGGAGACCACCAAGGACGCGCTGAAGGCTGCCCCGCAGTTCAAATATGAAGGCCGCTGGTCGCGCTGAGCGAGCCGGCACAGCCTCTCCGAACGGACGGCCCCGCTTCAGCGGGGCCGTTTCCGTTTACGCGCCGTTAAGCCTGCCGCGACGTTGCGGAAACTTACCGCCCACCGTTACGGTTTCATCCGCAACCATCAGCGCGGAGGAGGAGGCGATGGAAGAGGAAATCGTCGTGACGCTCGGCATGATGGCGGTCGTCGCGATCGCCTGGGCCGTCACCACCCGGTGGTCGATCTGACCGCCTGTCAGACCTCTGAGCCTGCGCCGGCCATCGCCACCTCGCGGCCGCGCCCGAGATGGGCCATCCAGCCCCGGTATCGCGGCTCGCGGGCGAGCTGCCGGGCATAATGGCGCCCCAGCGCCTCGGTGAGGCGCCCGTCCCGCCCCAGCTGCGCATCCGCAAAGCCGACCATCACCGAATTGGGCCAGGCCTGCGGGCGGATATCCCGCAGCCGCGCGAACAGCCCCTCCTCGTCCTCGTCGGGATCGGCCTGCGCCATCAGCGCCAGCATCGCCGCCGTCGAGCGCGAGATGCCCATATGGCAATGCACCAGAAGATGGCCGCTCGCCCGCCCCGTCGCCGTCGCGCGCAGATCCTCGCCGAAGCGCAGGATCTCCGCGACGTGCTCCGGCGCCGGCATGACCTGCCCGGGCTGGGGGTCGATGATGTCGTGGAAGCGCAGCGTCACGCGGTGATGGGCGCCATAGCCGCCGAAATGCTCGATCTCGGCCCGCTCCGGATCGAGCACCGAGAGCACATGCGTCACCTCGCGGGCGCTGTTGTCCGGCAGTTCGTCGATGCCGCAGATCGTCAGCGTCGAGATGGAGAGGGTTTTCACGATGTAGCTCCGCTCGGCGTCATGGTCGGGCTTGTCCCGACCATCCACGTCTTCGCTGGAGGGCGCGGCGGTCAAGACGTCGGTGCTCGCCGCGAGGGCGAGCATGACGGCAGAGGCCGGCCTCCGTGTCGCTCTTACTCAGCCGCCATCGCCGGCCGCTGCTGTCCCAGCTCCTGATCGATGAGGCCGACCCAGTAGCGGACGCCGGCGGGAATGATCGCGTCGTTGAAGTCGTAGAGCGGGGTGTGCAGCCCGGTGAAGGAGCCGTCCGGGTTGACGCCGTTGCCGATGCGCATGAAAGCGCCGGGGCGCACCA
Source organism: Allobosea sp. (assembly GCF_048595345.1). Taxonomy (GTDB): domain Bacteria; phylum Pseudomonadota; class Alphaproteobacteria; order Rhizobiales; family Beijerinckiaceae; genus Allobosea. Next base: position 5,703 of record NZ_JBMDWH010000011.1, read on the forward strand.
GCATCATCTCGGCGAAATCCTCGCCCCCCGTGCCGGGCCGCAGCTGGCCGTTGACGTTCTGCGCGCCGGCCGCCTGCGTCGCCGCCGCGACCGCGACCCTGACCTGCTCGGCCTCGTTCACCAGCGGGCTGGTGCCGCGATGATAAGACGGCTCCGCCTGGCAGCCCCAGGCCTGCGCGGTGGCGAGCGCCAGCTCCGCGATGCGCCGCTCCACCGTGTCGCGCACCTCCTGCGAATAGGTCCGCGCCGTGCCGCCGATGATCAGCTCGGAGGGGATGACGTTGGAGGCCGCGACATCGCCGCCATGGATGTAGCCGACGCTGATCACGGCCGTGTCCAGCGGGGCGACGTTGCGCCCGACGATGCCCTGCAGGCCGAGCACGAAATGCGCCTGCGCATAGGTGATGTCGGTCGAGCGATGCGGCTGCGAGCCGCCATGGCCGCCGACGCCCCGGAAGGTCACCTTCCAGCTGTCCGCCGCCGCCAGGAAGGGACCGACCGTCGTGCCGAAATGGCCGGTCTCCATGCCGGGCGTGTTGTGCAGGCCGTAGATCGCATCGCAGGGGAAGCGCTCGAACAGCCCGTCGGCGAGCATGGCGTTGGCACCGCCGCGGCCTTCCTCGGCCGGCTGGAAGATCAGGTTCACCGTGCCGGCGAAGTCGCGATTCTCGGCGAGATAGCGCGCCGCCGCCAGCAGCATGGTGGTGTGCCCGTCATGGCCGCAGGCATGCATGCGGCCCGGATGCTTCGAGGAATAGGGCAGGTTGGTCGTCTCATCGAGCGCCAGGCAGTCCATATCGGCCCGCAGGCCGATGGCGCGGCCGCCGGGCCGGTTGCCGCGGATGACGCCCACCACGCCGGTCTGGCCGACGCGCTCATGCACCTCGACGCCCCACTCCCTGAGCTTGTCGGCGACGAGCTTCGCGGTGCGCACCTCCTCCAGCCCCAGTTCGGGATGGGCATGGATATCGCGGCGGATGGCGGTGAAGGCGGCGTGGTGCTGGTCCAGCCAGGAATCGAGCGTGGACTTGGAATCGAGCGTGCTCATGATCGTGCAGTGTCCCCTTGCGCTGCCGGCCGTCTTTCCACGGCCGCTGCGAGCTTGAATCCCTTACTCCCGAATGTGGCAGGATTCCCGCGCGGATCGCGCAAGGCGGCCATGTCCCGACGCTTTCGAACCGTCCCTCCGGCTGTCGAAACCTTGACCTGCGCCCTTTGTTGGCTCATGAGGGCTTGCAAGGACCTGCTCCGAAACCCCGGCCTTGCGCCGGGGTTTTGCATGTGCGCGGGCCGCTTGCACGGCAATGCGGTTGTAAACAGCAGGGACACCTCGCTCATGGCGAATGTGGTTGTGGTCGGCGCCCAGTGGGGCGACGAGGGCAAGGGCAAGATCGTCGACTGGCTCTCCAGCCAGGCCGATGTCGTGGTGCGGTTCCAAGGCGGGCACAATGCCGGCCATACCCTCGTCATCGACGGCAACGTCTACAAGCTCTCGCTGCTGCCCTCGGGCATCGTGCGCCCCGGCAAGCTCTCGGTCATTGGCAATGGCGTCGTGGTCGATCCCTGGCATCTGGTCGAGGAGATCGCCAAGCTGCAGGCCCAGGGCGTCGCGATTACGCCCGACAATCTGCGCATCGCCGACAACGCCACGCTGATCCTGCCGCTGCATCGCGAGCTCGACCATTTCCGCGAGACCGCCAATGCCGGCATGAAGATCGGCACCACCAAGCGCGGCATCGGCCCGGCCTATGAGGACAAGGTCGGCCGCCGCGCCATCCGCGTCATCGACCTCAAGGACGAGGCGCTGCTGGAAGCCAAGATCGAGCGGCTGCTCGCCCATCACAACGCGCTGCGCCGGGGCCTCGGCATCGGCGAGGTCGACGGGCGCGAACTGCTGGGCCAGCTCAAGGCGATCGCCCCGCAGATCCTGCCCTTCGCCGACACGGTCTGGGCGCTGCTCGACGGCGAGCGCCGGGCGGGCCGGCGCATCCTGTTCGAGGGCGCGCAGGGCGCCCTGCTCGACGTCGACCACGGCACCTATCCCTTCGTCACATCCTCCAACATTGTCGCCGGCCAGGCCGCGACCGGCTCCGGCCTCGGCCCCTCCGCCGTCGGCTATGTGCTCGGCATCGCCAAGGCCTACACCACCCGCGTCGGCGAGGGTCCGTTCCCGACCGAGCTGTTCGACGAGATCGGCGAGCTGATCGGCCAGAAGGGCAAGGAGTTCGGCGTCGTCACCGGCCGCAAGCGCCGCTGCGGCTGG
>NZ_JBMDWH010000012.1:0-13461 GCF_048595345.1 Allobosea sp.
CTGCGTGCAGGAGAAGGGCACCAGCCTGCGCGAGACGGTGAAGGCCTACCACGCCCTCGCCGAGGGGCGCTGCCACACCGACGTCTCGTTCCACCTCGTGATCTCGGAGCCGACGGAGCAGGTGCTGGGCCAGGACCTGCCTGCCCTGATCGCCGACGGCTACACCTCCTTCAAGGTCTTCATGACCTACGAGGGGCTGGCGCTGGCCGATTACGAGATGCTGCAGGTCATGAGCGTGGCGCGCGAGACCGGCGCCCTCGTCATGGTGCATGCCGAGAACTACGACGCGATCCGCTTCCTGACGCAGAGGCTGGAACAGGGCGGGCAGACCGCGCCGAAGTTCCACGGCACCTCGCGGCCGATCCCGGTGGAGCGGGAGGCGACGCATCGCGCGATCTCGCTGGCCGAGCTCATCGACGTGCCGGTCATGATCGTCCACGTCTCGAACCGCGAGGCAATGGAGGAGATCGCCCGGGCCCGTTCGCGCGGCCTCAAGGTCTATGGCGAGACCTGCCCGCAATATCTGGTGCTGACCGAGAAGGACATGGACGGCCTCAACATGGAGGGCGCCAAATATGTCTGCTCGCCGCCGCCGCGCGACCAAGCCAGCCAAGTGGCCTGCTGGGAGGGCCTGAAGACCGGCCTCTTCCAGGTCTTCTCCTCCGATCACTGCCCGTTCCGCTATGACGATCCCGCCGGCAAGCTGCTTCCAAAGGGCCGCACCTCCTTCCGCTGGGTACCGAACGGCATCCCGGGGGTCGAGACGCGGCTGCCGATCCTGTTCTCGGAAGGGGTCGGCAAGGGTCGGATCAGCCTCAACGAGTTCGTGGCGCTCTCGGCGACCAATCACGCGAAGATGTACGGCTTGACGCAGAAGGGCTCGATCGCGGTTGGGATGGATGCCGACATCGCGATCTGGGATCCAGAGCGGGAGGTCACGATCAGCCAGTCCCTGCTGCACCATGGAAGCGACTACACGCCTTATGAGGGTTTCCCCGTCAAAGGTTGGCCGGTCACGACCATCGTCCGTGGCCAACTCGTGGTCCATGAAGGCGAATTGGAAGGCGCGCCCGGAACCGGCACGTATGTTCGCCGGCAGCTATCGGCCTTCGCCAGGCCCGCGGGGAACGCAGCCTGATGAAGATCCTCGCCCTCAACACGAACACCAGTGAGGTGGAGGACGACCCCGCTTTTCTGGCGGGCCTGATGCCCGAGGGCTACCGGGCCCGGCCCGAGCGCGCGCTCGTCTTCGAGGTGGAGACCTTCGACTTCAACTGCCCCCAGCATATCCCGCAGCGCTTCGAGGCCGCCGATGTCGCCCCGGCGCTCGCCGACCGCGACGAGCGGATCGCGGTGCTGGAGCGCGAGCTCGCGGCGGCGAAGGCGAGGTTGGATCTGCTCTTCTGACGCAGGCGCCGGCGCGCGCCGCTCCGGCACGCGCGACACGCAAGGCGAGAGCCGGGCGATCCTGGTCTCGGCATGCTCGTCTCCGGCATGCTGAACCCCAGATCGACAATGCGACAACCCGCCGGCCGTCATCGAGACAGCCGGCGGGGTTTTTCGTGGGCAGGCCTCCTGCGCGACAGGGTTCAGCGAATGTCGCGCTCGCCCAGCGTCGGCCAGAGCCTGTCGGCCCGGGCGATATAGCTGCGGGTGTCGCCCAGCCAGGTCGTCCGCGTCGCCAGATCGTAGTTCAGATAGAGCTTGCCGGCGACGATGCTCCAGGCCTCGGGCTCGATCTTCACGAGATAGCCGCGTGAGGTGCCATAGGCGCAGAAGCCGCCGAAGGCCGGCAGGTAGCGCAACGGATCGGCCGCGAAAAGCGCCTTGTTTTCGGCGCTGGCGAAGCGCCACACGGCCTCGTCGCGGATGACGCTGTGCTCGGCGAGGCCGAGACGGGGCACCCCCTCGCGGACATACGCGACGGGATCGAAACCGCGGATCGCGACGCCTTCCGTCGAGCCCAGCGTGTTGACGGGGATGGTCTTGGGCAGGGGCCCGCTTGCGGCGCGCGCAGTGCCGGCGAGGCCTGCGGCTGCCGCACCCAGCAAGAGGCCGCGGCGGTTCAGGAGCAGGAGGCCGCTCACCTCATCGTCTCCCTCGCCTCGAGCGCCTCGAACACATAGGCCGCGAGCCAGCCATAGATGGCGTGGCCGATCAGGCTCATCACGGACAGGCGCGGCACGTCATTGAGCAGGAAGTGCTGGCCGGCAAGCGGGGCGAAGAAGGCCAGCGCGATGAAATAGGTGATCACGCCCCAGATCCAGCCATCGGCCGGCATGCCGAAGCTCTTCATCCAGCGCGTCACCACCCAGTAGCCGAGCGGGTAGAACAGGAAGCCGGTGATGAAGTGCAGCAGCTTCGCCACAGGCGTCGAGAGCGACAGCCCGAACTGATGGGAGAAGAGCGACTTCACCAGCTCCGGCGGCTCGAGCGGGTATTCGGCGAACCAAGCGGTGGGGACGGCAGCAAACAGCTCCCAGAAGCCGAGCCCGGCGAAACCGCCGATGGCGAGGTTCGCAACCGTGCGGGCGGACGGGATGGGGAAGGCGCGTGGCATGGTGGCGGCTTGAATGTTCATGGCTTGCTTCTCCTTCGGTGGTGAATGGGTCGGGCGAGACGGCCCGCAGGCAGCATGGGCCGCACGCGATTTCAGTGGGCGAGCGCGAGCGGCGTCGCAGCGACCGCGAGGGCCGCGACGCGGCCGGTTTCACCGATGCGCAAACGCGCGAGACGACGGCTGGCGAAGAGATTGTCGCCGCCGCGCCGGGACAGCCTTTCGGTGAGGATATGGGCCGCGCGATCATGGGCGCCGGCGCGGACGAGGCTTTCGATATAGGCCTGCTCGAACAGGTCGCGCTGCGCATGGCTGCCGCCGACCGCAACGAGGCCGCCGCGGGCGGCGCCGAGCAGCCGGGCGGCCTCGCAGTAATCGCCGGCCTGGAATGCGACCAGCCCATAGGCCGCCAGCGCACCGCTGCGACTGGCCTCGCGGCGCTCGACGCTGCGATGCGCGAGGCTGTCTTGGGCGAGATGGGTGGCTATGGTTTGCGCCATGTCGTCGCGCCCGGCACCGAGCAGGGCGACAGCATAATGCAGATCTGCAAAGACCAGGCGCCCATCGGCGACGCGCCGACCGGCGCGATCGGCGAGTTCCTCCCAGCGAGCCCCGACATCGACGCCGGCGTAGTTCAGCCGCGCCAGCAGCGCCGCGCCATTGGCGATATCGCGGTAATCGTCGGTCTGTTCGGCGCGCACGCCCTCGTCATAAAGCCGCAGCACCTCGCGGGTCTGCCCGCGCTCCAGCCGGAACAGGGCGAGATGCCAGACCATGTGGAAGCGGAAATTATTGGCGTGGGCCCAATGCCGTCCATCGTCGAGCCAGGCGATGCCCTCGTCGACCCGCCCGGTCATCTCCAGCACATGCGCGACGGCATGGCGCCCCCAGGCGTCGCGAGGCGCGAGCTCGACGGCGCGGCGGCCCTTGCCTTCAGCCTCGGCATAGAATCCGCGCTCCTCCAGCGCGAAGGCATGGCAGCCGGCGACATAGCCGGCGAGGGGATGCCCGTCGTCGAAATGCGGCGTCACCTTTTCCAGCGTCGCCAGCATCTCCGATTGGTCGCCGAGCATGAAGCGGATCGCATGGGACAGTTTCAGCGCCAGCACGTCGCGCGGATGGGTTTCGAGGATGCTTTCCAGCTTCAGAGCCGCCAGCCGCGGTTTGTCGGCGAGCCAAAGGTCCAAGGCCTCCACGACCTGGGTCTCGCGCATGGTCACCTGGCGACTGGCCATCGCGATCCTCGCCGCCTTGAGGCAGGCCCCGGCGGAAGCCGTCAGTTCAGCCCGGGCGAGCGACAGCAGCATCAGGCCTTTGGCGGCGTGGGCGAGGGCGAAATCGGGATCGGCATCGAGCGTGCGCGCCAAATGCTCGGGCGTTGCCGCAGCATGCGCCATCAGCGCCTCCAGCGTGTCGTTCCAGGCCAAGCGGGCGGCATCATTGGCGACGCTGATACGGTCGCCGGAGAGGTCTTCGAACATCGTGCCAGGCTCCTTGCCGACGCCCCGAAGAGCGTCCCATCGCTGAGTTCGCAGCGACGCGATCAACCGTCGTTCAACTCGCTTCACGGAACCGTGAGCCGGCCAGCGACAGGGTCTCGCCGGGCTGGGCCTCTGCGCGGGAGGGCTCGGCCGGGCGCGCCGGCTTCGACCAGGGCATGCTCTTGAACCAACCGACGATCAGCGCCGTGGCGTAGATCGCGGTGAAGCCTACGAGATTGACCACCGCGACGGCGAAGGCGTCCTGGCCGGCAAGGTCGGTCAGCACCGCTGCCAGTCGCGCAAGCACAAGGCTGGCGAGGAAACAGGCGAGCGACTGCCGCCCGATGACGATGAAGAGGCGGCCGATGCCCCGATCGAGCCGGCCGCGCCAGGGGTCGATCAGGCTCAGGACCAGATAGGCGAGCGCCAGGAAATGCAAAATCCGCAGCGGATGCAGGAGCGTCTTCTCGGTCTCGCCGGACAAGAGCAGGTTCCGCAGCGCCTGCGAGACGGGCCAGTGCTCGAGGATGCCCCAGAAAGACAGTGGCACCGAGAGGATCAGGAAAAGCGCGCAGGACCAGACCAGCCGGGGCTGGCGCAGCTGCGGCAGCGGCAGCCAGCCCATGGCGATGAAGAAGCCGAGGAAGAAGATCGCCTGCCAGGCAAAGGGGTCCAGGAACCAGCCGGCGCCCGTCCAGGGATTGCCGGGGAGGTTCAGACCCTCGATCCAGGCGAGCGCATAAAGCGTTCCGCTGAGGGCGAAGGGCAGCGCCGGATGCAGGCTGCGCAACCCCATCACCGCCGGCACCAGCGCCAGGATGACGAGATACATCGGCAGGATATCGAGATAATCCGGCTGCCAGCTCAGCGTCGCAAGGCCGAGCAGCGCGCGCGCCGGATCGCTCAGCAAGGGCCCGAACTGGCCCGGGAGATCAGTCCGGCCGAGCCCGCTGTCGAGCGCGGCCACGATGGCGACCAGCGCGACGACGAGGCCGATCTGCGCCCAGTAGATCTGCCAGAGTCGATAGACGATGCGCGCGGTGCCCAGCCACCAGCCGCGCCTGACGAAGACGCCGCCGAAGGCGAGCGCGCTCGCGAAACCCGAGCAGAAGACGAACAGCTCGGCGCCGGACGAGAAGCCGAAGCGCGCCGGGATCCAGGCATTCCAGCTGTTGGACGGCACATGCGCGATGAAGATGATCAGCATGGCCAGCCCGCGGAACAGGTCGAGCCGCTCGTCGCGAGGCCGCTTGGCGGAGGGGAACGAGGTCATCAGAAGGCGCCCTCATAGGCCGCGGCGTCGATCGGGCAGGCGATCAGGCTGAAGCCCTCGCGTGCGAAAGCCGCCCGGGCTTGCTGCGCGAGACTGGCGCGGTCGGTGACGGTTGCGCCATATCCGCCCAGGGCGCGGGCCACGGCCGCAAAATCACTTGCGCCGAAATCGACCCCCGCCCGGGCGAGCCCCATCTGCTTCTGCTTCAGCGCGATCAGGCCGAGCGCCTCGTCGACCAGCACGACGATCACCACGGGCAGGGCGAGGTCGCGCAGGGTCGACAGTTCGCCGAGCACCATTTCGAGCCCTGCATCGCCGACGAAGCAGAGGGTCGGCCGGCCTGAGCCGAGCGCCGCGCCCGTCGCCAGCGGCAGGGCGCAGCCCATGGTGCACAGCCCCGTGGACTGCAGCAGCCGGCCGGGACCGTCGCAGCGCCAGCTCTGGCGGAGCAGGATGCGGTGGGCGCCGGAATCGGCGGTCGCGACGGTGCCCGCCGGCGCCGCCATCCGCAGCGTTTCGAACACGGCATGCGGGCCCCAGGCGTCAGGGGCCGCGAAGGCGGCGCGGAAGCGCTCGCGGACGGCCGCCGGCTCGCCTTCCGGCCAGGTCGCGACAGGCGCGTGACCCTCGCCGATCCGGGCGAGGATCGTCCCCACGTCCCCTTCGAGCACGAGGCTGGCGGCGTGCATGCCGTGGGGCATCGCCTCGGCGACGACGTCGATCACCGGCTTGTCCGCCGGCCAGGGATCGCGCCAGCCCTGTCGCATCTCGATGGGGTCGTAGCCGGCGAGCACGATCAGGTCCGCTGCATCGATCAGCGGGCGCACGATCGCGTCGGCCTTCGGCGACAGCCCGACGCCGCCGATGACGCGCGGATCATCCTCCGGGATCAAGCCCTTGGCCTTGTAGGTCGTGAGCAGGGGCGCGCCGGTGACCGCAAGGAAGCGGTCGAGAGCCTGCGCCCCGCTGCCGCCGACCAGATCGAGCCCCGCGAGCACCAGCGGCCGGCGTGCCGCGGCGAGCATCCGCGAGGCGGCCGAAAGATCGGCGGGCAGGCTCGCGGGGGCCGGCGCGATCGCCGGCAGCGTGCGCGGCTCCACCGTCGCTTCCGCCACGGAAATGGGCAGGTCGATATGCACCGGCCCTGGCCGCCCGCGCCGGGCGAGGGCTACCGCCTTGGCGACTACCAGCGCCTCCGTACCCGGAGCGGCACGCAAGCTCGCCTTCACCAGCGGCCGCAGCACGGCGGCATGGTCGAAGACCTGGTGGGTGTAGCTCTCCGCCAGTGCCGCATCGACGCAGCCGGTCACGAAGATCAGCGGCACGCGGTCCTGCTGGGCATTGGCGACCACGTTGACGGCGTTGGCAACGCCGGGGCCGAGCGTCGCGAGAAGGACCGGGAGCGCACCCGTGACGTGCCAGAGGCCTTCCGCCATGAAGCCGGCCGCATTCTCGTGGCGGGCCAGCCGGAAGGCGATGCCCGCCCGCTCCAACGCATCGACCAGCGCCAGTACCTCGCCACCGGGAATGCCGAAGGCATGGGTCGCGCCGGCCCTTGCCAGCATGGCGGCGACAACATCGGCCCCGCGCAAGGGGCGGTCTGTCGCCGGTAGGGTGGTTCCGGCTTCGTTGGTCGTATCTCGGCGCATCGTCGGCCCCAGCCTGCCGCCTGCGCGGCCATGCCGGGGAAATCGTCCGCGCCCTCGCTGCGGTTACATGTTCACGGAGTCGTGATGCCCCGGCTTTCCGGCGAGCGCGGCAGGGTGTCGGAGGCGGGCGGCATCGCGGTGCGCCAGGCCCGCTCGACCCAGCCCGCCTCGGCGACATGCCCACCGGCGTGGACACAGAGTTCGAGCAGCGCCGGCCCGCTGCAGCCGCGGGCGCGCCGGCATGCGAGACCTTCCGGCTGGCCGGCGCTGCGGATCTCGTCCTCCCAGGTTGCGGTGCAGCCCCCGGGCGCCAGCACGGCGAGGCTCTTGAAAAGATCGCCTTGCCGCACGCTTGGCCGCAGCGACCGCCCTGCGAGCGGAATCGTCCGATCGGCGAGGCCGTGGACATGGATGAGGGGAGGGCGCGGCGAGGCGCAGCTTTCCGGCAGGGGTTGCCAGAAATCGCCGGCGATGGGCGCGAAGGCCGCGAAGCGCCGGGGCATCCGGCAGGCCAGGGACCAGACCATCGAGCCGCCCTGCGAGAAGCCGCTGGCCATGATCCGTCCCGGATCGACGGGAAACCGCGCGGTCACATCGGCCAGCACCTGCTCGACGAAGGCGAATTCGTCGCGGTTTCGGGCGGGCGACCCCGGAAAGGACCAGGAGCGGCCGATCCCGTCGGGGGCGATCAGCGCCACGCCCAGCCGTTGTGCGACCGAGGCGAGAGCGGCATCCGAGAACACCTCATCGGCCGAGCCACCATAGCCGTGGAAGAACAGGATCGCGCCGATCCTGTCGCCCGTCGGAACGCCGGCAGGCAGCAGGATGCGGTAGCTGCCGTTCTCGACATCGCAGCGCTGTGCGCCGCAGGGCGCGCCGGGGACCTGCGCCAAGGCGGCCCCTGCCAGTGCCAGAAGGACCACCAGAACCAGCACCCATCGACCACCCATCTCGCTGCCTCCGGCCCCGCTCGCGGCGCATGCGGGCGACGCTATCGGGCGACGCGGCGGGACTCATCTGGCGGTCACACGCTTGTGAGGCTCGCTGCGGCATGTCACGGAGTCATACGCGATCAGCACTGCCCGGACCCTATACGCCTTGTCGCTCGAAGACCTCGAAATCCAGCTCAGGCCCCTCTTTCTCGCCGCACTCGCCGGCGACAATGCCGCCTACCGGCTTTTTCTCGACACGATCGGCGCGCGCCTGCGCGGCTATCTGCGCCAGATGCTGAAGCGAGCGGGCCGCAGCGAGCCCAGCGAGGCCGAGGACGTGCTGCAGGAGGTGCTGCTGGCGTTGCATCTCGCCCGTCACACCTATGAGCCTTCGAGCCCGGTCACGGCCTGGGCGCATGCCATCGCCCGCTACAAGCTCGTGGATCATCTGCGCCGCAGTGGCCGGCATTCCGGCCATCTCCCCCTGGAGGAGGAGGCTTTCGCACTGGCCGCGCCGGACAGCCAGGCCTCCGATGCGCGGATGGATCTGGCGCGGGCGATGGAGGGGCTGCCGGAGCGCACGCGCCGGCTGATCGACCGGGTCAAGCTCCAGGGCGGCAGTGTGGCCGAGGCGGCCCGCGAAGCGGGCATGAGCGAGACGGCGGCGAAGGTCGCCATCCATCGGGGTCTCAAGGCGATGGCGCGGTTTCTCACCCGCGCTCGGCGCAAGGACTGACGGTATCCCACCTTGTAACCTTTCGCCGGCTCCCGGCGAATTCCTCCCGTGATTCCCTTGGACAACAGGCATGCAGACCGAGCATCTGATCTCCCTGCTGAGTGCGACGAGCCGCCCGGTCAATAGCGGCTGGCTGCGCCGTGCGGCATGGCTTGCAGGGATGTTCGGCCTCGTCCTGACCTCGGTCGTCGTCGCGATATGGCTCGGCATGCGCCCGGATCTGGCGATGGCGCTCACGACCCCGCCGGTGATCGCAAAATTCGCGTTCGGCGCGGGCGTGGCGGGGATCGCGCTGGTTCTGTTCGAACGCAGTCTGCGGCCCGGCTTGCAAGTCCGCGCGCTGCTGCCGTGGTTCGCCGTGCCGGCGGCTCTGCTGATCGGCGGGGCCATGGTCGTGCTTTGGCTGGCTCCGTCCGATCAGTGGAGCATCCTGATCTTCGGACGCAACTGGCGCAGCTGTCTCGTCATCGTGCCGCTGCTCGCGCTGTGCCCGCTCGCGCTCCTGGGATGGCTGGCCCGCCGCGGCGCACCGGTCGATCGCCGGTTGACCGGGGTTGCTGCAGGCCTGGCCTCTGCGGGGATCGCGATCATCGCCTACGCGATCCATTGCCCTGATGATGCCATTCCCTTCGTGGCAACGTGGTACATGTCGGCCACGATCATATCAGCGACCTTTGCGACCGCTTTTCTGCCTCGCCTGCTGCGATGGTGAAAGCGATGGCGGCATCATCGGACGTCCTGTCCCGGGTCCCACGAGCCTCGTGATGTCCCGCCGTCTTTCACGACAGCTGTCGGACTCCAGCCGGAGCGGTCGATCGCTGCCATCAGCTCTCGAGTCCCGGCATGTGATGGCTCACCGCCCGGCCGCCGTGCGCGGCACCGCTGCAATCCACCGAGGGCCATAACGCCCATACAGCGTCGTGAATTCGACGATATCGGCCATTGAGGCCGTCCCGTGGGCTCGCCCGATGGGCTGCTTCCTCTGCGGCGAACGATGCTGGTCCCAGGCCCGGCAGGCCGGTCGCTCCGAGACACTGGGCTTCACCACGACATGCTCGACCCAGCGGCGACTCCAGGCGGGGCTGAGGCGTTTCGCTGGCGCGGACATTCGGTTCCCCCGTCGGTCTGCGCCAGGCTCACCTTCTCGAGCATCGGGAGGCTTACGCTTCTCCTGCGCCATGGCGGCATGCCCCGAGGCTCGAAAGCCGATTGTACGGAGGGCCACCTGTCAGGGCGCAGGCCAGGGCGCGGCCGCCTAAAAAGCAGCGCCACCGCGATTAAAAAACAATCTTGCTTGTTTGGAAATTCCACGCCAGCTTGATCGCAAGGAGAGCGGGCCGCCATGACCAAGCGACGATCGCAGCAGGAGCGCAGCGCCGAGATGTCGGCGCGATTGATGGGGGCCACCATCGATCTGCTGCATCAGAAGGGCCTCACCCGCACCACGACCACCGATATCGCCCGCTATGCCGGCGTTTCGCGGGGCGCGCTGACCCATCATTTCAGCGGCAGGGAGGCGATCATCAGCGCCTCCGTCGCCGACCTGCTGAGCAAGACCGCCCGGGATCTGCACCGTTTCGCCGAGGAGTTCATCGCCCGCGGAGGGTCGAGCGACGAGATCGTAGACTACATCTGGCGGATGATGGACGACCGGCTGTTCTATGTGACGATGGAGTTCCTGCCGGAGGCCCGGCACAACGATGATTTCCGGGACCAGTTGATCCCGACCGTGCGTGAGTTCCATGCCGGGCTCGACGCGATCTGGACGGCGCTGGCGGTTCGCGCCGGGGCCGATCCGGACCATACCCGCACCGTGATGAACGCGACGATGTGTCTGGTTCGCGGCATGATCACCCAGACCGTGCTGCGGCCCGGCGATCCGGCCTATTACGAGGGCATTCTCCAGTTCTGGAAACAGCAGGTGCGCCAGCAATTCCCGATCAAGCCGGTGGCGGCGGCCGTGCCCCGGAAGGCCGCCTCGTGAGCGCGGCGCTGAGGATCGAAGGGCTGACACTGTCCTTCTATGGCGTGCCCGTGCTGCGCGGTGTGGATTTCGCGGTTCCGGACGGTTCGTTCACCGGTCTCATCGGGCCCAACGGTGCCGGCAAGTCGACCCTGTTCAACGCGGTCTCCGGCCTCTACCGGCCCGATGGCGGCTCGGTGAAGTTGGGCGTGGCCGAGACGGCCGGGTTTCCGCCCGAAAAGCTGGTCGCGGCGGGGCTGGTGCGCTCCTTTCAACTGGCGCGCGGCTTTCCCAAGCTCAGCGTGTTCCAGCACCTGATGCTCTATGGCGCGGCGCAGCCGGGGGAAGGTCTTCTCGCCGGGCTCTTCGGCTCGCGGGCCGGGCGGGAGCGGGAGGCCGAGCTGGCGGAACGGGCTTTCGCCATTGCGAAGCGTTTGCGGCTGGACCATGTGCTCGACAACCCGGTCACTGCCCTCTCCGGCGGGCAGAAGAAGCTCGTCGAGATCGGCCGGGCGCTGATGGCAGAGCCTAAGATCCTGCTGCTCGACGAGCCGATGGCCGGCGTCAATCCCAGCCTCACCGAGCAGATCGCGGAGCATCTCGTCGCGCTCAACCGGGGCGGCCTGACGATCTGCCTGATCGAGCACGATATGGGACTGATCCGCCGTCTCTGCGCGCCGGTGATCGTGATGGCGGAAGGGAGCACCCTCACACAAGGCTCGTTCGACGAGGTCGCGGCCGATACCCGCGTGCAGGAAGCCTATCTGGGGAGGCGGCATTGAGCGCCATGGCCGAAGCCATTCTCTCGGCGGAGGGCATCGTCGCGGGTTATGGCGCGGCGGAGCAGATTCTCAAGGGCGCCTCGCTGCATGTCGCAGCGGGCGAGATCGTCTCGATCATCGGGCCGAACGGGGCCGGCAAGTCCACGCTGCTGAAGACGCTCGCCGGGCTCGTGCCGGCCCGCGAGGGCGCGATCCGGCTGAACGGGCGCGATGTCACCAGGGCTGACGCGCTCGGCCGCTCGCGCGGGGGCATCGGATTCGTGCCGCAGGAGCGCAATGTCTTCGGCGCGATGACGGTGGCGGAAAATCTGGAGATCAGCGGATTCCAGGACCCCAAGGCCGTTGGTGCCCGCAGCGACGAGCTCTATGCGCGCTATCCGATGCTGGCGCAGAAGCGCAAGGCGCTGGCGCGCACGCTCTCGGGCGGGCAGCGGCAGATCCTCGCCATGGCGATGGGGCTGATGAACGCACCCTCACTGCTGCTGCTCGACGAGCCGACGGCGGGGCTCTCCCCGAAGGCGGCGGACGAATTGTTCGACGCGATCGTGGCGCTGAACAAGGGCGGCCTGCCGATCCTGATGGTCGAGCAGCATGCGCTGGAGGCGCTGGAGATCTCGACGCGCGGCTATGTGCTGGTGTCCGGGCGCAACAGCCGCGAGGGGGCCGGGCCGGAGCTCGCGAGCGACCCCGATATCCGCAAGCTTTTCCTCGGCGGCTAGCCGCCGGGGTGCCGTGCAGGCCCGCCATCGCGATCCGCTTCCAAAGACCGACTTCAGACACGAGAGCAAAAGAGGGGATATGTCATGACGCAGTTTACGATCGATCGCCGCCGCCTTCTCGCCGGCACCGCCGCGCTCGCCGGCCTGTCCGGCCTGCCGGGGCTGGCGCTCGCACAGTCGTCCGGGCCGATCCGCCTCGGCACGCTGACCCCGCTCACCGGCTCGGGCGGCACCTACGGCCCCGTGATGGTCAAGGCCGTCAAGGCCGTGGTCGACGAGGTCAACGCCGCCGGGGGCGTGCTCGGCCGCAAGGTCGAGGTGATTTCGGAAGACGACCAGACCAATCCGGAAGCCGGCGTCCGCGCGGCCCGCAAGCTCATCGACGTCGACAAGGTCTCGGCCATCATGGGCACTTGGGCCTCGACCGTGACGACTGCCGTGGCGCCGCTGTGCTGGGAATCGAAGACGTTTCTGACCACGGTTTCCGGCGCCGATTCCATCACCCTGTTGCCGCATCAGGGCTTCCTCATCCGCACCCAGCCCAACACGACACTCCAGGGCAAGAAGTTCGGCGAGTTCGCGCTCCAGCAGGGCGCCAAGCGGGTCTTCGTCGCCTCGCCGCAGACGCCCTTCGCCAAGAGCACGTTCGAGGCCATCGCCGAGGTGGTGAAGGCCAGCGGCGGCCAGGCGCAGCTGCTCATCTACGACGACAAGAAGCCGTCCTACCGCAGCGAGGTCGACGAGATCCTGCGCTTCAAGCCGGATACGATCATCATGGCCGGCTATGCGCCCGATACCAGCGTCCTGCTGAAGGACCTATTCCGCGCCGACTACCGCGGCACCAAGATCGCCTTCGGCTACGGGCTGAACCAGAAGCTGCTGGACAGCGTGCCGGCCGACACGGTCGAGAAGACCTTCGTCATTTCGCCCTCTCCGGCCGAGGGCTCGAAGGCTTATGAGAGGCTGGTCAAGCTGATCGGCGTCGCTTCGCCCGATCCCTACACCACGCAGATCTACGACCAGGTCAATCTCGTGCTGCTGGCGATCGCGCTGGCGGGCGACGCTTCCGGCACGGCGATCAAGGATACGATCCGCAAGGTCAGCCAGGCGCAAGGCGGCGTGAAGATCGACAATGCGCTGGACGGGCTGAAGGCCATCGCGGCCAAGCAGGCGGTCGATTACGATGGCGCCAGCGGCCCCTGCGATTTCGACGCAATCGGCGACATCACTGACTCGAAGTTCCGATACGAGCAGGTGCAGGGCGGCAAGCTCACGCTGGTGAAGATCGCGTGACCCAGCTGCTGCAGGCGCTGCTCAACGGCGTGATGACCGGGGCGCTGATCGCCGTCCCGGCCATCGGCTTCTCGGC
>NZ_JBMDWH010000013.1:0-4657 GCF_048595345.1 Allobosea sp.
GGTCGACAACGCCATCGACGAGTCGCTCGCCGGCCATGCCGACCTCGTCACCGTGACGCTGAACGCCGACGGCTCGGTCACCGTCAGCGACAATGGCCGCGGCATCCCGACGGATATCCACAGCGAGGAAGGCATCTCGGCGGCCGAGGTCATCATGACCCAGCTCCATGCCGGCGGAAAGTTCGACCAGAATTCCTACAAGGTCTCGGGCGGCCTGCATGGCGTCGGTGTGTCGGTCGTCAACGCGCTCTCCATCTCGCTGAAGCTCCGGATCTGGCGCGGCGGCAAGGAGCACTTCATGGAGTTCCGCCACGGCGTGGCGGTCGCCCCCCTCGCTGCTGTCGGACCTCAAGGCGACAAGCGCGGCACGGAGGTGACGTTCACCCCCTCGCAAGAGACCTTCACCATGGTGGAGTTCGATTACAAGACGCTGGAGCGGCGCCTGCGCGAGCTCGCCTTCCTCAACTCCGGCGTGCGCATCGTGCTGACCGATGCCCGCCATGCCGAGGTGGTGCGCGAAGAGCTGATGTATGAAGGCGGCGTCGAGGCCTTCGTGCGCTATCTCGACCGGGCCAAGTCGTCCGTGCTCGACAAGCCCATCACGCTCACCGCGGAGAAAGACGGGATCACCGTCGATGTCGCGCTGTGGTGGAACGACAGCTACCACGAGAACGTGCTGTGCTTCACCAACAACATCCCGCAGCGGGATGGCGGCACCCATCTGGCCGGTTTCCGCGCCGCGCTGACCCGGCAGATCACCGGCTATGCCGAAAGCTCCGGGATCTCGAAGAAGGAGAAGGTTTCGCTCACCGGCGACGATTGCCGCGAGGGGCTGACCGCGATCGTTTCGGTGAAGGTGCCGGACCCGAAATTCTCGTCGCAGACCAAGGACAAGCTCGTCTCCTCCGAGGTGCGCCCGGTCGTCGAGAACGTCGTCAACCAGGCGCTGGCGGAGTGGCTGGAAGAGCATCCGGCCGAGGCCAAGACCATCGTCGGCAAGGTCGCGGAAGCAGCGATGGCGCGCGAGGCCGCCCGCAAGGCGCGCGATCTCACCCGCCGCAAGGGCGCGCTCGACATCGCCTCACTGCCGGGCAAGCTGGCGGATTGCCAGGAGCGCGACCCGGCCAAGTCCGAACTCTTCATCGTCGAGGGTGACTCGGCCGGTGGCTCGGCCAAGCAGGGCCGCGCGCGCGAATATCAGGCGGTCCTGCCGCTGCGCGGCAAGATCCTGAACGTCGAGCGCGCGCGCTTCGACAAGATGCTGTCCTCGGAGCAGGTCGGCACGCTGATCACGGCGCTGGGCACCGGCATCGGGCGCGGCGAGGCCGATCAGGGCGGCTTCAACCTCGGCAAGCTGCGCTACCACAAGATCATCATCATGACCGACGCCGACGTCGACGGCGCCCATATCCGCACCCTGCTGCTGACCTTCTTCTTCCGGCAGATGCCGGAGCTGATCGATGCCGGCCATCTCTTCATCGCCCAGCCGCCGCTCTACAAGGCGGCGCGCGGCAAGAGCCATGTCTACCTCAAGGACGAGCGGGCTCTGGAAGAGTACATGATCGACACCACGATCGACGGCGCGACGTTCCGCACCAGCGACGGGGCCGAGCGCGGCGGCGCCGATCTCAAGACGCTGATCGAGGAGGCACGCACGGTCCGCGGCACGCTGGGCCAGCTTCATTCGCGCTATGACCGCCGCGTCGTCGAGCAGATGGCGATCGCCGGCGCGCTCCACCCGGTGAGCGAGGACAACGAGACGCAGGCGAACGAGGCCGCGGCCCGGATTGCCAGGCGGCTCGACCTCATCTCCGACGAGCTGGAGCGCGGCTGGGAGGGCAAGGTCGTCGATGGCGGCTTCGTCTTCACGCGCATGGTGCGCGGCGTGAAGCAGGCGGCCACCGTCGATTCCGGCATGCTCGCCAGCGCCGAGGCACGCCGGCTGGACGCCGCCGCCACCTCGCTGCAGGAGGCCTATTCCAAGCCCGGCACGCTGAGCCGCAAGGGCGATTCCTTCGCGATCAACGGGCCGACCGATCTGTTCGAGGCGGTGATGACCGTCGGCAAGAAGGGCGTCGCGCTGCAGCGCTACAAGGGGCTGGGCGAGATGAACCCGGAGCAGCTCTGGGAAACCACGCTCGACCGGGACGTGCGCTCGCTGCTGCGCGTCAAGATCGACCAGAACGACGAGGCGGACGACCTCTTCGTCAAGCTGATGGGCGATGTGGTGGAGCCGCGTCGCGAGTTCATCCAGACCAACGCCCTGAACGCCACGGTCGACATCTGAGCACGGCGGGCGGCCCGGACCATGGCGCAGACGACGCCCGCCACGCTCGCGCTGAAGAAGCTGGGCATCGCCTTCTCGCTGCACGCCTATGATTACGATCCCGGCGCCGAGCGGGTCGGCCTGCAGGCGGCCGAGGCTCTGGGCGAGCCGCCGCAGCGGGTTCTGAAGACATTGATCGCGCAGGTCGACGGCAAGCCGGCCTGCATCGTGCTCGCCTCCGACCGCGAGGCGAGCATGAAGAAGGTCGCGGCGGCTTTCGGCGGCAAGGCGGCGGCGATGATGCCGGTGCCGGATGCCGAGCGGCTGACCGGCTACAAGGTCGGCGGCGTCAGCCCTTTCGGGCAGAAGCGCAAACTGCCGACGATCATCGACGAGGCGGCGCTCAGTGAGGCGCTGGTCTATGTGAATGGCGGACAGCGCGGCCTGCAGATCCGGCTGGCGCCGGCCGATCTGCTGCGCGGGGCGGAGGCCCGGGCCGCGGCGATCTGCGCCTGACGGCGCCGCGCGGCCTTTCCCCGCCGGGCTTCATCGCGTAGAGCGCTGGTCTCAGACACCGTCTGCCCCCCGTCCTTGCGAGGAGCGAAGTGACGAAGCAATCCAGGGGGACTGGGTTTTCCAGTTCAACCCGGCCCCCCTGGATTGCTTCGCTCTGCTCGCAATGACGGGATCGGCGGTCAACCTCATCCTCCAAGGTCCCCTTATCCCATGATCCGCCTCGAGAACATCAGCAAGCAGAACGGCAAGCAGATCGTCTTCATCGAGGCGTCGGCGGGGTTGCTGAAGGGCGAGAAGGTGGGGCTCGTCGGGCCGAACGGAGCGGGCAAGACCACGCTGTTCCGCATGATCACCGGCGAGGAGGCCCCCGACGAGGGCGTGGTCTCGACCGATCGCGGCATCACCATCGGCTATTTCAGCCAGGATGTCGGCGAGATGGCCGGGCGCAGCGCCGTGGCCGAGGTGATGAACGGGGCCGGCCCGGTGAGCGAGGTCGCAGCCGAGCTCGCCGAGCTCGAGGCGGCGATGGTCGATCCGGACCGCGCCGACGAGATGGATGAGATCATCACCCGCTATGGCGAGGTGCAGGGCCGCTTCGAGGAGCTGGACGGCTATGCGCTGGACGGGCGCGCGCGGGAGGTTCTCGCGGGGCTGGGCTTCAGCGAAGAGATGATGGAGGGCGATGTCGGCGGGCTCTCCGGCGGCTGGAAGATGCGCGTCGCGCTCGCCCGCATCCTGCTGATGCGGCCCGATGCGATGCTGCTGGACGAGCCTTCCAACCATCTCGACCTCGAAAGCCTGATCTGGCTGGAATCCTTCCTCAAGGGCTATGAGGGCGCGGTGCTGATGACCTCGCATGATCGCGAGTTCATGAACCGCATCGTCGGCAAGATCATCGAGATCGATGGCGGCGCGCTGACCACCTATTCCGGCGATTACGAATTCTACCAGCAGCAGCGCGCGATCGCCGAAAAGCAGATGCAGGCGCAGTTCGACCGCCAGCAGGCCATGCTGGCCAAGGAAATCGACTTCATCGAGCGCTTCAAGGCCCGCGCCTCCCATGCCGCGCAGGTGCAGAGCCGGGTGAAGAAGCTCGACAAGATCGAGCGCGTCGAGCCGCCGCGGCGCCGCCACTCCGTCGCCTTCGAATTCCAGCCGGCGCCGCGCGCGGGGGCCGACGTCGTCAGCCTGAAGAACATCCACAAGGCCTATGGCAGCCGCAGCATCTATGAGGGCCTGAACTTCCAGATCCAGCGCAAGGAACGCTGGTGCGTGCTGGGCGTGAACGGGGCGGGCAAGTCGACGCTGCTGAAGCTCGTCACCGGCTCGGCCGAGCCCGATTCGGGCACGGTGCAGATCGGCGCCAGCGTGAAGCTCGGCTATTTCGCGCAGCATGCGATGGAGGTGCTCGACGGGGAGCGCACCGTATTCGAGGCGCTGGAGGATCGCTTTCCGCAGGCCGGACAGGGTTCGCTGCGCTCGCTCGCCGGCTGCTTCGGCTTTTCGGGCGACGATGTCGAGAAGCGCTGCCGGGTGCTCTCCGGCGGCGAGAAGGCGCGGCTCGTGATGGCGATGATGCTCTACGATCCGCCGAACTTCCTCGTGCTCGACGAGCCGACCAACCATCTCGACATCGCCACCAAGGAAATGCTGATCACCGCGCTCTCGAACTATGAGGGCACGATGCTCTTCGTCAGCCACGACCGGCATTTCCTGGCCGCGCTGTCGAACCGGCTGCTGGAGCTGACGCCGGAAGGCGTCCATGCCTATGGCGGCGGCTATACCGAATATGTCGCCCGCACCGGGCAGGAGGCGCCGGGCCTGCGCAGCTGAGGCACCGGGCCGGGCGCAGCCCTCAGCCCCTGCCGAGCCGCG
>NZ_JBMDWH010000014.1:0-42067 GCF_048595345.1 Allobosea sp.
CGCCGGGGCTCGACGCTGGGCGGTTTGTCCTGGCAGGCCTTGCGCGACGAGGGGCGGCGGTGACGCTCGTCATCGATGCCTCGATCGCGCTGGCATGGTGCTTCGAGGACGAGGCTCCCCAGCAACAGACGCCATCGCAGATGAGGTTCGGACCAGCGGGGCACTGGTGCCCAGCCTGTTTCATCTCGAGGCAGGCAATATCCTGCTGCAAGCCGAGCAGCGAAATCGCCTGACCCCGGCCGGGGTGGCAGCCCGCTTGCACCTGCTGGGGCAGCTCTTCATCATCACCGATCCAGAAACCTCCCACCGAGCCTGGTGTGACATCCTGACACTGGCGCGCGCGCATCGGCTCACCAACTACGATGCCGCCTATCTCGAATTGGCTCTGCGCACGGGCAGCGGCCTCGCCACGCGCGACGCCGAACTCGCCCGAGCGGCCAAAACGCTCGGCATCGCTGTTCAGCCTTAGAAGCGGTCCCGCCTCAGCCCCGCGGCGTGCGCATCGTCACCAGTTCCTCGGCCGCGCTGGGATGCAGCGCGACGGTGCGGTCGAAATCGGCCTTGGTCGCGCCCATCGTCACGGCGATGGCGACGGCCTGGATGATCTCCCCGGCGTCATGGCCGAGGATGTGGACGCCCAGCACCTTGTCGGTCGCCGCATCGACGATCAGCTTCATGTAAATGCGCTCCTGCCGGCCGGAGATCGTCGCCTTCATGGGGCGGAAAGCGGATTCGAACACCCGCAGCTCATGACCCGCAGCCAACGCCTGCGCCTCGCTGAGCCCGACCGAGCCGATCTCCGGCGTCGTGAACACGGCCGAAGCGACCAGATCGTGACGGACCGTCCAGGGCCTCCCACCGAAGACGCTGTCGGCGAAGGCCTGCCCCTCGCGGATCGCGACGGGCGTCAGGTTCACGCGGTTGGTGACGTCGCCGACCGCATGGATCGACGGCACCGAACTGGCGGAGGCCTCATCGACGATGATCTCGCCGACCGGGCCCAGCTTCACGCCGGCCGCCTCCAGGCCCAGCCCCCGGGTATGGGGGCGCCGGCCCGTCGCGACGAGCACCACCTCGGCCTCGATCGGGTCGCCATGGGCACAATGGGCGCGGCGCGCGCCGCCCGGCAGCTCCTCGATGCGCTCGACGGTGCAGCCGAGGCGAAGGGTGATGCCGGCTTCCGTCAGCGCGTCGCGCAGGCGGGTGCGCACATCCTCGTCGAAGCCGCGCAGGACGTTGTCGCCGCGATGCAGCAGCGTCACCGCCACGCCGAGCCTCGCGAAGAGGCTGGCGAATTCCAGCGCGATATAGCCGCCGCCCACGACCAGCATGCGCCGGGGCAGCTCAGGCAGATGGAAGACGTCGTTGGAGGAGATGCCGAGCTCGCCGCCGGGGATCGGCGGATCGAAGGTCGGCCAGCCGCCGGTGGCGACGAGAATGTGCCGGGCGCGGACGAGTTCCCCGCTCGTCTGAAGTCGCATCTCGTGCGGGCCCTCGACGACCGCCCTCTCCTCGCGGATCTGGACCTTGGCGCCTTCGAGTCCCTTCCGGTAAAGGCCGGACAGGCGCGTCACCTCGTTGGCCACGGCATCGCGCAAGGTCGGCCAGTCGAAGCGCGGCTCCCCAGGCAGGGTCCAGCCGAAGCCGGCCGCATCCTCGAAATCCTCGGCGAAGCGGCTGGCATAGACGAACAGCTTCTTGGGCACGCAGCCGCGGATCACGCAGGTGCCGCCGATGCGGTCCTCCTCGGCGATCATCACCCGGGCACCGTGGCCGGAGGCGATCCGCGCCGCGCGCGTGCCGCCGGAGCCGGCGCCGATGACGAAAAGGTCGACGTCGAAATCAGCCATGTCGATCTCCTTGCCGCTCCTGCCGAGCGGAAAACCAGAGCGCCGCGCCGCCGAGCACGGCGAGCCACCAGCCCTGCCAGGCGCCATGACCCACAACGGAAATGGCGAAGGCGGCTGCGAAGAGGGCCAGGCGCGGCGCCGCCTCGCGCGGCGGAAGACGGCCGAGGCGCGCCAGCAGCAGCAGGCCGGCGATGCCGATCAGGAGCGCGCCGACCGCGCCGGTCTCGACCCAGGTCTGAAGCGGCATGTCGTGCGGATGGCCGACCGCCAGCAGGGCGCGCCGCTCGGGCGACACCAACGCCGCGACGGGATTCTGGTCCAGCGTCGGCGAGGTCCCGAAGCCGGCGCCGATAAGCGGCCTGGCCCGCGCGGCCTCGCCGAAGCTCTGCCAGATGTCGATGCGCGCCTGCCCGGTCATTGGCGGCAGGCGCTTGAGGAGCGTCGCGGGCATGTAGTCCTGCGCGAGCATGCCGAGAATCGGCGCGAGCGTGAGCGTCGCGACGAAGCCGATGCCGACAACCCAGCGCGCAACCCGCGGCCAGAACGACGCGGCGAGCCAGCACGAAGCGCCCACCGCCAGCCCCAGCCGCGCCGAGGCACTCTCCGAACGCAGAGCCAGCGCGATCACAGCCAGGACGACCATAACGGCCAGCACCCGGTCGGAAGCGCGGCGCCCGGCGGCGTTCCACAGGCCATGCACCAGCGGAATCGCGAGGACCAGCGCGGTGATCGCCGGCCTGTTGAAGACGAAGGCCATGAGTTTGCCGAGGCCGAGCGCGGCGCGCTGCGACAGGCCGGATGCCAGTTCGATGACGCAGAGCAGGCAGGCGAGGATCGTCGCAATGGCGAGGGCCCTGAGCCAGGGCAAGGGCGGGTGGAAGCGCCCGCTCGCGGCGATGGCGGCCGCGCAGGCGATCGGGAGGCTAAATTCGCCGAGGTCCCGCAGAGAGGCGACTGGCCGGTGGCTCCAGACGACGGAGATCAGGGACCATAAAAGGAAGGCGCCGATGGCGATGCCGATCGGCGTCGCCATCATGCGGCGCAGCCGGCCGGACAGCTCGGCGGGCCGACCATCGATCAAGGCGGCTGCGACGAAGCAGCCGGCGGCGAGGGCCAGGAGCAGCGGAGCAGAGCGGTTTGCGAGCCACGTCGCCAGCGGCGTTGCAGCCAGAAGCCCGTAGCCGAGGGCGATCCAGGGCGCGGAACGCGGTTGCGCGGAGGGGGCCGGCGTCCCGACCGATGACGAAGATGCGTCCATGGGGCTGCGATTACGCGATCGCACGGCGCTTCGCCAGTGGAGCGGCGCGCATCGCGAGCCCGCCCGTTCGAAAGCGCGCGCAATTCGACCAAAGGCTTACGACCTGTGTCGCGGCAGCGAAGGTGCGCGATTAGTGCTTCAGTTTATGTAATCTCATGCAATTGACGCCCGCTTCGACGTGGTGCCTCTGACGCGATAAGAACGTTTTAAAGTGGCGGCACAGCCGTCCAATCCGGGAGGATCGCATGCTGACATCCATGTTGAAGCGCGGTGCCATGGCAGCCGTGGCGCTGGCGGCTCTGTCCACCGCCGCTTTTGCGCAGGTCAACGAACTCAAGATCATGGCGCCTGCAGCGCCCGGCGGCGGCTGGGACGGCACGGCCCGCTCCATGCAGCAGGCCCTGACCTCAGCCGGAATCGTGAAGAGCGTCCAGGTCAACAACGTGACCGGCGCGGGCGGCACCATCGGCCTCGCGCAGCTGATCGGCGCCAAGGGCCAGGCCGACCAGCTGATGGTCAACGGGTTCGTCATGGTCGGCGCGATCCTGCTCAACAAATCTCCGGTCAACCTCACCCAGGTGACGCCGATCGCCCGCCTCACCGCCGAGGCCGAGGTGATCGTGGTGCCGACCGAGTCGCCGCTGAAGACCGCCAAGGATCTCGCCGACCGGCTGAAGGCTGACCCGGCCAAGGTGACCTGGGCCGGCGGCTCGGCCGGCGGCACCGACCACATCCTGGCCGCGCTGTTCGCGCAGACGGTCGGCGCCGATCCCAAGAAGATCAACTACATCCCGTTCTCGGGCGGCGGCGAGGCCCTCGCGGCGATGCTCGGCGGGCGTGTCACGGTCGGCGTTTCGGGCTATGGCGAGTTCGAAGGCCAGATCAAGGCCGGCAAGCTGCGCGTGCTCGCGGTGACCTCGCCCAAGCGCCTCGAGAACGCGCCCGACGCGCCGACGCTCAAGGAGCAGGGCATCGATCTGGAGCTGCTGAACTGGCGTTCGGTCGTCGCCCCTCCGGGCCTGAGCCCCGAGCAGACCAAGGCGCTGATCGACACCGTCGAGAAGATGGCCAAGTCCAAGGAATGGCAGGAAATCCTGAAGGCCCGCGGCTGGGACGATTCGCTGCTGACCGGCGCCGCCTTCGACACCTTCCTCAAGGGTGAGATCGAGCGCGTCTCCAAGGTGATGACCGAAGTCGGGCTGGTGAAGTAAGCCAGCCCAAACCGACAGGACGGGGCCGGGCGACCGGCCCCTTTCGCATCTGCAGGCCCCGTCGCGCGTCACGCCGACAGGGCCCCTCTCCCGAGGAACGCCATGCCGAACCCATCCCCCGCGCGAGGCGCCGACAAGCCGGCCCTGATCGTCGGCCTGCTGCTGCTGGTGGTCGCCTTCCTGGTCGGTTACGACGCCTCGCAGCAGACCATCGTTTCGACCTACGGCATCGGCCCCACCGCCATGCCTTATGTGGTCGCGACGGGGCTGGTGATCCTCGGCCTCGCCCATTTCGTCACGGCCTTCCGTGGCGGGCTGCCGGCGCCGGAAGCGGCCGATAGCGGCGCGCTGCTCTGGATCGCCGGCGGCCTGGTGTTCCTGATCGCCTGCATCGGGCTGGGCGGTGGGTTCATCCTCGCCATCGCCATGCTGTTTGCCTGCACGGCGCGCGGCATGGGCCGGCGCGCCTTCGCGGTCGATTTTGGCATCGGCTTCGTGATGGGCCTCGTCATCTTCCTCGTCTTCGCCAAGCTCCTGACGCTGATCCTGCCCGCGGGTCCGCTCGAGCGCCTGTTCCTCTGAGAGGCGGGGCCGCATCATGGATACGCTTCTTTCCCTTCTTCACGGCTTCAACGTCGCGCTCGAGCCCTCGAAGCTGCTGTTCTGCCTGATCGGCGTGTTCCTCGGCACGGCTGTCGGCGTTCTGCCCGGAATCGGCCCGGCGCTGACCGTGGCGCTGCTCCTGCCGGTGACCTTCAAGCTCGATCCGGGCGGCTCGCTGATCATGTTCGCGGGCATCTATTACGGCGGCATGTATGGCGGCTCGACCACCGCGATCCTGCTCAATGCCCCGGGCGAGAGCGCATCGCTCGCGACCGCGCTCGAGGGCTCGAAGATGGCCAAGGCCGGGCGCGGCGGGCCGGCACTGGCCACCGCCGCCATCGGCTCGTTCTTCGCCGGCCTCATCGCCACGATCGGCCTCGCCTTCCTCGCGCCATGGCTCGTCGAAATCGCGGTGAAGTTCGGCCCGTGGGATTATTTCGCGCTGATGATCGTCGCCTTCGTGACGGTCTCCGCCACCTTCGGCGACTCGCCGCTGCGGGGCCTGACGAGCCTGTTCCTGGGCATCGCGCTCGGCCTCATCGGAATCGACAAGCTGACCGGGCAGGCGCGGCTTACTTTCGGCGTGCCGGAACTGCTAAACGGCGTGGAGGTGACGACGCTCGCGGTCGGCCTGTTCGCGGTGGGCGAAGCGTTTTACGTCGCGTCGAAGCGCTTCCGCGATCCGGAGGAGATCATTCCGATCAAGGGCTCGCTTTGGATGACGAAGGAGGACTGGAAGCGCTCCTGGGCGCCCTGGCTGCGGGGCACCGCCTTCGGTTTCCCGATCGGCGCGCTGCCGGCCGGCGGCGCCGAGGTGCCGACCTTCCTCAGCTATTCGACCGAAAAGAAGCTCTGCAAATATCCTGACGAGTTCGGCAAGGGCGCGATCGAGGGGGTGGCCGGCCCGGAGGCCGCGAACAACGCCTCGGCCGCCGGCACGCTGGTGCCGCTGCTGACGCTCGGCCTGCCGACCTCGGCGACGGCCGCGATCATGCTCGCCGGCTTCCAGCAATACGGGCTGAACCCTGGCCCGCTGCTCTTCGCCGAGAAGCCGGATCTGGTCTGGGGCCTCATCGCCTCGCTGTTCATCGCCAACGTCATGCTGGTGATCCTCAACCTGCCGCTGGTCGGGCTGTGGGTGCGGCTGCTCGCGATTCCGCAGCCCTGGCTCTATGCCGGCATCCTCGTCTTCGCGACGATGGGCACGCTCGCGGTCAACGGCTCGCCGGTCGAGCTCACCATGCTCTTCGCCTTCGGCTTCATCGGCTATCTGATGCGGCGTTACGACTACCCCGTCGCGCCGATGGTGGTGGGGCTGATCCTGGGGCCGATGGCGGAGGCGCAGCTCAGGCGGGCCCTGCAGATCAGCTTGGGCGACCCGATGATCCTGCTCGAGAACCCGATCTCGGCCACGCTGCTCGGCATCGCCTTCATCGCGCTGGTCGCGCCCTTCGCGATGAAGGGGCTGAACCGCTTCAAGGCCTCGGAGGACTGACGAGACCGAGCCGGAACAGGCTCTCGCCCGTCGCCACCAGCGCTTCCGCGGCCGGGCGCGGCTGCCACCCCAGCATGGCAAGCGCCTTGGCGCTGGTCGCCGTCTTGCGGCGGCCGAGCTCAGGCGTCGCGGCCTGACGGGCGGCCGCGCTGAAGCGGCCTGCGAGGCGGATGAACCAGTCCGGCAGGACCCGCGTCGAAACCCGCTCCGCGCGCTCGCCGAGCCCGTCCTTCAGCGCCTGCGCGATCTGCTGCATCGTCAGGAAGTCTCCCGCCGTTGCGAGGAAGCGCTCGCCCTCGGCAGCCGGGTCGGTCATGGCGCGCAGATGCAGGTCGGCGACGTCCCGCACATCGACCACGCCGAACATCAGCCGCGGCAGCGCCTTCAGCTTGCCGTTCAGCATCGCCTGCACCAGCAGGATCGAGGCGGAGAGATCCGGCCCCAGCAGCGGGCCGAAGATGCCTACCGGGTTGACGACGGCGAGTTCCAACCCTTGCCCCTCGCCATCGACGAAATCCCAGGCCGCGCGTTCGGCCAGCGTCTTGGATTTCGGATAGGCGGCGAGGCCCGATGCTGCGGTGTCGGTCCAGTCGCGCTCGTCATAGGGCCGCGCGACCGCCCGCCCGTAACCGATGGCGGCGAAGGAGGAGGTGAGGACGACGCGCCGGACGCCCGAGCGATGCGCCGCCCTCAGCACGCGCAAGGCGCCTTCGCGGGCGGGCCTGATCAGCCGGTCCTCGTCCTTCGGCGCTGCGGCCGGCAGGGGCGAAGCGACGTGCAGGACATGCGTGCAGCCGGCAGCGGCGGCGTCCCAGCCCGCATCGTCCATCAGATCGCAGATCGCGATCTCCAGCCGGTCCCCGGCGTCGATGCCGGCTCCCGCCAGCGCCTGACGCAGCGCGGCTTCTCCCGCGGGCTTCCGCAATGTCGTGCGAACGCGGTAGCCGGCCTGCAACAGCGACAGGATGCAGTGCCCTGCGAGAAAGCCCGAGCCGCCCGTCACCAGCACCCTGTCTTGCGCCATCGCATCCTCCGCCATCCATTGGCGCGACGCCACACGCCTGCGCCGCAACGAAAAAGGCCGGCGATCGCTCGCCGGCCGGTCAGATCCGTGTGTTCGCCCCCGTCAGAGCTGGTGGCCGCGCTTGCGCATTTCCTGCGAGAAGCGGTCGAACAGATAGTTGCTGGTCTGCACGCTCCAGGGCTGCATCAGGTCGAAGACCTCGTTCATCGCGTCCGAGCGCAGCTTGAGATAGCGCTGGCCGACCGGAGACTTGAAGAAGGTTGCGGCCTCCTTGAGGTCCGCCTCGGTCAGCTTCTTGGCGAAGATCTCAGCCGCGTTGCGGATCATCTCGTCGGAGCGCTTCTGCGCCTCGGGACGCAGTTCCTCGATCACCGCCTTGGCGTCCTTGGCCGCCTCGGGACGCGTGGTCAGCAGCTGCTGGGTGTTCTCCTCGAACTGCCGGTAAATTCCCTCGATGCTGGAGGTGACGCCGGTGATGTCCATGATCTCGCGGGCGGCCTGCAGATGGGTCGGCGCGATGGCCGGCGCCTGCGCGAAGGCCGGAGCGGCGCAGAGCAGCGACAGGCCGAGGACGGCGCTGGCGAGGGAGCGGCGGATCATGCGTCAGACATCCTTACATCGATCACGGAACGGGCGGCCGGCATAACAGGCCCAGGCAGGGCCGCCGCTTGGTCGGCGCGTTCCTTAGCCCGGATCGCGCCGGAAGGGAATCATTCGATCGCGCCGAGAAGCTTGAGCCCGCCCGGCCCGGCGAGGATGGCGCCGCTCGCAAGGCCGATGAACAGGCCGTGCTCGACGACCCCCGGCACCGCATTCAGCGCCTGCGCCAGCAATTCGGGCCGCGCGATCGCGCCCAGATGGGCATCGAGCAGGAGATGGCCGCCGTCGGTGACGACCGGGGCTCCAGCGGCATCGCGCCTCAGGATCAGTTCACCGGCCGCGCCGGCGGCGCCGACCGCCTCGGCCACGGCGCGGCGCGTCGCCTCGAGCCCGAAGGGCACGACCTCGATCGGCAAGGGAAAGCGCCCGAGCCGCTCGACCAGCTTGCCGTCATCGGCGATCACGATCATGCGGGCGGAGGCGGCGGCCACGATCTTCTCGCGCAGCAGCGCGGCTCCGCCGCCCTTGATCAGGCGCAGCTGCGGGTCGGTCTCGTCCGCGCCGTCGATGGTGAGGTCGAGCTCCGGCGTGTCGTCCAGCGTCGACATCGGGATGTTCAGCGAGAGCGCCTGCGCCTGCGTCGCCTCGGAGGTCGCGACGCAGATCACGTCGAGCCCGGCGACGACGCGGGCGCCCAGCAGATCCACGAAGTGCTTGGCCGTCGAGCCCGTGCCGAGGCCGAGTTTCATTCCGGGTCGCACCAGTTCTAGCGCGCGCGCGGCGGCCTGCTTCTTCAACTCGTCTGCGGTCATGGCTCGCCCCGCGCTGTTGGCCTGGGCCGGCAGGCCCCAGGCTCGATCGGCCCGCGCTCTCCTGCCGTGCCCGCCCGCGCGAGTCCAGCCCAGCCTTCCCGCTGCGGCTACTTGGCCTGCGGGGTACACACCGTCTTGTCGTCGAAGACGTAGCAGATGCTCATCTCACCGGTGCGCAGATTGACGCGGAAAATCCCGCCCTCGCGCTCATGGCGCGACGGCATCAGCGAATATTCCCCGGCCGGCTGCGGGCCTGCGCCCTCCCCCGAGGGGAAGCAGATGGTGACGCCGACACCGCCTTCCTTGAGCTGGAACTGACAGGCACCGACCTCGCCGGATGCGCGATCGATGCGGTAGACACGGTTGAGATCGGTCTGCGGCGCGGGCGCGAAATCGAAAGCGCCGGCCACGGCAGGGCCGGCAACCGCGAGGGTGAACCAGGCCCCTGCGATCCAGCCGGGGCTGCGAAGCGACGAAAAGGACGGATGCGGCATCGTTCTGGTTCCCGGTCGCGCGGCGACGAATCGAGGCAAGGATAGCATCATCGGCGGCAAGGGAGGCGCGCGCCGCGTACGGCGCTTGCCAAGGCGCCCGCCCGCCCTTCACAGTCGCGCGACCAGCGCGAATCACGCGCGAAGGAGCCCGCGCGCATGAGCCTGCCCCCGATCGTCGTCTTCGATCTCGACGGCACGCTGGCGGAAACCGCTCCCGACATCATGCGCGTGCTGAACGTCATTCTCGCCCGCGAAAATCTTTCCGCGCTGCCGCTGGAGCGGGCGCGCGAACTGGTCGGCGCCGGGGCGCGGGCCCTGATCGAGCGCGGCTTCAAGGTTTCGGGCCGGGCGCTGGATACCGCGACGCTCGACCGGCTCTTCGAGGATTTCCTGGACATCTATGCTGAGGATGCCGCCTCGGGCAGCTATCTGTTCGACGGCGTTCTCTCGGCCATGGACCGCCTCGCGCAGGAAGGGCACATCTTCGCCGTCTGCACGAACAAGCCGATCCGTCACACCCGCCTGATCCTGGAGTATTTCGGGATCACCGGCCGTTTCGCGGCCGTGGCGGGAAGGGACAGCTTCCCGGTGTTCAAGCCCGACCCGCGCCATCTGACGCTGACGATCGAGCAGGCCAAGGGCGATCCGCGCCGGGCGGTGATGATCGGCGATTCGAAAACCGATATCCTGACCGCGCGCGCAGCCGGCATTCCCTCGATCTGCGTGCCCTTCGGCTATACCGACGTGCCGATCGAAAGCCTGCAGCCCGATTGCGTCATCCAGCATTTCGACGAGCTGCCTGCAGCCGTCGCCCGCGTGCTGGCGCCGGACGCGATCGCCTGTTGAGGCCTCGCATGCGTCCTTGACGCAGCCGGGCGCGGCGACTAGGAGAGGCGCGTCCGGGCGATTAGCTCAGCGGTAGAGCACTCCCTTCACACGGGAGGGGTCACAGGTTCGATCCCTGTATCGCCCACCATCTTCCCCGGTTTGCCACGACTATACGGTTTGCAGCGGCAAGCTGGCTTTCGGACGCCGCTGCCGGGCGGACCGCTCCGCCCGGCTTTGATGGTCGGAAGCGTCAGGGCCGCGGAGCCGGCGCGCTGCGCGGGCCGAAGACCCGGTCGGCCATCTGCATCGCGATATCGGCACAGGCCTTCATCGGCTCGTCATCGGCGCATTTAACGTCGACGCGCTGCTCGTCGATCCGCAGCTTGAAATGCGCGCCTTTCGGCGGCGGCGGCGGAGCCATGTCGTGGCGCGGGCCCGGACCGGGAGGGGGCGGCGGAGGCATCTCGGCGCCGGGAGCGCGAGGCGGAGCGGGCGGGGCCGGCTGGGCCATGGCGACGCCGCCAAGCAGAATCACGGCCGAAACGCCGAAGACGAAGCTGGTTCTCATCGGGAAATCCTCTACCGGGCATGTGCCCGGGCGGGAAACGTGCCGCGACGGCGAACGTTCCTCCTGCGACGCGAGATGACGGAAGCGATCGTCGCGCCGCCGCAGGAGAGTCACCGGCCCGGAAACAAAAAGAACCGGGCTCGCCCAAGCCCGGTCCAAGTTTGCCACAACCGGGTCGGGGGAACCGCCCGTTGCAAGGCTGATCCTGCCAGAACCGCCGCAAGGAGCATTGATCTCAGTCAAGCCGACGGCGAAAAACCGTTGGGTGCAGCACGAGGAGAACCGGTTAGCCGCCCCTTCATCATCGGAGGGCGGCAGCGGTCTGGCTCGTTCAGGGCAGCGACAACAGGGCCGCGCCGTCCCCCAGCGGAGCGCCGCCCGTCGCAACGCGCGCCAGCTCCCGCTCGACACGCTGCGCTATCGGCAGGCGGAAATGCAGCGGGTCCCAGTAATGCGAGTCATCGCTCGTGACGGGCGAAGCATGCGCGTAATCGACCAGAATGCCGCCGCGCTGGCGCGCGATGGCGGCGATCGCCTGCTTGCAGGCTTCATAGCGCTGGCCGGCGACGCTCCCCGGCGCTGGATAGGCGGTGACATGCGAGGGCGGCAGCACCAGCAGGATCCGGGTCGCGGGAGGGTATTGCCCGAGCGCCTGTGCCAGCCAGCCCAAGGCGGGAAAGCGCCAGGCCCGCCGCTCGGCGTCGGAGACCGCCTCGGCCGGGCTCGCAGCGTGCGGCTGCGGCTGCCCCGCGCTGCCGGGATAGAGATGAAGCCGGGCGCGGGCGAGATCGTAGGTGTTTTCCGGCGGGGTGAAGACCTCGTAGCCGTCTCCGCGAATGCGCTCGCGGGCATAGCCGAGGCGATAGGCGAGCAAGCGCCCGGCGATTTCGAGATTGGTCAGGTTCAGCAGCGCCGGCCAGTCCCGCCAGCGCACCTCGCGCGAGAACCAGCCCGGCACCGGCCGGGGCGTGCGCCATTTCGCCGGGTCCGTGGCGTCCGGCTCGCACCAGGTCTGGTCGAGCCCCCAGACCAGCCAGCGCGGAGCAGGGGCATGCGCGCGGAAGAGCTGCGCCGTCTGGGTCTGCTCCCAGGGTGTGGCGGCGTTCATCGCCAGATTGACGAAGCGGGCGCCCAGATCCCGCGACAACGCCCGCGGATCGACCAGCCGCATCGTCGAGGTGCCCAGCACCGCCGCATCGAAGACGCCGGAGCGGACGAGCTGCGGGTACATGAAGCGCTGGTTGATATCCATGATCGGCCGCGGCTGCGACCCGACCCCGACGCGCAGGCCGAACGGGTCGAGCGCCGCAATGAAGGCGAAGAGGATGCCGGCGAACAAGGCGGCAGCGAGCACGAACCAACGGCTCCAGACGATCCAGCTCTTGGCCATGCGGCCTTCGGCTCCTTGCGCGGTGGTTTGAGGGCGCCCCCGGCGCGCCTCTTCGCATGGAAGCGGCCCCGCCGCCAGATGCGCGCCGGCGTGAATAGTCCCTCCCTCGTGCCAGCGCTGGCCGCACCGATGCGGGCATGGCAAGAGACGGGCATGGGATTGCCCTCGCCTTGCCCGAGTGTCGCGCGACTTGCGCGCGCCGGCGCCGCGCTGCTGCTGGCTTTTGCGCTGATCGCGCCCGTCGCGGGCTCACCGCAAGAGCCGGCCGCGGCAACGCCGCCTGCCATGCCGCCCGCCGATGCGGCCACCCCATCCTCCGGCATTCAGGACGCGCTCTGCCGGATGATCGACGAGGCGGCGCGGGCTCATGAGGTGCCATCTGCCTTTCTCACGCGGCTGATCTTCCAGGAATCGAGCTTTCGGCCGGGCGTGACCAGCCCCGCCGGCGCGCAGGGCGTGGCGCAGTTCATGCCGGGCACGGCGCGAGAGCGCGGCCTCACCGATCCGTTCGACCCCGAGCAGGCCGTGCCGAAGGCGGCGCAGTTCCTCGCCGAGCTGAAAGGGCGCTTCGGCAATTGGGGCCTCGCCGCCGCGGCCTATAATGGCGGGCCGAACCGCGTCGCAGGCTGGCTCGCCGCTCGCAAGGCGGGACAGAGTCGGTTCCTGCCCACCGAGACCGAGAATTACGTCTTCGTCATCACCGGCTTCAGCGCCGATGATTGGGCGCAGGAGGCGCAGCCCCTCGCCGTGGAGACAGGCGCGACCGCGACTGCTGCTCCGGCCTTGAGCGATGCGCAGGCGTCCTGTGCGACGACGCTGGCCGCGATCCGGCGCAACCGCCCTGCCCTGCCCGCGATCGCAGAGGCGCCATTCGCGCCCTGGGGCGTGCAACTCGCCGGCAATTTTTCGAAAGCGCGGGCGCTCGCCACCTTCAGGCGTACGGCGGTCCGGCATGCCGGCGTCATCGGCGCGCTTCAGCCCATGGTGATCGGCACGCGGCTGCGCAGCCGCGGCACTCGCGCCTTCTATCGCGTGCGGCTGCCCGCCGCGAACCGGGCCGAGGCGGCTGCGCTGTGCCGGCGCATCCAGGCCGATCGGGGCGCCTGCGTGGTGCTGCGGAGCTGAGCCGCCTTGTTGCATGGCGGCAACGAACGGCGGCAAAGCCGAGCCGCTCCCGGCGTTGTGATGGCGCCGCGATTGCGAGGAACGTTTCGGTCTGACAGGACGTTGAGGAGACGTTGACCATTCCGTGTCAGCTTCGTGTCCAGCGCCTTTCCCGACCCTCTGAGGTTCATCGATGACCCGCTCCATCCGTCTGGCCATGCTCGCCGGCCTTGGCCTTCTTGCGCTCGGCTCCGCCGCCCGCGCCGAGATCGATCCGCTGACCCGCCAGCCTCTGGTCCAGATCATCGATCCGTCGAAGCCGCAGGCCACGACCATCCCGCGCGAGATCGTCGATTACCCGACCAAGCACCGCCCCGGCACCATCGTGGTCGATACCAATGAGCGGCGCCTCTACTACGTGCTGGCCGACGGCAAGGCCGTTCGTTACGGCGTCGGCGTCGGCCGTCCGGGATTCGACTGGGCCGGCTCGCATGCCATCACCCGCAAGGCCGAGTGGCCGAGCTGGACCCCGCCTTCGCAGATGCTGAAGCGTCGCCCCGACCTGCCGCGCCACATGGCTGGTGGCCCGGACAATCCGATGGGTGCCCGCGCGCTCTATCTCGGCTCGACCCTCTATCGCATCCATGGCTCGAACGAGCCCGAGACGATCGGCCAGGCCGTTTCCTCCGGCTGCATCCGCATGCTCAACGAGGACGTCATCGACCTGTACGACCGCGCCAAGGTCGGCACCCGGGTCGTGGTCGCGCGCTGAGCGCTCCCACGTTCACTCTGCTCGAAAGGCCGGCGGTTTCGCCGGCCTTTTTCTTTGGTTGGTGGATCACTCCGGCAGGCCCGTCATAGCCATGCGCTTGCTACCGCCCTTCCCCAAATTTGCGGAGCCCTGCTGTCTTCTTTGGCGCAGCGACAGACCCGAGACGCAGAACTGGTTCGGTTCGCTCGTCGGGTCCTTGCGCCAAGCCTTTGAGTGTCCTGAGGCCGCATCGAGCCAGAGCGTCTTCCGGATCAGCCGTGAAGCGGCGCCGGCCCTAGGACAATGGGAGCGTGCCGGCAAGCTTCGATCGATGCGGAGCAAGCCCCGGAGCACGGAGTGATCCCGCGAAAAGCTCAGCATGCCCAAAGCGCCCGCTGAACGCCGCCCGAGACCGCCAAAGACCTGAAATGATCGGGAGAAGCCTGGCGATGACAGAGCCCGTCATCCCTGATGCAAAGCTCGCGCTTTCGGCTGCCATCGAGGTCTAACCATAGCTTGGGTCGCCCACCGAAAACGCCAGCGCCACAACAAAAGGCCGGCGGTGAACCGCCGGCCTCGTTGTCCTGTCGATTGCTCCGGAGAGGATCAGACCAGCGGATTGCGGGTCATTTCCTCGTCGCGGTGCTGGCCGCCCATGCCGGCGGCCCACCAGGCGGCGGCACCGCTGACCAGCAGTCCGGCGGCCGTGAGGAAGGCTGCGAGGATTGCGATCTTGCGGGCCTTCTCGGCGGCCTGCTTGGCGGTTTCCTTGGCCTGGTTCAGCTTGGCATAGGCATCGTCGATGCGCTTCTGGGCGTCCTGCTCGCTGATGTTCGCACGGGCCGCGAGGCGCGAGGCGAGATAGTCGCGGTCGCCCTGCTCCAGCCGGCCATTGGCCAGCGCGTTGACGAAGATGCGCGAAGCCTGATCGCGTTCCTCGGCCGTGACGGGAGCCTGGCCGGAGGCGCGGGTGACGTTGTCCAGCGCCAGGCCCATCTGATCGGCCTGCGAGGACACGAGCGAGACGACGCCCGAGCCGGCGGAAGCGATGCCGTTGGCGGCCGTGCGCGCCGCACCGAACAGCGACGAGGTGGTCAGGAACACCACCAGCAGGGTTCCGGTGGCCCAGACGACGAGGCCATGGGCGCCGTCGCGAACCTTGCGCTCATCGGCGGTGGAATCGAGCACCGGCTGGGTCATGCGGCCGGCGATATAGCCGCCCGCCATCGAGGCCGATACCGTGACCCAGAGGGTCCACAGCGCGAGCGCGATCGCCAGAGCGGTGCCGCTGCTGCTGCGGCTGAAATCGGCCGAAACCAGCGACAGCCCGAGGGCCGAGCCGAACACGGTAAGAATGGTGGAGATCGCGGTCGCGATGATCGCGCCTGCGAAGATGGCGCCCCACTGCACATAGCCCGTGGTGGGCTTGTTGACGGTCACAGGGGCGACGACGACGTCGGTTCCGGTCATGGACATCGCCGTCTCCTAGCGCAGGCCGAGGAAGGAAAGGATCGCGAGAACGACCACGACGAGACCGACGAGATAAATGATGCTGTCCATAAAGCCCTCCTGGGGTCAGCCACCCGGCAGACCCCAAACAGGCAGGCAGGCCAATGGTTCCGCGCCCACCGGCCTGCCCGGCGCCCCCGGGCGGCGAACTGTGCGGTCAGCGACGCTCGCGGGACAGGCCCTTTTCGGCCAGAGCGGCCTCATAGGCGGCCATCTTCTCGATGCCATGCTCTCCGAGCTCGCGCAGATAGTCCCAGGCGTAGAGGCCGGTATCGTGCATGTCGTCGAAGGTCAGCTTCACGGCGTAATGGCCCACGGGCTCGACCTTGAGGATCTCGACGGCGGCCTTTCCCGCGACGATCGTCTTCTGGCTGGGGTGATGGCCCTGAACCTCGGCCGAGGGGCTTTCGACCCGCAGCAGCTCGGCGGGCAGCGCGAAGCGGGCGCCATCGTCGAAGGTGACGTGAAGGCTGCGGCGATCCTTGGCGAGGCGCAACTCGGTCGGCCAGGATGACATGATCGTGCTCTTTTCTCTCCGGACGCACGGCGGCCATGCGCTTGACCTTGCCGGCATCGATGCCAATTGTCTGGCTAACACATCCCTAGCACGTGGCGCAGCATGGCAGCGCCCCGGCGCATCGGAGTCGAGACAGGCCGTGCTGCTCCAGGATTTGAAGCCGCTGACGCGGGCCCCCCTGATCGACCCCTTCGGCCGGAAGATCTCCTACTTGCGGATCTCGGTGACGGATCGCTGCGATTTCCGCTGCGTCTACTGCATGTCCGAACATATGCAGTTCCTGCCGCGCCAGGAGTTGCTGACACTCGAGGAGCTCGACCGCATCGCCAGCGCCTTCGTGGCGCGCGGCACGCGCAAGCTGCGTTTGACCGGGGGCGAGCCGCTGGTGCGGCGCGATATCATGCAGCTGTTCCGCACGCTGTCCCGGCACCTCGAGACCGGCGCGCTTGAGGAGCTGACACTCACCACCAACGGCTCGCTTCTCTCCAAATATGCGCAGGAGCTGGCCGATTACGGGGTGAAGCGCATCAATGTCTCGCTGGATACGCTCGATCCCGACAAATTCCGCGAGATCACACGGCGCGGCGACCTCAAGGTGGTTCTCGACGGCATCGCAGCCGCGCGCCGGGTCGGCATGCGGGTCAAGATCAATGCGGTGGCGTTGAAGGGCGTCAACGACGACGAAATCGAGCAGCTGATGCTGTGGTCGCATGGGCTCGGCATGGATCTGACGCTGATCGAGGTGATGCCGATGGGCGAAATCGAGGCCGGCCGGGTCGACCAGTATCTGCCGCTCTCCGTCGTCCGCAGCCGTCTGATGGATCGCTACACGCTGATCGACGACCCTTACCGCACCGGCGGGCCGGCCCGGTATGTCAGGGTGAAGGAAACCGGCGGTCTCGTCGGCTTCATTACCCCGCTCACGCATAATTTCTGCGAGAGCTGCAACCGCGTGCGGCTGACCTGCACCGGCACGCTCTATATGTGTCTCGGCCAGGAGGACGCGGCCGATCTGCGCGCCGCCGTGCGCGGCTCCATGGACGATACGGCGCTTTTCCAGGCCATGGACGAGGCGATCGCGCGCAAGCCCAAGGGCCATGATTTCATCATCGACCGGCGCCAGTCGAAACCGGCCGTCGGCCGGCATATGAGCGTAACCGGCGGATAAGACAAGCCGCATCGACGCAGAGCCCGGGCCGTGGCCTTTTTCGCATCGGACCGAAAAGTGGATTCCATTTTTCGGAAAATCCGATGCTCCAGCACGATCCTGGAGCCTCGTGACCGCGTGCGTTCGGAGGCGCGATGGTCCAGGGGCAAGCCGGGCTTGACCGGTCTTGGGAAAGCGTTAACCCTCGCTCTCATGGCCGGCCGGTTGCGGATCCTCTTCGACAAGCTTCGGCGCATGCTGTCGGCCTTCGGCCGCGCGACGCTCGGCCTCATCCTGCAAACCCATGCCGCGCGGCTCGCGATCATGGTCTGGCGCATGCGCCGGCCCGCCCCGCTGCCGGCGCTGCTCGTCGCGGCCGTGTTCCTCCTGTGCCTGCGGTTGGGCTGGGCTGCGGGCCGCACGGTCTGGACAGCTTTGCTCCCGGCCTCCCCCACCGGCATCGCGGCCGGGCTTGCGGCCGGGCTCGCGGGCCTTGCCGTGCTGGAGCTGACGGCTGCCCTGGCGGTGACGTTCGCGACCGCGGGGCTTCAGCTCGCCTATGATATCGGCCGGCACCGGGTTCTCGCCGTGCTGGCGCTCGCCAGTGTGGCGGCGCTGCTGGTCACGAGCTGGCGGTTCGCCGGGGCGCAACCGGCCGGGCTCTTCGACCTTGCTCTGCCGTTTCTGGCCACGGCCGGCCTCGTGGCCATGACGATCTGGTTCGAGCGGGCTTATCTGAAGCCCGCCTATCCGGGCTTTCGCGACTTCTGGGCCGACATCGTCGCGGCTCGCCACTTCCTGAACCGGGCCGCCCATGCCGAATGAGACAGAGCGCCCGGCGGGGCCCACGCAGTCGCTCAGCGCCCATCATCTGGCCGAGGCGGTCAAGGCGGGGCATCATGGCGCGGCCGATGCGGTGGAGAACCAGCCGGCTGCCCATGCCACCATGCTCTCGCAGACCGAGCAGACGCTGATCGCGCGGGCCCGCGAGCATTATGCCGCGATCCGGCAGGAGGCGGCGTCCGCGCTGAACGCCCTCCAGGCCGAGGTGATCGGGCGGCGGGAGCTGTTCACCCAGCAGCGCTTCGAAGGGCGCGTGCGCGGCGTCGAAGCCAGCATGCGGGCCGCGCTCAACAAGCATGGCAGCGAGCTCGAGCAGCGCATCTACGACGCGCTGCGGGCCAAGCGCGAATACGCCTTCTTCAATTACGAGAACAAGCGCCGCTCCGACCCGAAGCTCGACAAATGGCAGTTCATCCTGTTCTTCCTCGTCGTGCCGCTGGTGATCGAAAGCCTGCTCAACGGCAACTTCTTCGCCGAGGCGAGCGATTTCGGCTTGGTCGGCGGCGCGGCGACGGCGGTGATCATCTCGGCGCTGAACATCGCGCTCGGTTTCTTCATGGGGGTGGGGCCGGCACGCTACTGCCAGCATGTCCGCAGTTCGCATCTGTTCTGGGCGCTGCCGGCCTACGCCGGGATGATCGCCCTGATCGTGCTGTTCAACCTCGCCGTCGGGCACTACCGCGAGATGCTGATCGCCAATCCCGACGCCCGTTCGGTGCAGGTGATGCCGCGCCTGCTCGAGAGTCCCTTCGCGATTTACGATCTGAAATCGGTCGCGCTCGTCATCATCGGCTGCATCGTGGCCTTCGTGGCGGCGACCAAGGGCTACAGCGCCTTCGGCAGCTATCCCGGCCACGCCGCCGCCTTCCGGCGCTGGCGCCAGCGCTGGGACGCGGTCGAGGAAGAGCGGCGCCGGCTGGATGTCGAGCTCCTGCCCGAACTGGAGGCGCTGCGCAGCCAGCTCGACGGGTTCCGGGAGGATTGCCGGCTCGAACTCTCCAAGCTCCAGGGGCTCAAGGCCAAGGCGCAGAAGGCGCGCGATCTCTACGACACACGGCTCGGCCAGCTGCGCGCCGCCAAGGATGCCGCGATCATGCAGTATCGCGAGGCCAATCTGCGCGTCAGGACCGATCTGCCGCCGGCCTATTTCGCGCAGAGCCTCAACCTGGCCGAGATCGACCAGCCGGCGGAGCTGCCCGATTACGTCGCCGCCCGCCGCCAGATCGACGATTTCGAGCAGCAGCTCGGCGCGATGCCGGCTCTGGTCGAGGCCACCCTGCGGGACCGGCTGGTGCTCCTGCGCGGCATCGACCTTGCCGGCGAGGTCGAGCAGGTGAAGGCCCGCGCGGCTCAGGCCGGGCGCGACGCCTTCGAGCGTGACGAGGCGGCGCAGAAGCAGGCCGCCGAAGAATTCGCCGCAATCGCCCGGTAAGGCTCCTCGCGATGAAGACCGAAAACTGGGCGATCGTCGCCTCCGCCCTCGCCGGCGTCGCCCTGGTGGGCTTCTTCGCCGCCCCCTCGCTGCTGCGCGGGCCGCCGCGCGACCAGGAGACGCTCTGCCCCAAGACGGGCCCGATCGGGCAGACGCTCATTCTCGTCGACAAGACCGATCCGTGGAGCGAGGTGCAGGCCGGCCGGCTGAAGACGCTGGTCAAGCAGATCGGCGAGACATTGCCCGCCGACCGCCTGCTGTCGATCTATGTCTTCAACGACGTGTTCGAGCCCGGCTTCCCGGCTCTCGTCTCGCTGTGCAATCCAGGCCGGACGGCGAGCGAGCTGATCGGCAATCCGCGCCGCGAATACGTCAAATGGGTCGAGAAGTTCGGGCGCCCGCTCGACGAGGCGCTGAAGGTGCTGTTGCAGCCGGCCAAGGGCAACCAGTCCCCGATCATCGAGGCGATCGGCGATGTGGTGTCGCGGCGCGAGAATCGCGTCGCCGAGGGCGAACGCAAGCTCGTGCTGGTCTCGGACATGCTGCAGAATTCCGGGCAGTTCACCGTGTTCGGCACCGGACCGGGCGTGCGTGACCCGGACAAGCTGCGTCAGGTGCTCGGGAAGACTTGGCAGAGCTCAGGAGCCGGCAGCTGGTCGCTGAGCGTCCACCAGGTGCAAGGCGTCTACGAGCCGACGCGGCTCGAACAGGCGGCGACGCTGTGGCGTCAGGCCTTCGACAAGCTCGCCATCAAGGTGGAATGGGACCGGCTCTGAGCGCGCCGGCGCCCGTCACAGGCGATAGGCCATCCGCACGCCGCCCCAATGCCGGCCGCGCAGACGGACCGGGGCGTCGACCTCGCTGAGCACCTCCTCGCCGCGTCCGAGGTCCGTACGCAAGCGCTGGATCAGGAACGGGCGCAGCGAACGCCCGGCGCTGATCGCCTCCCGGCTGTCATAGAGCCGGCGGTTCTGGACATGGACCATGCTCCATTCCGGATCGTCGGAACGCAGCGGCAGCGAATAATCCGCATGGTGCACGGGAACATAGCCGTTGCGATCTCCCGCCACGGCGAAGGCCAGGCGCGGATCGCTGGCCCGCATCCGATCCAGCACCGGCGGCAGCACCGCTTCGAGCGCAACGAGGCTCGGCGTGGCGAACAGGCGCGGTTCGCCATCGTTGATCGGCCGGTAGCTCGTCTCGAACAGCTCCGTCTCGGTGAGCAGGTGCCGGCCGAGAGCGGCTTCCATCGCATCCGCCACCTCGCGTGCAAAATCCTGCGCCCGCTCGATCATCGGGCGATATTGCCGCTCGATATCCTCGATGGCGCGCGCCAGAGCTTCGCTGCCGGCGGCAGCCTCGGGCGAGAAGGCGACATGCAGCCCCGATTCGCTCTTTGCAGCCAGCCGGCACGGCAAGGGCGGCAGTCCCTCGATGGTGAGGACCCCGTCATTTCCCGTCCAGCGCATCGCCTCCGGCATGGCAGAGACCAGGGCTCCGCCACGGCTGATATCCACGATCTCGCTTTGGATCTCGCCGCCGGAGAAGCTGAGGCGGGCATGGCGGGTCAGCGGGAAGCGGTCGAAACGGCGCCGGTCGGCGAAGGGATTGTGGCGCAGCGCCGGCTTGAAGCGCCGCAGCATGCTGCCGGCGATGCGCACGCCCTTGGCCGTGGCGCGGCGCACCTGCGCGCTGCCGGCGACCGTGGCCTGCGCGACATGGTCGATCTCGCTTGCGCGCTGCGCCACGCGCTCCACGAAATTCGCGGCCTCGCGGGCATTGCGGGTCAGCTCCGCGGTGGTGGAAGCCTGCTTCTCGGACGCTCCCCCGATGACGCCCATCATCGGATTGACCTCGCGCACCATCTCCAGCGCGTCGTGGACGATCTCCGTGGAGCCGGCTGCGGCCTGGGTCAGGCGGTCGACCCGGCTGCGGATGTTATCGGCCGCCTTGCCGACCTCGACCGACAGCGACTTGACCTCATGGGCGACCACGCCGAAGCCGCGGCCGGCCTCGCCGGCGCGCGCCGCCTCGATGGCCGCGTTGAGGGCCAACAGATTGGTCTGGCGGGCGATCTCGGCGATGGAGTCGACCATCCCCCGGATCTCGCGGGTGGCGTCGCCCAGCCCGTCGAGCATGAAGGCGGCCTCCCCGGCGCGCGCGACGGCGGAATCGAGCTTGGCACGGACATCGACGAGCGCGCCGTCGACCTCTTCCGCCGCCTGCGACACCTGCTGGCTCACCGCCGCGAGCGACGAAGCGTTGCGGCTCGCCGCTCCGATGGCGGTCCGCATGCTGGCGGCATCGTCGAGGATACTGCGGCACCCGGTCTCGAAATCGGACGACGCGCTGCCGGCTTCGGCCAGTTCGTCGAGCAGCTTGCGCATGGCGGCGAGAATCTCGCCTTCGATCACGTCGATGGCCTGGAGCCTCGCCGCGTCGGCAGCCTGGATCTCGGCCCCGGCCGCCGCTTCGGCAGCCTCCCGCGCACGCATGGCGATGGCCGGATCGACCACCGTCTCGACACTGTTACGACCGCCCAGAATGCGGCGGAGCACGCCCTGCATGAAGCCTCGAACTCCCCAGCGTCACCCGTCAGCTTATGGCCCGGCGGGGTTAACAAAAGCTTCCCCACGGTTGCGAGGCGGCCTTGCATCCACCGCGATGGACCGGGCTCTCCCGGCTTTGTATGGCTGGCTCTCACCGATGCGCGGGACCCTCCTGTCATGACCCAGCACAGCTATGACGTGATCGTCGCCGGCGTCGGCGCCATGGGCTCCGCCGCCTGCTGGCATCTGGCCCGGCGAGGGCTCAAGGTGCTCGGGCTGGAGCGGTTCGAACTCGGCCACGCCATGGGCTCGTCCCATGGTCTCAGCCGCATCATCCGGCTCGCCTATTTCGAGGGCTCCCATTACGTGCCGATCGTGCGCCGCGCGCATGAGCTCTGGCGGGAAACCGGCGAAAAGGCGGGGCTGAAGCTGCTTCACGTCACCGGCTCGCTCGATCTGGCGCCGCGCGATGGCGGGCCGGTCGAAGCCTCGCTGCAATCCTGCCTCGACCACGGGCTCGTTCACGAGGTGCTGGAGCGGGACGAGATCATGCGCCGCTTCCCTGGCTTTCGGCTGCCCGAGGGCCATCTCGGCCTGTGGCAACCCGATGGCGGCTTCGTCGCATCCGAAAAGGCGATCTATGCCCATGTCGGTCTGGCACAGGCCCATGGCGCCGAAATCCGCACCAACGAGCCGCTGCTCGACTGGGCGCCGACCGCCGATGGCGGTGTCACCGTCCGCACCGAGCGCGGCACCTATTCGGCCGGCAGGCTGGTGATCACCTCCGGTGGCTGGATCGCGGATGCAGTGCCCGAGCTGGGGCGGAAGGTCAGCACGGTGAAGCAGGCGATCGGCTGGTTCACGACCCGTCGGCCGGAGCTGTTCCGCGAAGGGGCCTTCCCGGTCTTCATCCTCCATGTCGAGGAGGGCAGCTTCTACGGCTTCCCGCTCTACGAGCATCCGGGCTTCAAGCTCGGCGGGCCGCATTTCGCCCGCGAGCCGATGGACCCGCGCGAGCCGGACCGCACGCCGAGCGCGCTGCAGGTCAGGCTGATCCGCGAATGCCTCGCCCGCTACCTGCCCGATGCCGCCGGCGATCCGCTGACGCTGAAGGGATGCGTGTATACGGTGACGCCCGACGAGGATTTCGTGATCGACGCGGTGCCGGGCGTGCCGCAGGCGCTGTTCGCCTCCTGCTGCTCGGGCCATGGCTTCAAATTCGCCAGCGCGATCGGGGAAATCCTCGCCGATCTGGCGAGCGATGTCCCGTCGCCCTTCGATCTGTCGCGGTTCTCCCTGTCGCGCCTCGGCGCCCCGGCGAGCTGAGGAGCCTCTCCTTGGCCAGTGCTGCCGATAATCGCCGGGGCATTCTGTTCATGCTCACGGCCATGACGCTCTTCGTCTGCAACGACGCCTTCATGAAGCTGGCGCGGGAGGTCTATCCGCCCGGCCAGGCGCTCGCGCTGCGCGCGGTCGTCGCCATCGTCATCGGCGTGGCGCTGATCTTCGCCGTGGGGGAGCAGGATCGGATCGGGATGGCGATCCAGCCG
Organism: Allobosea sp.; assembly: GCF_048595345.1. Taxonomy (GTDB): domain Bacteria; phylum Pseudomonadota; class Alphaproteobacteria; order Rhizobiales; family Beijerinckiaceae; genus Allobosea. Next base: position 23,536 of record NZ_JBMDWH010000014.1, read on the forward strand.
CGGGTGTTGCTGCGCGGACTGCTGGAATCGCTGAGCGCCCTGCTCTTCGGTTGGTCGCTGGGGCTGCTGCCGCTGGCAACGATCACCGCGATCAACATGGCTTCCCCGCTCATGATCGTGGTGCTGGCGGTGCTGTTCAGGGTCGAGAGCGTCGGGTGGCGTCGCACGCTCGCACTTCTGGTCGGCTTCGCGGGCGTGCTGGTGGTGGTCCGCCCGGGCGCCGAGAGCTTCGGCATCGGCGCGATCGTCGCGCTGATCAGCACCGTCTTCACCGCCGGCCGCGACCTCGCCACGCGGATGATCGGGCCCCAGGTGCCCTCCACCGTGGTGGCGCTGACGACCACGGTGCTGGTCGGGGTCATCGGCGCGGGCTTCGGCCTCACCGAAGAGTGGCACCCCGTCTGGCGGCTGGAAAGCGTCTATGTCCTGCTTGCCTCGCTGCTCGTCACGGGCGGCAGCTTCTGCATCATCAGCGCCTTCCGCCGCACCGATGTCGGCGTCGTTTCGCAATACCGATATTCGGTGATCGTGATCGCGGCGGCGCTGGGCTATCTCGTCTGGGGCGATCTGCCCGACGCGATCGCCTTCGGCGGCATGGCGCTGATCGTCGGCAGCGGGCTCTACACGATGCACCGGCAGCGGGTGAAGCCGGATTCGGTGCTCAAGCCCGCGCCGGAATAGCGCCTTCAGTCTTCGAGGCGCGCGATCAGGCTGGACGTATCCCAGCGGCGACCGCCCAGCTTCTGCACCTCGGCATAGAACTGGTCGACGAGGGCGGTGACCGGCAGCTGCGCGCCATTGCGGCGGGCCTCGTCGAGCACGATGCCGAGGTCCTTGCGCATCCAGTCGACGGCAAAGCCGAAATCGAACTTGTTCTGGTTCATCGTCTTGCCGCGGTTCTCCATCTGCCAGGAGCCGGCGGCGCCCTTCGAGATCACTTCCAGCATGGCCTCGACATCAAGCCCGGCGCGCTTGGCGAAATGCACGCCTTCCGACAGGGCCTGGACGAGGCCGGCGATGCAGATCTGGTTGACCATCTTGGTGAGCTGGCCGGAGCCGGCCGGGCCCATCAGCTTGCACATGCGCGCATAGGCGGCGATCACCGGCTCGGCGCGAGCGTAAGCCTCGGCCTCTCCGCCGCACATCACGGTCAGCACCCCGTTCTCGGCACCGGCCTGCCCGCCCGAGACCGGCGCATCGACGAAGCCGAAGCCGCCGGCCAACGCCGCATCGGCGAGCTCGCGCGCGACATTGGCGGAGGCGGTGGTGTGGTCGACGAAGACCGCGCCTTTCTCCATGCCGGCGAAGGCGCCGTTCTCGCCGATCGTCACCGAGCGCAGATCGTCGTCATTGCCGACGCAGGCGAAGACGAACTCCTGGCCGCGGGCGGCATCGGCCGGCGTCGGGGCCGAGAGGCCGCCATGCTGCGAGACCCATCCTTGAGCCTTCGTCGGGTTGCGGTTGTAGACGGTGACCTGATGGCCGCCCTTGGCCTTCAGGTGCCCCGCCATCGGGAAACCCATGACGCCGAGACCGATGAACGCGACTTTGGCCATGAGATGCTCCCTGATGCTTCCTTGAGGCAGCCCGCTTTAGCGCACCAGACGCATGTCGGGAACCACCATCGGAGCACGGAGCCAGACCGACAGGCCGAGGCCCTCGGTCAGCGCAGCGCCATGTGCCGGGTCAGCCGCAATTCCAACCTGTCCCAGATGCGGCGGACGATCTCGACCAGCACGAGATAGATCAGCGCGGCATAGAGATAGAGCGACAGATCGAACGAGCGGGCGAAGGCGAAGCGGGTCGCGCCCATGAGATCGAAGAGCGTCACCAGCGAGGCGACGGCGCTCGACTTGATCATCACGATCAACTCGTTGCCGAGCGGGCGCAGAGCCAGGATCATCGCCTGCGGCATGATGACCAGCCGCAGCGTCGCCCAGCGATGCAGGCCGAGCGACAGCGCGCCCTCGAACTGGCCGCGCGGGATGGACTGGATGGCGCCGCGCAGAATCTCGGCCTGATAGGCGGCGGTGTTCACCGTGAAGGTGAGCAGCGCGCAATAGAATGGCTCGCGGAAGAACCACCACAGGCCGAGATCCTGCCAGAACAGGCGGAACTGGCCGAGGCCGTAATAGACCAGGAACAGCTGGCAGAGCAGCGGCGTGCCGCGAAAGAAGGTGGTGTATCCGGCGATGAAGCCGCGCAGCCAGCCCGGCCCGTAGAGCCGGCCCACCGCCAGAAGCAGCGCGACGGCGAAGCCGATCGTGACCGACCAGGCGACCAGCTCAAAAGTGACCCAGAGCCCGCCAGCCATGCGGCAGCCATAGTTCTGCAGGGATTCGCTGCCGATCCAGAAGCCGGGATACTCGCACCAGTTCATCGCGTCGCGCCTCCGAAGGCGGCGAAACCGCGATTGCTGCGCGCCTCCAGCCGGCCGACGCCCCAGGCCGAGATCAGGGAGAAGACGAGATAGATCGCCATCGCCGCGCCGAAGAACAGGAAGGGCTCCTTGGTCACGACATTGGCGCGGGTGGTGATGAACATGATATCCGGCAGGGTAATGACGGAAACCAGAGAGGTCTCCTTCAGCAGCACCATCCAGTTGTTGCCGAGGCCCGGCAGCGCCACGCGCAGCAATTGCGGCAGCACGACGAGGCGGAAAGCCTGTCCCTTCGAAAGGCCGAGCGCGGCGGCGGCCTCGCGCTGGCCTTTGTGGATGGCGTTGAGGGCGCCGACCCAGACCTCGCTGGAGAAGGCGGCCAGAACCATGCCGAGCGCGACCATGCCGGCGATGAAAGGCGGGATCGCGACGGAGGCATCGACACCCAGCAATGCGAACAGCTGCTGAAGCAGGATCGGAAGGCCGAAATAGATGATGTAGAGCGTCAGAAGCTCGGGAACGCCGCGAAAGACCGTGGTGTAGACCGTGGCAAAGGCCCGCAGGATCGCACTGTCGGCGCGCTTGCAGAGCGCGATGGCGAGCCCGAGCGCGAGTCCGAATGGCAGCGTCGCCAGCGCAATCGCGATGGTGATGCCGGCGCCTTGCAGCAAGGCGAAACCCCAGCCGCCCGGGCCGAACCCCAGCAGCGCGAATTTATCGGTCATGAGCTCGAGCCCTCGACAGAGGGAGAATGGCGGCCGGCGCGCGGATCGGCGCCGGCCGGGGGGGGAAGCTCAATCAGAGGATCGGGATCTTGAAGTACTTGTCCGCGATCTTCTTGTGCGAGCCGTCCTTGATCGATTCCTCGATCGCAGCGCTGAACTTGTCACGCAGGGCCGTGTCTTCCTTGCGCACAGCACCGGCGACGCCGGGCCCATGGATCGCCGGGTCACGGGTGATCTCGCCGACCTTGGCGCAGCAATCCTTGCCCTTGCCGTTGAGGAAATCCTCGAGCGAAAGCGAGTCGGCGATGATATAGTCGAGGCGGCCGTTGAGCAGATCGAGATTGGCCTCTTCCTGCGTCGGGTAGGGACGGATGGTCGAGGCCTTGTAGACCTTCTCGGCATAGTTCGAATGCACGGTCGAGCCCTGCACGCCGATCGCCTTGCCCTTGAGAGCGGCCGGCGACAGATCGGTCGAGGCGTTCTTCGCGCCGATCGCCCAGATCGGGGTGCGGGTATAGACGGCGGTGAAGTCAACGCGCTTCTTGCGCTCGTCGGTGGCGTTCATGCCGGCGATGATGATGTCGTATTTCTTGGAGAGCAGCGCCGGGATGATACCGTCCCAATCCTGCACCACCCAGGTGCATTTCACCTTCATCTTCTCGCAGAGCATGTTCGCGTAGTCGATCTCGAAGCCTTCGAGCTCCTTCTTCGCGTTGAGGTTGTTGAAGGGCGGATAGGCGCCTTCGGTCCCGATCCGGATCTCCTTCCAGTCAGGAGCCTGGGCCAGCGCGCCGGCGGCGCCGGCCGCTGTGAACGCAGCCGCCGCGATGAAACGAACAAAACTCTTCATGGTGCCTCCCGCAGGGTTCGGGGCGGACGGGATCTTCTGAAACGGCCCGACCGACCCGGTGCCTACAGATTGGGCGCAGTTTCGCGCGGGCCGCAAGGGGGACGAATGCAGCATTTGTGACCGGTCAACGATGAAAGAACCGGCAGCGCCGACCTGCCGCTCAGCCGCGCCGGGAAGCCCTCTGGTCCAGCACGGCCAGCGCCCAGATCGCCAGCCCGCCCAGCGCGAGGGCCGCACCGACCCAGCCGGTCGAGGTCCAGCCATAGCCGGCCGCGATCGCCATGCCGCCCAGCCGAGGGCCGAGCGCATTGGCGATGTTGAAGGCGCTGTGGTGCAGCGCCGCCGCAAGTGTCTGCGCCTCGCCGGCGACATCCATCAGGCGCGTCTGCAGGATGGCGCCCAGGCCGCCGCCGGCACCGATCATGAAGATCACGAGGGTCACCGCCCAGATGTTGCCGGCGGCGAAGGGGAAGGCTGCGAGCCAGAGCGCGCTCCAGAGCAGCATCAGGCCAGCGGAGGGCATCTGCGCTCGGTCGGCCGCCCAGCCGGCAACGAGCGTGCCCACCGTCAATCCGAGGCCGAGCACGGCAAGAACCATCGGCACGACGGCCGCAGACACTTGCGTCACGGCCATCAGGGTCGAGGCAACATAGGTATAGACGGCGAAGAGGCCGCCGAAACCGATTGCGCCGATGGCGAGCGTCAGCCAGACCTGCCGGCGCTTCAGGGCGCCCAGTTCGCGCAGCGGGCTCGCCCCCGGCTGGACGGTGTCGCGCGGCGCGTAGAGCACGATCAGCGTGACTGTAAGCAAAGCGAGCCCGGCGACGATGGCGAAGCCGCTACGCCAGCCGAGAACCTGCCCGGTCCAGCTCGCGAGGGGAACGCCGACGACGGTCGCGACGGTCAGACCCGTCATGACCCGCGCCACCGCCTGGGCCCGGCGGTTCGGTGTGGCCAGCGAGGCCGCCACCAGCGCCGCGACGCCGAAATAGGCGCCATGCGGCAAACCGCTGAGGAATCGGAAGGCCAGCATCCAGTGATAGCTCGGCGCCAGGGCGCTGAGGCCGTTGCCGAGGGCGAAGACACTCATCAGCGCGATCAGCAGCGTGCGCCGCGAGAGGCGCGCGGCCAGCACGGCGATCAGAGGCGCGCCGACGACCACACCCAGCGCATAGATGCTGATGACATGGCCGGCCGTCGGCTCGTCGATGCCGAGCCCGACGGAGAAATAGGGCAGCAGGCTCATCGAGGCGAATTCGGTGGTGCCGATCGCGAAGCCGCCCATCGCCAGCGCGAAGAGGACCATCACCGGGGATGCGGATTTCGCGTGCGGAACGGGGTCGTCCAGGCTGCGGTCGGGCGCGGCGAGGGTCATGAAATCGGGGCTTTCGCGGGGAACGGCAGCCTGTTGCTGCATCGCATCAAAATTGCCACGCCGTTTGCGCCGGATCAAGCCGCGCCAGCGGCGCGCTCCATGCCGCGTCTGCATGAAACGCAGCTTGCCCCTGTCCTGACGACGCCGCGGCGGTATAAGCGGCCAGCCGAAGGATCCGCCATGCTGCCCTGGACCGTTCTCGACACCGCCCCTCTGCCGGATGGCAGCGGCACCTTGCGCCTGAAGCAGCGGGGTAGCGAATTCTCAATCATGCTCGGCAGCAACGAATTGATGAACAGCCGGCTCAGCGGCTCGGAGGAGGCTCTGGCCGGCCTCGTCTGCGAGCGGCTGGCGGGGCGCACGCGCCCCACCCTGCTCATCGGCGGGCTGGGCATGGGGTTCACGCTGCGGGCCGCTCTCGCTGCCTTGCGAGAGGACGCGGCGGTGGAGGTGGCGGAGCTGATGCCGCCGGTGGCAGACTGGGCGCGCGGCGCAATGGCGCCTGTCTTCGCCGGCTGCCTCGACGATCCGCGCGTGACGATGTCGATCGCGGATGTGGCTGCGGTGATCGGCAATGGCGGCGGTCGTTACGATGCGATCCTGCTCGATGTCGACAACGGCCCGGAGGGGCTGACGGTCGCGAGCAACGACAGGCTCTACGGGGCGACGGGCCTTGCGGCGGCGAAGGCCGCGCTCAGGCCGGGCGGCGTGCTGGCCGTCTGGTCTTCGGGGCCGGACCATGGCTTCACCCGGCGGCTGAAGGCGGCCGGTTTCGGCACGGAAGAGCTCAGCGTTCGCGCCAGCCGCACCGGGCGGGGAGCCCGGCATGTGATCTGGCTGGCGACGAAGCGCTGACCGGCGTCACTTCACCGCGCAGAGATCCTCGCAGGGGGCGCTGCCGGCGGCGGCGATGACGTCCGCGATCGGCTTCTGCGCGGCGGGCTTCAGCGCCGGCTGGGCGGCCTTCAGATTCGCCACAAGCGCATTGCGGTCCTCGGGCGAAAGCCCGGCGATGATCCGCGGCGCGCTGTCAGAGAGGGCCTTGGCGAGCAGGATCTGGTTGGCTTCCGACAGCGCGGGACTGCGCAAGCCGAGCGCCATGCCGCTGACGATCTCCTGAAGGCCGAGGCGCATCTGACGTACGCCCTGGAGCCGCGCCTCGGTCTTCGCGTCGGGCGGCAACTGCGACATGAAGTCGGCGATGGCCTCGAGCGAAGCGGCCGCAGCCTTGATCAGGAAGGCCTGCGAGCGCGAGATCTCGTCCTGATATTCGGCGGCGTTGCGCGCGATATCGGGTTTGCCCCGGTTGGGCGCATAGAGCGTGTAGGCCTGCAGCAGGCGCGACTGCCTCTGCACGATCCGCAGCAGCTGCTGGAGGTCGTTGGCGCCATAGGGCGGCGTGCCCAGGATCGCCGCCTCGTTCCAGGCGTCCTCGATGATCTTGCCGTCGACCTTGTCCGACAGGCGCGGCAGGCCGCTCTTGCGCTCGACCCGCATCAGGCTCTCGACGGCCTCGACCGCGGCATCGGAATAATTCGCGCCGTTGACGGGCACCTCGGCGCGGGCCGCGGTCCCGGCGAGGCAGAGCCCGCCCAGCAGCGCGGCGCGCAGGAGGCGAGCGACGCTGGAAGGCAGCTTGGCGGAGTTCGGGGTCGTCATGGCTTTCCTTTTCCTGCGGCGCGCGCCTCGGCGATCAGGCACAGCTCGGTGAAGAGCACCTGCGCGGCACAATGGGCGGTGTTGCTCGTGGCATCGTATTGCGGCGCCACCTCGACAACATCCGCCGCGACGATGTCGGCGCCCTTGAGGCCGCGCAGGATCGCCAGCGCCTCGCGCGGCGTCAGTCCGCCGATCTCGGGGGTGCCGGTACCGGGAGCGAAGGCGGGATCAAGCGAATCGACATCGAAGGAGACATAGGTCGGCCCGTCGCCGATGACGGCGAGAGCCCTGGCGATCACCGCCTCGATGCCGAGCTCGTCGACCTCGTTGGCGTGGATCACGGTCATGCCGGACTCGTAGGAGAACTCCCAGAGATATTCGGCGCCGCCGCGAATGCCGATCTGGATCACGCGCTCGGGATCGAGCACGCCATCGAGCACGGCCTGGCGGAACGGGCCGCCATGATGGAATTTCGAGCCCTCGTAGGGGCCGGAGGTGTCGCAATGGGCGTCGATATGCACCATGCCGAGCGGCCGCTTCGCACCGACCGCCTTCAGAATCGGATAGGTGATGGAGTGGTCGCCGCCCACCGCCAGCGGCGAGACGCCCGCCTCGACGATGGTGCGGAAGGTCGCCTCGATGTCCTGATGGCAGCTTTCCAGCGAATAGCGCGAACGGAAGGGCACATCACCGATATCCGCGGCCTTCACCATGCCCAGCGGGGCGGTGCCGAGCACATGGTCCATCGGGCCGATGCGCTCGATCGCCCGGACGGCGCGCGGGCCCAGCCGCGTGCCGGCGCGGTTGGTCACCCCCAGGTCCATCGGCAGGCCGATAATCGCGACATCGAGCCCGCCGAGACCCGGCTGGCCGAGCGCGTCCGGTCGATAGGGCGCGCCCATGAAGGTCGCCACGTCGGAAAAGGGCCATTTGCGCTTGTCGCCCTTGAACTGGTCGGCGGCGACCCTGGCGAAATGCGGATCATGAATGTCGGCGCCGCTGGCGTCGGCATAGCGCGCCCTGAGTGTCGCGAGCTTGTCCTGGTCCATCGCTCTTCCTTTGCTGCGTTCAGCCCGGCAGACGCTCGAGCATGGTCAGCGTCTTCTCGTGGTAGACGGTGCTGCCGAAGGGGCTGTAGCCCAGCTTGGCGGCGACGCCCAGCGAAGCCGTGTTGCCGGGGTCGATGATGCAGACGCTGCGCTTTCGGCCGAAGCTGCGATCGAACCAGTCGAGGGCGGCCTGCCCGGCCTCGGTCGCGTAGCCCTTGCCCTGTGCGGCTTTCGCGAGCGCCCAGCCGGCTTCGGGATAGGGATCGAAATCAGGCCCGAGGTCGCGACAGGCCTGCATCAGCCCGACTTCCCCCATGAGGCCGCCGCCCGCCTTCTCGACGACGGCGAACATGCCGTAGCCCAGCAGCGCCCAGTTGCCGGCGCTGCGGGTCAGGCGATGCCAGGCCTCCTCGCGCGTGATCGGCTTGCCGCCGATGAAGCGGACCACCTGCGGATCCGAGCGCATGGCGTGGACCGCATCGAGGTCGCCCAGTTCCGGCCGACGCAGGATCAGTCTTTCGGTCTCGATCATGCCGCCCTTAAAGCAGGCCGGCCGCGCTTCGCCAACCCATGCCGGGCGCGTCCTCGCGCGGGCCTCGCGGGAGGCCTGCTTAGCCGAAAGTCTCAGGCCAAAAACTTGAAAGGCCTCGCGATTCATGCAGCCATTGGCTAGAACTCCGGCGCATGTGCGGCATGTGCCGCCGTCGTAGGTCATAAGCCCGGCGAACCGGGAGCGTTTGCGAGGAGATGTCCCCCATGAAGCGTCGCCAGTTTATCCAGACCGCGGCCGCCGGTGCCGCCGCGGCCACCGCCGTCGCCATGCCCGCCGTCGCGCAGTCGAGCCCCGAGGTGAAGTGGCGTCTCGCCTCCTCCTTCCCGAAGTCGCTGGACACGATCTATGGCGGCGCCGAGGTGATGGCCAAGATGGTCTCGGAGCTGACCGACGGGAAGTTCCAGATCCAGGTCTTCGCCGCAGGCGAAATCGTGCCGGCCCTCCAGGCGGCCGATGCGGTGACCAACGGCACGGTCGAGATGTGCCACACGGTGTCCTATTACTATGTCGGCAAGGACCCGACCTTCGCGGTCGCCGCATCGGTGCCGTTCGGCCTCAACGCCCGCCAGCAGAATGCCTGGCTCTACCAGAACGGCGGCAACGAGCTGTTCAACGAGTTCTACAAGAAGTTCAACATCTACGGCCTGCCCTGCGGCAACACGGGCGCGCAGATGGGCGGCTGGTTCCGCAAGGAAATCAAGAACGTCGCCGATCTCCAGGGCCTGAAGATGCGCATCGGCGGTATCGCCGGCTCCGTGCTGAGCAAGCTCGGCGTCGTGCCACAGCAGATCGGCGGCGGCGATATCTATCCGGCGCTGGAAAAGGGCACGATCGACGGGGCCGAGTGGGTCGGCCCCTATGACGACGAGAAGCTCGGTTTCGCCAAGGTTGCGCCCTTCTACTATTACCCGGGCTTCTGGGAAGGTGGCCCGACCGTCCACGCCTTCGTCAATCTGGAGAAGTGGAACGCGCTGCCCAAGGCCTATCAGGCGGCGCTGACGGCGGCCTGCACCTATGCCAACACGCAGATGGCGGCGAAATACGATGTGGTGAACCCGCCGGCGCTGAAGCGCCTCGTGGCCGCCGGCACCCAGCTGCGCCCCTTCCCGCAGGACGTGATGGAGGCTTCGCTGAAGGCCTCCAACGAGCTCTATGCCGAGATCTCGGCCAAGAACCCGGACTTCAAGAAAGCGATCGAGGCGATGGCCTCGTTCCGCTCGGACGAATATCTGTGGTGGCAGGTCGCTGAACTCTCCTTCGACGTGTTCCAGGTGCGCACCCGCGCCCGCTGAGACCACGGCCCCGTGCGTCAAGACAGAGAAGCCCGGCTTTCGCCGGGCTTCTTTCGTTTCGAGGCGGGGCTTACGGGTGCCGCTCTTTCCCAAGCGACCGGATCAGCCTATTCTGAGCCTTGATTCAGCCATTTCGAGCGGGCATCGAGGCTTCGCCGTCACGGGATTTCGTCATGCGCCGCTTCAGCCTCGCTCTGCTTGCCGCCTGCCTGCCCTGCGCCGCTTTCGCGCAGACCATCGGCGAGCCGCTGCCCGGCCAGGCGCAGCCGCGCGAGCCCTATAGCCGACCCGCGCCTCAGACGGCGAAGGGCGCCCGCCCCTGCCCGGAATATGGCGCCGGCTATGTCCGCATCGAAGGGTCCAGCACCTGCGTGCGGCTCGGCGGCGGCGTGCGGGCCGAATTCGGCAAGAGCTCCCATAGCGGCTACGGCCAGCGCACCGACGGCATGGTCTATCTGGAAAGCCGCACCGACACGGCGCTGGGGCCGATGCGCTCGGTAATCGCCGTGCGTGGCGGCATCGACCGCAACCTGAATTCGTCCTCGCCCTTCCGCTATTGAGGCTTACCGGACGAGGCGGGCCACCTCCTGCCGCAGAACCGGGATCAGCTCCTCTTCGAACCAGGGATGACGCCTGAGCCAGGCGTTGTTGCGCCAGGAGGGATGCGGCATCGGCAGCACGCGCGGCAGGCCGGGGCGTGCCAGGATGGCGCGCCAGTCGGCGACGGTCGCCGAGAGGTTCGCGGCTTCCTTGGGTCCCAGATGCCAGCTCTGGGCATAGCGCCCGATGGCGAGCACGAGTTCGATGCGCGGCAGAGCCGCGAAGACCCGCTCTCGCCAGATCGGCGCACATTCGCGCCGTGGCGGCAGATCGCCGCCCTTGGCGTCCTGCCCCGGAAAGCAATGGCCCATCGGCACGATGGCGACACGGGCGGGATCGTAGAAGGTTTCGCTGTCGAGCCCGAGCCAGTCGCGCAGCCGGTTACCGGAAGCGTCGGTGAACGGCCTGCCGCTGGCATGCACGCGGGTGCCCGGCGCCTGGCTTGCGATGCAGAGCCGTGCGGTCGCGCCCGCCTGGATCACTGGCCGCGGTTGATGCGGCATCGGCGGCAAATAGCGCGGCGCATCGCGGCAGACGCGGCAAGCGCGCAACTCGTGGAGCAGATCGTCGAGGGTCTCGCCGGCGCTCATCGGCGCGCGAGCCGGCGGCTCATCGGCGCCTGCGAGATCAAGCCGTCGCAGGCCCAGGCAGCCTTGTCGGCATAGCCATGCGGATCCCCGGGCTCGATGCGGGCGAGCCCGTTGATCCGCCCGCTCGGCCGGCTGCGGATGACATAGAGCGAGCCGCTGCGCTCGATGGTGAAGCAGTAGGTCCGCCGGGTTTCGGGCGGGCCGTAATAATAGCAGACGGCGTCGTCAGTCGTGATCCAGCAGGCGTCGCTGTTCGGCAGGTTCCGGTTATGCCCGCTGGCGCGACCGTCCGGGTGGTGAAACTCGCTGAAGGGCAGGTTGCTGCCGGAATAGAGCCCAGTGACGGTGTTGCCCTCGAAAGCCTGGCGGATCTGCTCGCCGGTGAGCCGCTCGGCCGCACCAGACGGCGAGGCGCCGAGCAGGACGAGGGCCATCGCGGCCAGGCGCAGCATCCTTCTCACCACCGGGCCAGCCTGCGGCTCATCGGCGGGGCGGGGGCACGCGAGATCAGCCCGTCGCAATACCAGGGCGTGCCGTTGTCGGTGTGGTTGCGCGGGTTGCCGCGCTCGATCCGCGCCAGCGCATTCACCAGCCCGTTGCCGAGATTGCGCAGCACATAAAGCTCGCCGCTGGTCTCGACTGTGAAGCAGTGGACCGTCCGGTTCTCGGGCGGACCGTAGTAATAGCAGATGCCCTCGGGCTTGGTGATCCAGCAGGCATCCGTGTTCGGCTGCCAGCCATTATGGCCGAGGGCGCGCCCGTCGGGGGCGTGATATTCGGTGAAGAAGCCGCCGTTGGTGTAGCGGCCCGAGACGGTATTGCCCTCGAAGGCGCGCTGGATCTGCTCGCCCGTCAGCCGCTCGGCCGCCACGGCAACGGGCGCCGCCGCGCCGGCCGCGAGGAGACAGCCGAAAAAAGCCGCCGCGAGGCGCAAGACGAGTCTCATCAGGCCGTCCAGCTAGGGCGGGCGGCGATCTCGCCGTGCCAACGGCGGATATGAACGAAATCCTCCGGCAGCTGAACGCGCGCCGGCTTCATGAAATCGATGGCGATGGCGGCTGTGATGTCCGCGACGCTGAAGGTTTCGCCGCAGAGGAAGGGGTTCGAGGCCAGCTGCAGCTCCAGCAGCCAGAGATGGTCGTCGAGGCTGTCGCGGTTGGCCTGCGCCCATTCGGGCACCTGGTCTTCCAGCTCGGCCATCGACGGGTGGCCGTGGCGGAAGATCGCCGCCACGGCGGCGAAGAGGCCGAGCTCAACCCGCCGGTTCCACATCTCGATCAGGGCCTGGGCCTTGGCGTCCTGCCCGAACAGGGCCGGTTGCGGGTGCAGGCTTTCGAGATAGCGGCAGATCGCCATCGTCTCGGCCAGCGCCGTGCCGTCGTCCAGCACCAGGACAGGCAGGCGCTGGGCCGGGTTGAGGCGGGTGAAGGCTTCGCTCTTGTGCTCTTTCGCGGTGATGTCGATGGGCACCAACTCAGGCAGGTCGATGCCCTTCTCCGCGAAAAAGATCCGCACGCGCCGCGGATTCGGCGCCCGCCCGCCGTCATAAAGCTTCATCACCGTCTCCCTGTCGCGGCGCAGCGGACACGACGCGCGCCCAAGCGTCAATCCTGCGTCTGCCACGCCCCCCTTTGCGGATATCTCACCCGCTTCGGTGACCGGAGGATGGCGGCGCCCGGCTGCTCAGCGCGGATGGGCACGGCGCCAGGCCTCGGGCCGCTCAAAGGACAGGGCCCACAGCCCGCGGCGCGCGGCGCGCGCCTGGGCTTCCTCGGCCGCATAGCCGCCATAGGCGACGGCGTGTCCCTCACGCACCAGCCAGGCGTTGATCTCGTCCGCGCCCTGCCAGCACCGGGCGAGGCCGCGCCCGTAGCGATCGCTCTTGCCGATCTCGCAGCGCGTCTGCCCCTGAGCCAGCATGCCCTGCAGCGCGCGCCGGGCTTGCTGGCCGCAGGCGACACCGCGCCCCGCCTCGTCATGGCAGATCTGGCGATATTCGGGCGCGTCGAGCCCCTCGAGCCGCAGTTCCTCGCCCAGAAGGCGGATCGAGTCGCCGTCGATCGCCTGGGCCGGCCCGGAGAGGCTGCGCGCGGGACCGAGGCGGAACTGAAGCACGGCACCCGCGAGCGCGATGAAGCCGAGCAGGCCGAGCGCCACGACGAAGTCGGTGAAGCGACCGACGCGGCGCCAGCCGAAAGGGCCCTGGCCCGAAGGAGAGCGGCCGGATCGGCCGAAGACGGAGCGCCGCATCAGGAAGAGATTAACGTTTCGCTGGCCATGATGAAGGGCCGACCGAGCGCGCCGCGCGGCCGAACGAGGATGCGTATCTCCTATCATGCCGGAAGTGACGGCCGAACAGATTCAACGCGGACGGGGACCCGATCCGGTCGCCGCGGCGCGGCGCAAGGCCCTCACCCGCGAGGTGAAGACGGTGCGCGAGCGGCTGACTTCGTCGACCGGGCTGGAACGCGCCTTCGACAACGAACTCCTGCGGGGCTTTGCCCAATACCGGCTCACCGGCTCGGTCGGCACGCTCGTGCTGGTCGCCGGCATCGCCGCCGCCGCCTGCCTGTGGCTGCCGGCCTATCTCGTCGCCTCCTGGAGCGGGCTGGTGCTCGCCAGCGGGACGCTGATCGTGATGCTGTCGCGCCGCTATCTCTCGCGCAATCCGGAAACGGTGCAGATCCGGCTGTGGCGGCGCCTGTTTGCGCTCGCGGAGGGCTTTCACGGCTGCTGCTGGGCAGTGCTGCTGCTGCTCTTTGCGCATATCGACGCGCCGGGCACGAAGATCTTCGCGACCACCTCGCTGCTGATCGTCAGCGCGCTGACCGTGATGCTCGCCTCTTCGATCCCGATGGCGGTCTATGCGGGGCTCGCGCCGGTCTTCATCGGGATCATGCTGTTCTTCTGGGAGCGGCGCGACATCGACAGCATGACCATGGCGACGATGGCCGTGGCGGCGCAGCTCTTCTTCATTTTCCTCGCCAACCGGCTCTATGCGAGCTCGGTCGCGACGGTGAGCTTTCGGGCCGAAAAGGACGCGCTGATCGCGGAGCTGGAAACCGCCAACGCCAATTCCGACGAGGCGCGCCGCAAGGCCGAGGAGGCCAACCTCGCCAAATCGCGCTTCCTGGCGACGATGAGCCACGAGTTGCGCACCCCACTCAACGCCATCCTGGGCTTCTCCGAGGTGATGAAGAACGAGATCTTCGGCACCCATGCCAATGCCGCCTACAAGGAGTATTCGGCCGATATCCATGGCTCCGGCCAGCATCTGCTCAATCTCATCAACGAGATCCTCGACCTGTCGCGGATCGAGGCCGGCAAATACGAACTCAACGAGGAGGCGCTGTCGCTGATCGCCGTGGTGGAGGAGTGCCGGCACATGCTCGCCATGCGCTCCAAGGCCAAGGGGCAGGCGATCCGCCAATATGCGGAGCCGGACCTGCCGCGCGTCTGGGCCGATGAACGCGCGATCCGTCAGGTGGTGCTCAATATCCTCTCCAACGCGATCAAGTTCACGCCCCAAGGCGGCGAGATCACCATCAAGATCGGCTGGACCGCCGCGGGCGGGCAATATGTCACCATCACGGATACCGGCCCGGGCATTCCCGAGAACGAAATCCCGATCGTGATGCAGAGCTTCGGGCGCGGCTCGCTGGCGATCAAGACCGCCGAGCAGGGTTCGGGCCTCGGCCTGCCGATCGTCAAGGGTCTGATCGATCTGCATGGCGGCGGCTTCATGCTCAAATCCAAGCCGCGTGCGGGTACCGAAGTCACCGTTACCCTGCCGGCCGAGCGCGTGATGGAAACCCTCGCCGCGCTGCCGGAACCCGCAAACAGGCGCGTCGCCTGAACCCTGCTCTGCCACCGCCCGACCGGACCCACGCCATGAATACGAAAACCCGCGTCGCGTTGCTCTATGGCGGCAAATCCGGCGAGCATGAGGTGTCGCTGAAATCGGCCGCCTCGGTGCTGCGCCATCTCGACCGCGCCCGCTTCGAGCCCGTGCCGATCAGCATCGACAAGCAGGGGCGCTGGCAGTTGCAGGACCCGCGGCGGCTGGCCGAAAGCAACAGCGAAAGCCTGCCGATCTTCGCGGATGCTCAGGAGATCCGGCTCGCGACCGATGCGCAGGGCGCGCTGGCGGCGGCCCCGATCGCTGCGAACGGCGAAGCCGCCGCGATCGACGTCGTCTTCCCGGTGATCCATGGCCCGCTCTGCGAGGATGGCGCGATGCAGGGCCTGCTGGAACTGGCCGGCGCAGCCTATGTCGGCTCGGCCGTGATGGCCTCGGCCATCGGCATGCACAAGGACATCGCCAAGCGACTCGCCGGCCTCGCCGGCCTGCCGATCGCGCCCTACCTGGTGGCGAGCCGTCGCGATTATCGGCGCGACCCCACCGCCGTTGCGGCCGCGGCGAAGGCGGCGCTGGCGCTGCCGGTGTTCGTGAAGCCCTGCAATATGGGCTCCAGCGTCGGTGTGCATAAGGTCAAGAGCTGGGAGGAACTCGGAGCTGCCCTCGACGACGCTTTCGCCTACGACACCAAGGTGCTGATCGAGCAGGGCGTCGATGCGCGCGAGATCGAGGTCGCGGTGCTGGACGGCGATCCGCCCTTCGCCAGCCTGGCGAGCGAACTCAATGCTGGCCCGCAGCATGAATTCTACTCCTATGAGGCGAAATATCTCGACGCCGACGGCGCCACCGTCGATCTGCCGGCGAAGCTCGAACCTGCGCAGATGAGCCGCCTGCAGGAATTGGCGATCACCGCCTTCACGGCGCTCGAATGCAGCGGCTTCGCCCGCGTCGATTTCTTCCTCGATCGCGTCAGCGGCGAATTCTACTTCAACGAGATCAACACCCTGCCGGGCTTCACCGCGATCAGCATGTATCCCAAGATGATGGAGGCCTCCGGCACGCCCTATCCGGCGCTGATCACCCGGCTGATCGAGCTCGCGCTGGAGCGGCATGCCGAGCGGGCCGGGTTGAAGACGGATTATGCGGGGTAGCGCGCATCATTCTCGGGC
The DNA here is from genome assembly GCF_048595345.1 of Allobosea sp. Classification (GTDB taxonomy): domain Bacteria; phylum Pseudomonadota; class Alphaproteobacteria; order Rhizobiales; family Beijerinckiaceae; genus Allobosea. The sequence goes on from NZ_JBMDWH010000014.1 coordinate 39,637, forward strand.
GAAGCGAAGCTTCGACCCGAGAATCTCATGACGATAAGGCACTGGTTTCCAAGATGCTCGGGTCAAGCCCGAGCATGACGGCGCGCTTCAATCCTTCCGCGCCACCTGCGCCTGCTCGAAGGTCGCCATGCCGGAATGAATCGCGGCGGCGGCCTTGACGAGGCCGGCGGCGAGCGCGGCGCCGGAGGCCTCACCGAGGCGCATGTCCAGCGCCAGCAGCGGCACCTTGCCGAGCCGGGCCAGCACCTCCGCATGGGCGCCCTCGGCCGAGAGATGGCCGGCGATGCAATGGTCGATGGTCGAGGCGTCGATTGCGTGAAGGATCGCGGCGGCGGCCGTGACCACATAGCCGTCGAGGACCACCGGGATGCACTGCGAGCGGGCTGCGATGATCGCGCCACAGATCGCCGCGATCTCGCGCCCGCCGAGACGGCGCAGCACTTCGAGCGGGTCCTTGAGATGGGCGCGGTGCCGCTCCAGCCCCGCTTCCACCGCCGCCACCTTGCGCGCGAGGCCTGCATCGTCGAGGCCCGTGCCGCGTCCGCACCACTGCGCCGCCGGCCCCCCATAAAGCGCCGCATAGATCGCGGCCGCCGAGGTGGTGTTACCGATGCCCATCTCGCCGAGGCAGAGCAGATCGGCGCCGCCGGCCAGCGCCTCCATGCCGAAGGCCATGGTGGCGACGCAGGCGCGCTCGTCCAGCGCGTCGCCTTGGGTGAAATCGCCGGTCGGCAGGTCGAGCGCGAGATCGAAGACCTTGAAGCCGAGATCGTAGGCCGCGCAGATCTGGTTGATGGCGGCGCCGCCGGCGGCGAAATTCTCGAGCATCTGGCGCGTCACGCTCTGCGGATAGGCCGAGACGCCCTGCGCCACCACGCCGTGATTGCCGGCGAAGACGCAGACCAGCGGCCGGTTGACCGCGGGAGGGGCCTTGCCCTGCCAGGCGGCCAGCCATTCGGCGATTTCCTCCATACGGCCGAGGCTTCCCGCCGGCTTGGTGAGATTGGCGTCGCGCGCCCGCACCGCATTGGCGGCGGCCATATCGGGGCCGGGCATGGCGGCGATCAGCTCGCGGATATCGTCGAAGGGCAGTCCCGAAGCGGCCATGTCTCGTTCCATCGCGGATGCGGCGCCGTCACGAGGGCATGGCGGCGCGGTTGGCGCTGCTGCTATAGGCTCGGGCGCCGGAAGACAATCGAGGGAGCGCCGCGCCACGATGGCAGAGGCCGACAGCAGCGCCGAGCCTGACACCGCGCCCTATTGGCCGGGCTGGCTCGTCGCCACCGCGATCTGCGTGCGGTTCTGGTCGCGGCTGCCCGTGCCGGGCCTGCCGGGCGAGAGCGATGTTCACGCGCTTCCGGATTTCCGGGTGATGCCGCGCGCCATGCCCTTCGCGGCGCTCGTCATCGCGCTGCCGGCCGCCCTCGTTGTGCTGCTGGCGGGGCTGGCCCGGCTCGACGGTCTCGTGGCCGCGGCGCTGGGGCTGACGGCGCTCGCGCTCACGACCGGCGCCTTCCATGAGGACGGGCTGGCCGATAGTGTCGACGGCCTCTTCGGCGGCCAGACGCCGGAGCGCCGGCTGGAGATCATGAAGGACAGCCGGGTCGGCTCCTATGGCGCTATCGCCATCGGGCTGTCGCTGCTGCTGCGGGCGAGCCTCATCGCGATGATCGCGACCCGCGCCGGGCCCTGGGCCGCTGCGGCTTCCCTGCTGTTGGCGGCGCCATGGTCGCGTTCGGAAGGCCTGCTGCTGCTCGCCCGCGAGGGGGCGGCGCGCAGCCATGGCGCGTCGGCGGCAGTGGGGAGACCGAGCCCGGCGACGGCATCTCTCGCGCTGTTCATCAGCGCCGTGCTGGCCCTCGCTCTCGCCGCAACGGCGAAGCTGCCGCTCATCGGCGTCGTGGTGGGTCTCGGCCTGGCCCATGGCGCCGCCGCCGCGATGCGGCGGCTGGCCAGGCGGCTCATCGGTGGCCAGACCGGCGACATCGTCGGGGCCGTGCAGCAGCTCGGCGAGATCGCGATCTATCTCGGGCTGGCGCTGGCGCTCGGATGGGGCGGCAGATGAGCGGAATTTCGACCCCTTGCGTGAAGATCTGCGTGATCGACTCGGCCAGCGGGCTCTGCGAGGGCTGCGGCCGCACCCTGGAGGAGATCGCGCGCTGGGCGAGCCTCAGCGAATTGGAGCGCCGGGCGATCATGGCCGAGTTGGCGGAGCGGCTGGGATCGGCAACCAGCAACCCGCAGCGTCATGCTCAGGCCTGACCCGAGCATGACATCCCTTCTTCAAGGAAGCAGCGACCAGACGAAGCGCCCCGCCACCGCCAGCAGGAACAGCCCGAACGCCACCTCCAGCCGTCGCTTGGAGAGGCGGTGCGCCACGCGGGCACCGATCGGTGCCGTCCAGACCGAGGTCGGGATGAACAGCGCCATG
>NZ_JBMDWH010000015.1:0-12868 GCF_048595345.1 Allobosea sp.
CCGCGTTCTCGGGGATGCCGATGCTCATCAGCGGGATGAAGCTGGTGCGCGCCGCCGCCTCGTCCGCCGCCGCCTGACCGGCGACACCCTCGATCGCTCCGGAGCCGATCTCGTCCTTGTATTTGCTGACCTTCTTGTCGAGGCCATAGGCCGCGAACTGGGCGATCACCGGCCCGCCGCCGGGCAGGATGCCGAGGAGCGAACCGACGACCGAGCCCCGCAAGGCGCTGGGAATGATGCGCTTGAACTCGGGCCAGGTGGGCATGAGCTTGATCGCGCCGTTGAAGGGCGTGCGCTCCTCCTTGGCGTCGAGATTCTTGGTGATCTCGGCGATGCCGAAGCAGCCGAGCGCCAGGCTCACCAAGCTCACCCCGTCGATCAGCGAGGGCAGCCCCATGGTGAAGCGTTCGAGGCCGGTCTCGAGGTCGGTGCCGACCTGACCGAGCAGTACCCCGAGCAGGCACATTGCCATGCCGTTGAGCAGGCTGCCCGTGGTGACGAAGCTGACGCAGACGAAGCCGAACAGCATCAGCGCGCAATAATCGGTCGGCCCGAATTTCAGTGCCACGGCGCCGAGCGTGGGCGCGAGCGAAGCCAGCACCACGATCGCGACGGTGCCGCCGATGAAGCTGGAGACACCGGCGGTGAACAGGGCGAGACCCGTCTTGCCCTTGAGCGTCATCTGGTAGCCGTCGATGCAGGCGACGATCGAGGAGGCATGCGGGATCTTCATCGTGATCGCGCTGACGCTGTCGCCATATTGGGCGCCGTAATAGATGCCGGCGAGCATGATCAGCGCCCCGCCGGTCGGGATCGAATAGGTCAGCGGCAGCAGGAGGCTGATCGTCGCCAGCGGGCCCAGGCCCGGCAACAGGCCGACCAGCGTGCCGACGACGCAGCCGATGGCGCAATAAAGCAGGTTCTCGGGTGTGAGCGCGTGGCTGAAGCCGAAGGCCAGGTTGTTGAGGACCTCCATCAGAAGAGCCTCAGGTTCAGGCCGAGGAAGCGCTGGAAGACGAACGCAACCGCGATGAGTCCGATGGCGATCTTGATGTTGCGCACCCAGGAATAGGTGTTGGCGGCAAGGCCTGCGACGAAGACCAGCACCACGATCCCGAGCGTGACGTTGACGTATTCCGACGCCAGCACGAAGCCGATCAGGCTCGCCATGATCAGGGCGATGTTCCGGGGGTTGAACTGGAGCGGCACCGGCTCGGCCAGCCGCGCCTGCACGACCATCGCCCCGGCGATGATCAGCAGCGGCACGCAGATCATCAGGGGGAAGAGGCCCGGACCGGCATGGGCGAAGGTGCCGATGGGATAACGCAATGCGTTGGCTGCGAAAAACAGCGCGACCAGCGCCAGGAAGGCGCCCCGCGCGACATTCTGATTGAGCATCCCCGGCCCCGCGATTGTTATTTATTGCCGAGGATTGTTAAGCGCAAAAAATCATTGCGCCAAGTGGGCGCAATAGATCGGTTCAATGGGGCGAGGTGGACCGCGGCGGACGTCGTCCCGCCGGCGTGATGAGGCGGGACGATGCTCGGAGAATCACCGCGTCATCCCGGGCCTGCCCCGGGATCCATCGAAAGGCCGCTCAGATCTGGTTCCTGAAAGTGTCGCAGGATTGCAGCGAGCCGGACTGGAAGCCGATATTGAACCACTTCGTCCGCTGGGCCGAAGAGCCGTGCGTGAAGGAATCCGGCACCACGACGCCCTGCGCCGCCTTCTGCAGCTTGTCGTCGCCGATGGCGGAGGCGGTGCGCATCGCCTCCTCGATGTCGCCCTGATCGAGCCGGCCCATCGCCTGGATGTTGTGGCCCCAGACGCCGGCGAAGCAGTCGGCCTGCAATTCGATCCGCACCGAGATGGCGTTTGATTCGCGCTCGGAGGAGCGTTCGCGCAGCTGGTTGGCCTTGGGCAGGATGCCGAGCAGGTTCTGGATGTGATGGCCGACCTCATGCGCGATCACATAGGCATAGGCGAAGTCGCCGCCGCCGCCGAGCTTGCGCTGCATCTCCTGGAAGAACGAGGTGTCGAGATAGACCTTGCGGTCGTTGGGGCAGTAGAACGGGCCCATCGCCGATTGCGCGACGCCGCAGCCGGAGCGGTTGATGCCGGAGAACAGCACCAGCTGCGGCGGCTGATAGCGAGTGTTGCCCTGCTGCGGCAGCAGCTTGGTCCAGACGTCCTCGTTCTGCGCTAGCACCGCCGACACGAAGCGGCCCATCTCGTCCTGCGGCGGGCCGGCCGAGCGCCGTGTCTCCTGGGTCTGCTCGCGCCCGCCGATGCCGCCGATCATCTCGGCCCCGCCGATCAGCAGGCGCGGATCGATGCCGAGCGCCCAGCCGATGAGACCCAGCACGACCATGGTGCCGATGCCGATGCCGCCGCGCCCGCCGGGCATGCCGGCGAAGCCGCCGCCGCCGCTGTCGCCGCGCCGGTCCTCGAGATTGTCGGACTGGCGATAATCTTGCCACTGCATGGGTGAAGCCCCCGAAATCGTCGCGGCACTGTTGCGAACCGCAGACCGGAACTCAAGCGGTGTGTGAACGTGGCGGGAGGGTGGCGGTTCCGGGGCGGGGGAGCGCCATTCCCTGACGGGGGCCCAAGGCCCTTGGCCCGGGAACCGGAACCGAGGTTCTCCGTCATGGTCGGGCTTGTCCCGACCATCCACGTCTTCATCGATGCAAAGCGGTGTTCAAGACGTGGATGCTCGCCACAAGGGCGAGCATGACAGGAACTGGGCCGCGCACCGCTTCGGGAACGCGGGCCATTCATCGGCGCGACGGCGCGGCATGGCGGCTGGACGACGCTATCCCTTCTCCTCCAGCGCCGCCTTCAGCGCTCTCAGATCCCGCCAGGCCAGCCGCTTCTGCAAGGGCTGGCGCAGCAGATAGGCCGGATGGAGCGTCGCCATCGCGCGGATGCGCTTGGAGCCGGTATCGTATTCGACCCATTTCCCGCGCGAGGCGAGGATGCCCTTGAAGCCGAGCAGCCCCTGCGCCGAGGGGCCGCCGACGCTGATCAGGATCTCGGGATCGGCGAGCTCGATCTGCCGCTGGATGAAGGGCAGGCAGATGGCGACCTCCTGCGGGGTCGGCGTGCGATTGCCTGGCGGGCACCAGGGCAGGAGATTGGCGATATAGACGTCGTTCTGGCGCGAGAGCCCGATCGCGGCCAGCATCCTGTCCAGCAACTGGCCGGAGCGCCCGACGAAGGGCAGGCCGAGCCGGTCCTCGTCCGCGCCCGGAGCCTCGCCGACTATCATCACCCGCCCCTCCGGATTGCCGTCTGCGAAGACGAGAGTCTTGGCGGTGGCCTTGAGCGCGCAGCCCTCGAATTTGCTTATCGCCTCGCGCAACTCCTCCAGCGTGCGGGCTTCGCGCGCCATCGCCCGGGCGGTGAGGGCGGCGTCGTCGGGGGCCGCAGCCGCCGCCGGCAGAGCCCGTGCGGGGGCCGGCCGTAGCGGCGCGGAGCCGCCCTGCGCCGGCAGCGGGCGGCGCATCGGCATCGGCGGCGGGGCTTCGGCGAAATGATCGTGCGGCTCGTCGTCCAGCGCCTCGGTGACGCCGGCCTCGGCATACCAGGCGAGCAGCTTGAAAGGGTCGAGCTCGTCGCGCCCGCTGACATCGGAAAGGCTCATGCGGCCTTTTACATCGTCGCGTGCGCCTCTGCGACAAGCTTGTCGCCGACGGATCTGCGCGGGCCCATTTGGGGAGGATCCAACCACGCCCCGGACTTTGCCAGGCTCGTCGCGTGGCGGCACATTTGCGCCGTTTTGCTCGCTGGGCGGCGATGCGGTTGCAAAATGCAGCCTTGGCTTGGATAGAGGGTTTCCAGGGTGCGCTCGGCCGGTCGTTGAAGTCGGGTCAAGATAGTTTATATATAAACTATGCGTGCGGCCAAGATCGGCATTCGGCCAAGATCGGCAGGCGGAGGACGGTATGGATCTGAAGGAAGCGCAGAGCGAACCGCGCGAGAGCATGGATTACGACGTCGTGATCGTCGGCGCCGGCCCTGCCGGCCTCGCCGCCGCGATCCGTCTGAAGCAGCTCGACGAAGCTCTTTCCGTCGTCGTCGTGGAGAAGGGCGCCGAGGTCGGCGCGCATATCCTGTCGGGCGCGGTGATCGACCCCGTCGGCCTCGACCGGCTGCTGCCGGACTGGCGCGAGGATCCCGACCGTCCCCTGACCACCGCGGTCGAGGAGGACCTGTTCTATTTCCTCACCGAGCCGAACGGCATCCGCCTGCCGAATATCGGCATGCCCTCTTTGATGAACAATCACGGCAATTTCGTCGGCTCACTCGGGCTGGTGGCGAAGTTCCTGGCCGGCCGCGCCGAGGCGCTGGGCGTCGAGATCTATCCCGGCTTCGCCGCCGCCGAGCTGCTGTTCAACGAGGACGGCTCGGTCGCCGGCATCGCCACCGGCGACATGGGCATCGCCAAGGACGGCACGGTCTCCGAGCGCTTCACCCGCGGTATGGAGCTGCGCGGCCGCTACACGCTGCTGGGCGAGGGCGCGCGCGGCTCGCTCTCCAAGATTGCGATCCGCAAATTCGCACTGGACGAGGGGCGTGAGCCGCAGAAATACGGCATCGGCCTCAAGGAGATCTGGCAGGTCAAGCCGGAGAAGTTCCACAAGGGCCGCGTCCAGCATTCCTTCGGCTGGCCGCTCGACAACAAGACCGGCGGCGGCTCCTTCCTCTATCATTTCGACGATCATCTCGTAGCCGTCGGCTTCGTCGTCCACCTGAACTACGAGAATCCGACGCTCTCGCCTTTCGACGAGTTCCAGCGCTTCAAGACCCATCCGCTGATCCGCGACACTTTCGAGGGCGGCAAGCGCATCTCCTACGGCTCGCGCGCCATCACCGAGGGTGGTTTCCAGTCGGTGCCGAAGCTCACCTTCCCGGGCGGAGCGCTGATCGGCTGCTCGGCCGGCTTCGTCAATGTCCCGCGCATCAAGGGCAGCCACAACGCCGTGCTCTCCGGCATGCTGGCGGCTGAAAAGCTCGTCCCCGCGCTGCAGGCCGGCCGGGCCCACGACGAGGTCGTCGAGATCGAGACCGAATGGCGCGACAGCGCGATCGGGCAGGACCTGAAGCGCGTCCGGAACGTCAAGCCGCTCTGGTCGAAATTCGGCACGCTCGCCGGCATCGCGCTCGGCGGCGTCGATATGTGGCTGAACCAGCTCTTCGGCTGGTCGCCCTTCGGCACGCTGAAGCACGGCAAGCCGGATTACGCGACGCTGAAGAAGCTCTCGGAGGTGACCCCGATCGTCTATCCGAAGCCGGACGGGAAGCTCTCCTTCGACAAGCTCTCCTCGGTCTTCCTCTCCTCGACCAATCACGAGGAGGACCAGCCGGCGCATCTGAAGCTGACCGATCCTTCGATCCCGATCGCGCAGAACCTGCCGCTCTATGGCGAGCCGGCCCGGCTCTATTGCCCTGCGGGCGTCTACGAGGTGGTCTATGAGAACGCCGAGGCGAAGACCAATCCGCGCTTCGTGATCAACGCGCAGAACTGCGTCCACTGTAAGACCTGCGACATCAAGGACCCGGCACAGAACATTACCTGGACGGTGCCGGAGGGTGGCGGCGGGCCAGGCTACGCCAATATGTGATCCCGAGGGTTGCAGATCATCTGAGCCTCATCCTGAGATGCCGCTTCGCGGCTCCTCGGATGAGGGCGGTATTGGGAAATGAAAAAGGGCGCGCCTCGCGGCGCGCCCTTTGGCGTTGCGCCGGAGCGAGATCAGCCCTTGCGGACGACCTTCGCGACGGGCTTCTCTTCGGTCTTGGCGCAGCCGCCGACGAAGCCGGCGAGGAGCGCGATGGCGGCGACGCTGAGGACGATCTTCTTCATGGTGAAACCCCCGAAAATGTGAATCCCGCCGGACGGCAGGCGCAATCAGCTATAGGGCCATGAGGACCAGATTCGCCGCCCGATTCGTGGCGGGTCTCATGCCGTCGAGCGGGTTTTCGCGCTGTGTTGCGCGCCCGCTACGAAAGCGGGCCATCGATCGGTGCCGCGCTTGCCGGTTCGCCCGGAAACGGCCATCTTGGCCGCATAGGCGAGCGGTCACGGTCCGATGTCATGGCGACGGCCACTGCAGCAAGCGGGCGGCGGACCGAGGGAGAATGGCGAAAGTGACGTTTTTCAACAAGCTCCGTGCCGCGGGCACGGCTGCCGCTCTCTCCGTGATTCTCACTTTGCCCGTCTCGGCGGTGGCGCAGGGCGCGACGCCGCGCTCCTCCGAGGGGCTGGAGCCGGGCGACAGCCTGGAGGGCAATTATCTCGCCGCCATCGTCGCCGGCGCCGGGCGCGATCTGGGCGCGGCCTCGATCTATCTGCGCGAGGCGGTGAAGGAAGACCCGCAGAACAACGAATTGCTGGAGCGCGCCTTCGTCGCCTTCCTCGCCGATGGCGCGATGCCGGATGCGTTCCGCGCCGCCGACCGGCTGATTCGCGTCGACCCCAGCAACGGCCTCGCTCAGCTCGTCATCGGTGTGCGCTCGATCAAGCAGAAGAGCTATGGCACCGCCCGCAATCATCTCCAGCGCGGAGGCCGCGGGCGTGCGGCCGACATCACCGCGACGCTTCTATCGGCCTGGTCCTACCTCGGCTCCAACAACCCCAAGCGTGCGATCGAGACGCTGGAGCGGCTGAAGGGCGAGCCCTCCTACAATCTTTTTCGCGACTATCATGCCGGCCTCATCCTCGATGCGGCGGCCCGCAGGGCCGATGCCGAAAAGCGCCTGAAATCGGCCTATGATGCCGAGCGGACGACGCTGCGCCTCGTCGATCTGTGGGCCCGCTTCCAGGCCCGCCAAGGCGATTTCGCTGGCGCGGCCGCGACCTATGCCGAGTTCGACCGGCTGCTGCCCAACCATCCGATCATCCGCGAGGGCATGGCGCTCGTCGCGAAGAAGGAGGCGCCGCCGCGCCAGATCGCCAACGCCCAGCAGGGCGCGGCCGAGGTCCTCTACGGACTCGCCAGCGCCGGCAACCGCCAGGGCGACGAGGCCGCCGCGCTGCTCTATCTGCGCATGGCGATCTTTCTCGATCCCAGCCACGACCTCGCCATCCTGACCCTGGGCGACATTCTCGAGCGCTCGCGCCAGCCGGAAGATGCCGTCGCGGTCTACGACAAGATGCCGCTCACCTCGCCGCTGCGTCCCAATGCCGAGATCCAGGCAGGGTTGGCGCTGGAAAACCTCGGCAAGCACGACGAGGCTGTGAAGCATCTCGACCGCGTCATCGCCGAACGGCCGGACGACGTCGATGCGCTGGCTGCGCTGGGCAACATCTATCGCTCCCGCAAGGAGTTCCAGAAGGCGTCCGAGACCTATGACAAGGCGATCGCCAAGCTCGCCTCGCCGGGTCGCGCCAACTGGGATCTGTTCTATTTCCGCGGCATCGCCCGCGAGCGTACCGATCGCTGGGCCGATGCCGAGGCCGATCTGCGCAAGGCGCTGGAGCTGCTGCCCGATCCGCTCGGCCGCGAGCGGGCGCTGGTGCTGAATTATCTCGGCTATTCGCTGGTCGACAAGCACCTCAAGCTCGACGAGGCGCTCGACATGCTGCGCCGCGCTGTCGAACTCAGGCCTCGCGACGGCTACATCATCGACTCCCTCGGCTGGGCCTATTACCGCCTCGGCCGCTATGAGGAGGCTGCGCGCGAGATCGAGCGCGCCGTCGATCTGCGCCCGTCCGACTCCGTGATCAACGACCATCTCGGCGATGCCTATTGGCGCGTGGGGCGCAAGCTCGAGGCGAAGTTCCAGTGGACTTACGCTCGCGATCTCAACCCGGAGCCGGAGGACCTGCCCAAGATCCTGCGCAAGATCGAGCGCGGTCTGGACGAGGCACCTTCCGCGGATGCCGGCAGCGAGCCCAAGCCCAGCGAGCCGCAGAAGGATGGCGGCTGAGGTCAAGGTCGCGGCGGGCCTGCCGCTGGTTCTCGCGTCGTCATGCCCGTTTCCCTGACCACCCGCGCCCGCGCCAAGGTCAATCTCGACCTTCTGGTGCTCGGTCGCCGCGCCGATGGCTATCACGAGCTCGACAGCCTCGTCGCCTTCGCCGGAATCGCGGATGAACTGTCGCTCGCTCCCGGCCAGCCGCTAGGGCTGAGCCTGTCTGGTCCGCGCGCGGCGGGCCTTGGCACGGGCGACGACAATCTCGTGCTGCGCGCCGCCCGCGCCTTTCTCGCTGCGTTTCCCGGCGCGCGGGCCGGGGCCTTCCACCTCGTCAAGCGCCTGCCGGTCGCCTCCGGGATCGGCGGCGGTTCGGCGGATGCTGCGGCGGCGCTGCGCCTGCTCGCCCGGCTGAACCATGTCGCGCCGTCGGCACCGGAGCTGAGGCGGGTCGCGGCCGGCATTGGCGCGGATGTGACGGTCTGCCTGGAGTCACGGGCAAGGCTGATGAGCGGTGTCGGCGAACGCCTCGGCCCCGTCCTCAGGCTGCCGGCCATGCCGGCGCTGCTGGTCAATCCCGGCGTGCCGGTCGAGACCCCGGCGGTGTTCAGGGCGCTGGGTCTTGCTGCCGGCACCATGCCGGGCGGGGAAGCCACACCTGGCGGGACGACCCGCACCTTGGCGGCAGGAGAGGCTCAGCCGGCCACGCCGGAGCGCTTGCTCGCGGCGCTCGCCGCCTCGCGCAACGATCTCGAACCGCCGGCCATGACGGTCGCGCCGGTCATTGCCCATGTGATCGAGACCCTTCGCGCGCTCCCCGGTTGCCGCCTCGCGCGCATGTCAGGCTCGGGCGCGACCTGTTTCGCGCTGTTCGGCGAAAGGGCCGCGAGCCGCGCGGCCGCCCGTGATCTCGCCCGCAGCCATCGCGACTGGTGGATCGCCCCGACGCTGTTGCGCTGAAACAGACCGCTTCCGGCCGCTGGTCAATGCGCTCGCGCGACGCAGAAATCGACCGCGTCGTTCAGCGCCTGCTTCATCGGCGAGGCGGGGAAGAGACCGAGCGCGTCCTTGGCCATCTTGGCATAGTGCTTGGCGCGCTCGATCGTGTCCTGCAGCGCCGCATGCTTGCGCATCAGCGCCTGGGCCTGTTCGAGATCGCCATCGCCGATCTGTCCCTCCTGCAGCGTGCGCTTCCAGAAGGCGCGCTCCTCGTCCGAGCCGCGGCGGAAGGAGAGCACCACCGGCAGGGTGATCTTGCCCTCGCGGAAATCGTCTCCGGTGTTCTTGCCGAGCTTGGCGGCGACGCCGCCATAGTCCAGCGCGTCGTCGATGAGCTGGAAAGCGATGCCGAGATTGAGCCCGTAGCTGCGGCAGGCCGCCTCATTGGCCTTGGAGGAGCCGGCGATCACCGGCCCGACCTCGCAGGCGGCGGCGAAGAGCTCCGCCGTCTTGCCGCGAATGACGGCGAGATATTCATCCTCGGTCGTCTCGGTGTTCTTGGCGACCGAGAGCTGCAACACCTCGCCCTCGGCGATGACGGCCGCGGCCGTGGAGAGAATGTCGAGCGCGCGCAGGGAGCCGACCTCGACCATCATGCGGAACGCCTGGCCGAGCAGGAAATCGCCGACGAGGACGCTCGCCTCGTTGCCCCAGAGCATGCGCGCCGCCGCTTTGCCGCGCCGCATGTCGCTCTCGTCCACGACATCGTCATGCAGCAGCGTGGCGGTGTGCATGAACTCGACCGAGGCCGCGAGCTTGACGTGCCCATCGCCGCGATAGCCGCACAGATCCGCCATCGCCAGCGTCAGCATCGGGCGCAGCCGCTTGCCGCCCGACGAGATCAGATGGTTGGCGACCTCCGGGATCATCGTCACCTCGGAGCCGGTCCGAGACAGGATCATCGTATTGACGCGCTCCATGGCCTCGCGTGTGAGCGCGACCAGCGGCTCGATGCCGGGCTGGCTCTTTTCGCGCTCTTCAAACGATACGACGACACCCACGGGACGACTCCGGCCAAGGTTGTGCGCCAGCTGGCGCGCCACAGCCATGCCACATCCCGCGCCCGGGACGCCAGCCCCGCGACGTCGCAGCCTCGCCCGCCGCACGCGGCCCCTTGCATGGACGCGGGCGCTCGGGCTCCATGCCCGCATGCACGAACTCCTGCGGACCAATGATCTCATCCTGCTCGGCGCCATCGAAGCGCTGCTGGCCTCCGCCTCGATCGACTCCATGGTCGCCGACCAACACATCAGCGCGCTGGAGGGCATGATCGGCGCCTTCCCGCGCCGCCTGCTGGTGCGCGAGCAGGACAGCCGCCGCGCCCGCGCTCTGCTGCGGGATGCCGGCTACGGCGCGGAACTGCGCAATGAGTGAGGCTCCTGGCGGCGCTCTGGGCGAGATCGTCACGGACAGGCTGCTGGACGGGCGGCTCGTCCTATCCCAGCCGCGCAAGGGCCATCGGGCCGGGAGCGACGCGATCCTGCTCGCCGCCGCTCTTCCCGAACTGGGCGAAGGGCGGCTGATCGATATCGGCGCGGGGGTCGGCACGGTCGGGCTCGCGGCCGCTCTCACTCAGCCGCGATTGCGCGTGACGTTGCTGGAGCGGGACCCGGATCTGGCTGCTCTGGCCGTGGGAAACATCGCCGCCAACGACCTCTCCGATCGCGCGAACGTCATCGCGCAGGACGTCTCGGCACCCGCCTCCGAATGGAGGCGCGCAGGGCTGGAACCGGGCAGCTTCACCGCCGTCGTGATGAACCCGCCCTTCTATCCCGCCGGCTCCACCCGTCGTTCGCCGGTCGCCAACCGGGCTGCCGCCCATGTCGCGGAGGGCGCGCTGGCGCCTTGGCTGAAAGCGGCGCGGCGGCTGCTCGCTCCCGGCGGCCATCTGGCGGTGATCCATCGCGCGCAGGCGCTGCCCGAGCTGCTCGCCGGGCTAGCGACGGGTTTCGGCGCAACGACGATCCGCCCCGTTCACGCCTTCGCGGACAAGCCGGCGCTGCGGGTGATCGTCACCGCCGTGCTGAACAGCAAAAAGCCGGCAGAGCTGCTGCCGGCTTTCGTTCTCAACGGTCCCGATGGGCGCCTGACCCCGGCCAGCGATGCGGTGCATCGCGGCCGGGACGGCCTGCCGGCTTACCAGTAGCGCGGGCCGTAATAGACCGGCGGCGGGGGCGGCGGAGGCGGCGCATAATACGGCCGGGCATAATAAGGCCGGCGGTAATAGGGGCGCGGGGCGTAATAGGGCCGGGGGCCGTAATAGGGCGGCGGGGGCGGCGGGCCGTAATAGAACTGCGCCGGCTGGGCGAAAGTCTCGCCGATCACGGCGGCAGCCGCAGCGGCGGCGTCGCCGGAGAGGGGCGAGGCTGAAGCGGGCACGGCGGCCAGAGCCAGGCCGCCTGCGGCCGCGAGTGCGAAAAGCGTGGTCCGGACCATCGGATCCTCCGAAATTGGCGCCGGCGGCCCTGCCGTCGGATCGAACGCCATCTGTGATTCTGACTATACCGCCTGAAATCTGAACGGCACAGGAGCGCGCCGTTCAGCCATCCTTCATCGGCGCCCGCCGAGGCGGGCGCCGGACCGCATCAGCGGCAGACCCGCACCGGGCGGACTACCCAGCGCCAGCCATTCCACACCCGCCGGTCGGCCCACCAGCAGCGCGGCCGGTAGACGGGGCGCGGCCGGTAATAGCGCGGCGGGCCGTAATAATACTGCGCCTGCTGCACGAGACCCTGCTCGGCGAGGGCGGCGGGAGCCGCCGGCCCGAGCGGCGCGGCGGAAGCCGGAGCCGCCACCAGCGCGGCACCGCCGAGGCCGCCGGCGACGGCGAGGCTCAGGAGCATCGAACGAACCATCTGTTGTGTCCTCCTTGGTCGAGAATCGGCATCCCTGCCGAAAACGATCGTCCCAGTCTCGGCTTTTATCGGGGAGAAGCTGAACGATCCGATACCGGCCCGTTCATCGAGCCTTCATCGCGCGCTCGGGCGCGTCGCTGCCCGCTCCTCGCGCGGCGCGGCTGCGCTCTGGCTGCTTGACCCTGCGCGGCCCGAACCCTAACACGCAACCCCATCCACACCGCGTTTTCGGAAGGCTTTTCGCCCTTGTCCGCCCTCGCTCAGCTCTCGCCCGCCGCTTCGCCGGCGATGGACCCGACCCGCTCCTTCCAGGGGCTGCTGCTGACGCTGCAGCGCTTCTGGGCCGAGCGAGGTTGCGTGGTGCTGCAGCCTTACGACATGGAAGTCGGCGCCGGCACCTTCCACCCGGCGACTACGCTGCGCGCGCTGGGGCCGAAGCATTGGAAGGCGGCCTATGTCCAGCCCTCGCGCCGCCCCAAGGACGGCCGCTATGGCGAGAACCCCAACCGGCTGCAGCACTATTACCAGTTCCAGGTCATCCTGAAGCCGTCGCCGCCGGATTTGCAGCAGCTCTATCTCGACTCGCTGCGCGCCATCGGCGTCGACCTCGCGCTGCATGATGTCCGCTTCGTCGAGGATGATTGGGAAAGCCCGACGCTCGGCGCCTGGGGCCTCGGCTGGGAGTGCTGGTGCGACGGCATGGAGGTCAGCCAGTTCACCTATTTCCAGCAGGTCGCGGGCGTCGAATGCGCTCCGGTCGCGGGCGAGCTGACCTATGGGCTCGAGCGTCTCGCCATGTATGTCCAGGGCGTGGAGAACGTCTACGACCTCAACTTCAATGGCCTCGACGGCGAGGACCGGATTTCCTATGGCGACGTCTTCCTGCAGGCCGAGCAGGAATACTCCCGGCACAATTTCGAGCACGCCAACACCGAGACGCTGTTCCGGCACTTCTCGGATGCGGAAGCCGAGTGCAAGGCGTTGCTCGCCGCCGGCGAAGCGCAGCCGGGCTCCAATGACCCGCGTCATCTCATGTCCTTGCCGGCCTATGACCAGTGCATCAAGGCCAGCCACATCTTCAACCTGCTCGACGC
>NZ_JBMDWH010000016.1:0-61993 GCF_048595345.1 Allobosea sp.
GCCTTCGACATCATCTTCTTCTGGGTCGCCCGGATGATGATGATGGGCCTCAACTTCATGGACGAGGTGCCGTTCAAGGACGTCTACATCCACGCCATCGTTCGCGACGAGAAGGGCGCGAAGATGTCGAAGTCGAAGGGCAACGTCATCGACCCGCTGACGCTCGTCGATCAGTACGGTGCCGATGCGCTGCGCTTCACGCTGGCGGCGATGGCCGCGCAGGGGCGCGACATCAAGCTCGCCACCTCCCGCGTCGAGGGCTATCGCAACTTCGCGACCAAGATCTGGAATGCCGCGCGCTTCGCCGGGATCAATGGCTGCGCCCGCGCGGAAGGCTTCGACCCGGCCGCGGTGAAGCTGCCGCTCAATCGCTGGATCCTGAGCGAGGCGGCGACGGCGGCCGAGGAGATCGCTGCCGGCATCCCGAGCTTCAAGTTCAACGAGGCCGCCGGCGCAGCCTATCGCTTCGTCTGGAACCAGTTCTGCGACTGGTATCTCGAACTCGCGAAGCCCCTGCTGCAGGGCGAGGGCGTCGATGCCGCCGAGAAGGCGGAGACGCAGGCGACGGTCGCCTTCGTCATCGACCTGATCTGCCAACTGCTCCACCCCTTCATGCCGTTCCTGACCGAGGAACTCTGGGCCCAGAAGGCCGGCGTCGGCGCGCCCCGCAAGCTCGCAGCCGGCGACGACGCGCTGGTCTGCCTGACGCGCTGGCCGGATCTGTCCGCGCTGAAGGATGCGGCGGCGGAGGCCGAGATCGGCTTCGTCGTCGATCTCATCTCCGACATCCGCTCGGTCCGCTCAGAGGTGAACGTGCCGGCTGCGACGCAAGCGCCGCTCGTGCTGGTCAACGCGTCGGAGGCGACGCGCGCGACGATCGCCGCCTGGGCTCCGATGATCGGCCGGCTCGCGCGCGTCTCGGACATCGCCTTCGAGGCGGCGGCGCCGGCCCAGTCGGCCCAGATCATCGTGCGGGGCGAGGTGGCGGCGCTGCCTTTGGCGGGGCTGATCGACCTCGATGCCGAGCGCGCGCGCCTGACCAAGGAGCTCGCCAAGCTCGCCCAGGACATTCTCGTCGTCGAGAAAAAGCTCGGCAATCCGGACTTCATGGCGCGCGCGCCAGAGGAGATCGTCGAGGAGAACCGCGAGCGCAAGGCAGCCGCTGAGGCGCGCAAGCTCAAGGTGGCGGAGGCGCTGGAGCGGCTCGCATAAGCCGCAGCGTTCCGCATTCACGCCACGCCGCTGTCGTCAAATCGACGTTGCGGCATGAGAAGGACTCGCTTTCGACACGGTGCGCCGGTTATATGCGCGGAGCGCAGCGCTGCCATGCGTGGCGTCCCGGCGTGAACAAGGATCGGCTGACCCACACCCATGCTCAAGCGTGCTTATGACTGGTGCGTCTCCTATGCCTCGCACCCGGCCGCTCCCTGGCTGCTTTTCGCACTGACCTTCGTCGAAAGCTCGGTCAGCCCCCTGCCGCCATTGCCGCTGCTGCTGCCGATGTGCATCGCCCGGCCGGACCGGGCCTGGTTCTATGCCGGGGTCTGCTCCCTGGGCGCGATCCTGGGCGGTTATGTCGGCTACGGCATCGGCTTCCTGCTCTACGACTCGCTGGGCGCTTGGCTGATCGGCATCTACGGCCTGCAGGACAAGGCCGCGCAGCTGATCGCCACCTCGCAGGATTACTGGTTCTGGGTGCTGGTCACGAAGGGCCTGACGCCGATTCCGTTCAAGATCGTGACGATCATGTCCGGCTTCCTGCATTTCGACCTCTGGAAGTTCACGATCGGCATGGTGGTCTCGCGGGCCAGCTTCTTCCTGATGATCGCCCTGGCGCTGCGCTTCTATGGCGACGACATCCGCATCTTCATCGAGAAGCATTTGCCGGCGGCGGCGCTCGGGCTGCTGGTCGTGGTGGTCGGGGGGTTCTTCGTGCTGCCGATGGTGCTTTGAGGCCGCAGCGCTCACGTCGTTTGTGGCCCGACTGCAACAGCGGGCCATCATCGAAAGGGTTGCGGCCCCCATGTGCCGCATTCGCCGCGAAGCCGCCACAAACCGACCTCAGCAAAAGTGCCTGTTGAGCCCGCTCGATGAATTCGAACAGGCACAACGCGGGTCGCCCGGAATGGTTCCGGGCAGCCTGGACCTTTCGGCGATGGGCCGGGAGGCGGACCGGCAGAAGCCGGGCCGGAACACGGATCGGGATCGATGCAGGCCAGCGTCTGGCGCAGCACGGATCGGAAGGGCCGGATCACCGGCCTTCATTCCGATTCAGCGGCCTTCCCTGCTTCTGTCCGCTCCCCGATCGGCCGCCTGATCACAGGATTGATCGGAGTCGGCCTTTCTGGCGCCGAAGTTGCAACATGTTCTTCCCGTGTAAAGGCTTGTGGCAGCGGCAGGGCCGCGGGGCTCGAGGAGCTCCGGCGCGTCGTACCTCTGGCAACGTCACTCCCAGGAAGGGCGGCAGACATCCATCGTCATGCGGATCGCTGAGCTTACCATAGCCTGCCTGGTTCTGACCTTGGGCGGCCTGCAGGCCGGCCGGGCGCAGGACTTCGCCAATGGCCAGCCGCCGCTGCCGCCGCGTCCGATTCCCGGAATCGCTTTGCCGGAGCCGGGCGACCCGGTGCCGGCCTCGCCGCTGGCCGGCGCAGCGACCGTCGCCCCCGCGCCCAACGCGCCGGCGGCCCATACCGCCCTGCCGATGATGCCCTTCACCAATGCCCGCGACGCGCTGCGGGCTTGGATGCGCGATTCCACGGCCGGCGATCAGGCGGGCGCCATGCGTGCGCTCGAATATGCCGCCTCGCAGGGGCATGTCGCCGCGCAGTTCAAGCTCGGCCGCATCTATGCCGGCGGCGAGGGCGTACCGGCGAACGATCTCAAGGCTTTCGAGTATTTTTCGAAGATCGCCGACGAAAATGCCGATGCAGTGCCCGGCACGCCGCAGGGCCGCATGGTCGGCAATGCCTTCGTGGCGCTGGGCGGCTATTTCAGCGACGGCATCAAGGGCACCTATGTGAAGCCCGACGCCAACCGCGCCTTCGACATGTTCCACTATGCCGCCTCCTATTTCGGCGACCCGGACGGGCAGTACAATCTCGCCCGACTCTACATGAAGGGGCAGGGCACCCATCGCGATCCGCGCCAGGCCGCCCGCTGGATGAAGCTCGCGGCAGAGAAGGGCCATGCGCCCGCGCGCGCCGCCTTCGGCGAGATGCTGATCCGCGGCGGGGACGGCGTGCCGCGCCAGCCGGCACTCGGACTGATGTGGCTCGCCATGGCGCGCGAGGGTGCCGATCCGGTGCGCGAAACCTGGATTATCGAGCGGCACGATGCCGCTTTCGCTGCCGCCTCCGCCTCCGACCGCGCGGCCGCGATGGCGCTGGTGGAGCGTCAGCAGGGCGCGGCGAGCCCGTCCGAGCCGGGCCAGCAGCCGACTCTTCAGCGCACGCAGCGCTGAGCGCACCTAGACGGGGCTCAGCCCAGTTCGATCAGCACCGGCACATGGTCCGAGGGCTTCTCCCAGCCCCGGACATGCTTGGCGATCCGCACCCCGGAGAGCCGGTCGGCCGCTTGCGGCGAGAGCAGCAGATGGTCGATGCGGATGCCGTTGTTCCGCTGCCAGGCGCCGGCCTGGTAATCCCAGAAGGTGTAGAGCCCCGGCGCGTCCGTGGTGGCCCGGAGCGCGTCGGTGAAGCCGAGATCGAGCAGCGCCCGAAAGGCGGCGCGGGTCTGCGGCAGGAACAGTGCATCGCTCACCCAGGCGCCGGGATCGCGCGCATCGCGCGGCTCCGGGATGACGTTGTAGTCGCCGGCGAGGACCAGCGGCTCCTCCTGCTGCAGCAGCAGGCCGGCATGCGCCGTCAGCCGCTTCATCCAGTTCAGCTTGTAGGGGTATTTCTCCGTGTTGGGCGGATTCCCGTTCGGCAGATAGATCGAGGCCACCCGGACGACGCCATCGCCGAAGGGCAGCACGCCTTCCAGATACCGCGCCTGCTCATCGCCATCGTCGCCCGGCAGACCCCGGCGCACGTCCTCCAGCTTGCTGCGGCTGAGGATGGCGACGCCGTTGAAGGTCTTCTGGCCGTGGGTTTCGACCTGCCAGCCGGCCGCCTCGATCTCCGCACGCGGAAAATCGGCATCGACGCACTTGATCTCCTGAAGGCAGAGCACGTCCGGCTCCGCCTCCCTCAGGAAATCCAGCAGATGGCCGAGCCGCTGGCGGACCGAGTTGACGTTCCAGGTGGCGATGCGCACGAAACCGCTCCGAGGTCGGATCGCCCGCGGGCGACGCGGGCGTCGGCCTCTGGGCTGCTGTCGTCATCGATTACAGGCTGGGCCTGCCGGGGTCGAGCCATCGCAAGCGCCGAACAAAAAAGCTCCCCGCGACGGCGGGGAGCCCGATGCCATGCGCTGGCGCGCAATCCTGTCAGGTGCGTGAGCCGCCCCCGTCTCAGGGGCAGGAGCGGACCACGCCGCCATTGGCGATATAGGTGCCGGTCTCGGGGTTATAGGTGCGGAAGCGGCGCGAGCAATAGGCGACGGCATCCACATCCTCATCCGTATAGCCATAGGCCGGGGCCGGAGCGGTGTAGACCGGGCGCGGTGCTGCGAGAGCCCCCGCGGCGAGGGCGCCGCCAATCACGCCGGCGGCGATGCCCGCGCCGACCGCAGGCCCACGGCGATAGCCGCCGTAATAGCGCGGGCCGTAATAGCGCGGACCATAATAGCCATAGCGGCGCCACTGCACCTGTTCCACGAGCGGGGCCGATGCGGCGCCGGCGACCGCGGCCTGGGACGGCGAGAGCGGCGCGGCCGAGGCCGGGGCGGCAAGGGCGGTCGCTCCGGCGAGGGCGGAGGCGATGACGAGCGTCTTGATCATGACGGAACTCCTTTCCACTTCAAATGCGAGGGGTGGGACCATGTTCCAAGGACCTGCGAAGATTCTAGCGCTTCCGCCTCCAGCCTCCAAGAAGCGCGAGGGAGGAAGCGGTAATGGCGCCGTCACAAGCGCGTGCTTTTCCTCGCGCGAGACAGGGCAGCGCGCGCTTGCGCGGGGCTGATTCTGCATCCATCTACCTCGCAGCGCCCCCGCTCCCTATCACTGTATCGAAGGACAACGACACTGCCATGGCGTCTCCGGCCGGACCCTCTTCTCCCCGCACGCTGCCCGGCCCGATGAAGCCGCTGCCGTCGCTGATCTTCGGCAGCCGCTGGCTCCAGCTGCCGCTCTATATCGGCCTGATCGTGGCCCAGTGCGTCTATGTGTTCCTATTCCTGAAGGAGCTCTACCACCTCGTCACGCACGCCTTCGAATTCAGCGAGCAGCAGATCATGCTGGTCGTGCTGGGGCTGATCGACGTGGTGATGATCTCGAACCTGCTGATCATGGTGATCGTCGGCGGCTACGAAACCTTCGTCTCCCGCCTGCGGCTGGAAGGCCATCCCGACCAGCCGGAATGGTTGAGCCACGTCAATGCCAGCGTGCTGAAGATCAAGCTGGCGATGGCGATCATCGGCATCTCGTCCATCCATCTGCTGCGCACCTTCATCGAGGCGGGCAATATCGGCGGGTTAGGCCGCACAACGAACTACACGGAAGCCGGCGTGCTGCTGCAGACGATGATCCATGTCGTGTTCATTCTATCCGCCATCGGCATCGCCTGGGTCGATCGCATGACGGCGCATCCCGGCAAGGGGCATTGACCAACGTCATTGCGAGCGTCAGCGAAGCAATACAGGAGACGTAGAGTTCCGCTGCCCCCGGATTGCTTCGTCGCTGCGCTCCTCGCAATGACGCAAAGGGTCCGTTTTACTGCCCACGCTCGCTGCGCGCGGCGAAGCGGATCGCCTCCTCGGCGGCGCGAAACAGCGCGCTGGCCTTGTTGACGCATTCCTGCTGTTCGGAGGCCGGATCGGAGTCGTAGACGATTCCGGCTCCGGCCTGCACATGCATGGTACCGTCCTTGACCACGGCGGTGCGCAGCACGATGCAGGTATCCATCTCGCCATTGGCGCCGAAATAGCCGATGCAGCCGGCATAGGCACCGCGCGCATCCCGCTCCAGCTCGTCGATGACCTCCATCGCACGCACCTTGGGCGCGCCGGAGACCGTGCCGGCCGGAAAACCGGCGATCAAAGCCGCCAGCGAGTCGTGGCCCGGCGCGATGCGTCCCTCGACATTCGAGACGATGTGCATCACCTGGCTGTAGCGCTCGATGAAGAAGGAATCGGTCACCTTCACGCTGCCGATTTCGGCGACGCGGCCGACATCGTTGCGGCCGAGATCAAGCAGCATCAGATGCTCGGCGCGCTCCTTCGGATCGGCCAGCAGCTCGGTCGCCAGCGCCTCGTCCTGCGCCGGATTCGGGCCCCGCCGCCGCGTGCCGGCGATCGGCCGGATGGTGACCGTGTCGTCCCGCAGGCGGACCAGGATCTCCGGGCTCGAGCAGACGATCTGGAAATCGCCGAAATCGAGATAGCAGAGAAAAGGCGCCGGGTTCACACGCCGCAGCGCGCGATAAAGCGCGAAGGGCGGCAGTGCGAAAGGCGCCTCGAAGCGCTGCGACAGCACGACCTGGAAGATATCGCCCGCGCGGATGTACTCCTTCGCCTTCGCCACCATGGCGAGATACTCGGCCTCGCCGGTGTTGGAGGTCGTCACGGGCTCCGGCAGGCCGGCGATGTCGATCGCGGCCTCGGATGGCAGAGCGCCTTCGAGGGCGCGGGCGACCGCGTCCAGCCGCTCCTGAGCCCGCTCATAGGCATGGCGGGCGGCGATGCCCGGCTGATGGCGCACGGGGGTGACGAGATGGATCTCGTCGCGAACCGCGTCGAACACCACCATCAGCGTCGGCCGGGTGAGGATCGCGTCGGGCACGCCTGTACCGGTGTCCTTCGGCTCGGGCAGGCGCTCCATCAGCCGCACCATGTCGTAGCCGAGATAGCCGAAGACGCCGGCCGCCATCGGCGGCAGATCGTCGGTCTCGGGGATCGCGCTCTCGGCCAGCAGCGAGCGCAGGCTCTCGAAGGCGGGGCGCGGATCGTCGAGAAACGCCTCGCCCAGCGCCGGGCGGGAGATGGCGGCCTGCCCGCGATGGCAGCGCCAGATCAGGTCCGGCTCCAGCCCGATCATCGAGTAGCGACCGCGCACGGCCCCGCCCTCGACCGATTCCAGTAGGAAGGCAGGGCCGGTCGTGGCGTGGCGCAGCTTCAGGAAAGCGGCGACCGGCGTCTCGCAATCGCCGACGAGCACGCGCCGCAGCAGCTGGGGCGCGCCGGCATCGTAAAGCGGCGCGAAATGCGCGAACTCGTCGGAGTGAAGCGTCGTCAATTCTGCGCGCCTCCGGTAGCGTTGCGGAAGGCCGCTTCGTTGATGCTGGTGCCGAGCTCCGACTGGCGCCGGGCCACATATTGGCGCAGCAGATCGTCACCGAGCGCCGAGGACAGCGCCTTGATCAAATTTTCGGATTCCTGCGTGGTGCGGATGAAGGGCGGCACGCTCGCCGCATCGACCTTGAACAGCACGCGCCCGCCATCGCTGCCGCCGGCCGAGCCGCTCTTGCCGGCATAGGTGCCGAAGATCTGGCTGACGACATTGGCGGGCAGCTCCGGCCGCTGATCCTGCCGCCCGAGATCGGTCGCGGTCTCGGGCGTGAGACCAGCGGAGGCGGCGACGGCCGCGAAGTCCTCGCCCTTGTCCAGCCGCTCGACCAGCTCGCGCGCCTTGGTGGCGAGCCTCGACGCGGTCTCGTCGGCGCGCCACTGCGTCTCGACCTCGGCCTTGACCTCCTCGAAGGGGCGCTCGCGCGCGGGGTCGATCTTGCTCACGTCGAACCAGACATAGCCGCCGTTCTGGGGCAGGCGGATCGCCTCATTGTCGACGCCGAGATCGGAGGCGAAGATGCCGCGCAATGTCGCATCGCCGCCGGGCAGGGCGGCCTCCTTGCCGCCATCCGGCTTCGTCATCGCCTGGCTGACAGGTCCGACGGGGCGAAGCGCCAGGCCGAACTGCTTGGCGATCTCGGCGAGCGGCTTGGCGGAGGAGCGCTCGTCCTCGATGCGGTCGTGCAGCTCGGTGATGCGGCTCGTGGCGCGGCTCGCCGCGAGCTCCTGCTTCACCTGGGCCTCGACCTCCTCGAAGGGCTTCACATGCTGCGGGTCGATCTTGGTCACGCGCAGCAGCACGATGCCGAAGGCGCTCTTCACAGGGGCGCTGACGGCGTTCTCCTCGAGCGCGAAGGCGGCCTCGCGCACGGCCGGGTCGAAGATCTGGTCGCGCGTGAAGGTGCCGAGCGTCAGGTCGGAGAAGGAGACGTTCCGCTCGGTCGCGATCTCGTCGAAGGTCTCGCCGCCCTCGATCTTGGCCTTGGCGGCCTTGGCGTCCTCCTCGTTGGGGAAGCCGATCTGCTGGACGGTGCGCGTCTCCGCGGTGGTATAGCGGGCCTTGTCGGCCTCGTAGCGCGCCTTGGCCTCGGCATCCGTCACCTTGGCCGGGTCGGCGAGGCTGTCGGCCGTCAGCGCCAGCACCGAAGCGGTGCGGTATTCCGGAGCGCGGAAGGAGATCTTGCGCTCGTTGTAGAAGGTCTTGAGCTGGTCTTCGGTGGGTGTCGGGATCGCGCCGGCCGCGCTCGGGGGCAGGCGGGCGAAGGTAACGGCGCGCTTCTCGTCCCGCAGCCGCGCGCCGATCTCGGCGAGCGCGACGGGGACGGTGAAGCCGCCCGTGACCATCTCGGCCAGCTCCTGGCGCAGCACGGCCTGCCGCTGGATCGCGACATAGCTCTGCTCGGTATAGCCATTGGTCCGCAGCAGCTCGTTGAAGCGCGCCGCGGAGAACTGGCCGGACGCATCGCGGAAGACCTGATCATCGAAGATCAGATTGCGGATCGTCTCGTCGGAGACTGCCAGGCCCATGCCCTTGGCCGTCTGGTCCAGCGTCGCATCGGCGAGCAGGCGCGAGAGCACCTGCCGGTCAAGGCCGAGCGCACGCGCCATCTCCGGCGAGATCGCGCGACGCTGCTGGCGCGTGAGGTTCTGGATCTCGTTCTGATAAGCGGTGCGCATCTGCTCGATGCCGATCTCGGTCTTGCCGACCTTCGCGACCTCGTTGCGGCCATAGCCGCGGAAGATGTCGCCCACGCCCCAGATCGCGAAGGCGAGGATCAGGACGCCGAACAGGAGGCTGATCACCAGCTTGCCGAAAAAGCCCTGGCTCGCCTTGCGGATGCCCTGCATCATCATGAAAACGGTCTTCCCTGAACCTGTTCGCGCCGCGCGACACGGGGCCGCGCGCGTTATGCCGGCGCCGCTTATAGGAACCGCGAGGCAAAGCCGCAATCGCCGCGCTGCCGTGCCGAAGCACGCATCCTGCCCCTTTCCATGCGATTGCGGCGGCGCGCGGGCGTTGCTACAGCCGGCGAAGCCAATTTCGGAGGATCGACGTGACGCGCAGCATCAGGCCGCTGGTTGCCGGCAACTGGAAGATGAACGGGCTCAAGGCCGATCTCGGCATCGCCGCGGCGGTCGCCCAGGGCTACGGCGCCGGCCTCAAGGCGGCCGTCGATCTCGCCATCTGCCCTCCGGCGACGCTGCTCTTCACCGCGAGCGCGGCGCTCATCGGCTCGCGCATCGCCACCGGCGGGCAGGATTGCAGCGTCCAGCCCTCCGGCGCCTTCACCGGCGAGATCTCGGCCGCGATGCTGGCCGATGCCGGCGCCACCTTCTGCATCGTCGGCCATTCCGAGCGACGCACCCTGCATGGCGAGACCGATGCGACGGTGAAGGCCAAGGCCGTCGCCGCCCGCAAGGCGCTGCTGGTGCCGATCGTCTGCGTCGGCGAGACGCGCGAGGAGCGCGAGGCCGGCGAAGCCCTGTCCGTGGTGCGTCGGCAGCTCGAGGGCTCGGTGCCCGAGGGGCTGGACGGCGCCAGCCTCGTGATCGCCTATGAGCCGGTCTGGGCCATCGGCACCGGCCTCACCCCGACCGCGGCCGACGTCGCGGAGATGCACGCCTCGATTCGCGCCGATCTCGGCCGCATCCTCGGCGAGGCTGCTGCCGCAGGCGTGCGGCTGCTCTATGGCGGCTCGGTCAAGCCCTCCAACGCCGCCGAGTTGATGAACGTGCCGCATGTCGATGGCGCGCTGGTCGGCGGGGCGAGCCTCAAGGCCGAGGATTTCCTGGCGATCGCCCAGGCTTGCGCCTGAGCGGGCGGAACTCTTCGCCTCAGCAACTGGACACACTCCGCTTCGGAGAAGGGGCGGGGGTGGCGTGGCGGGAACGCGCATGCTATGTGCCCCGCCGAATTCACCTCGTCCATGAGGAGGAGCGGGTGGTCCCTTGCGGCGGCCCGCGCCACGCCCATTTCGTGAGACCATGCAGAACGTTCTGATCGTCATCCATCTGATCATCGTCATCGCGCTCGTCGGCGTCGTGCTGCTGCAGCGTTCCGAGGGCGGCGGGCTCGGCATGGGCTCGGGCGGTGGCGGCGGCGTCGGCGGCTTCATGACCGGGCGAGGCCAGGCCAATGCGCTCACCCGCGCCACGGCGATTCTCGCCGCGCTTTTCTTCCTGACCTCGATCGTGCTGGCGATCGTCGCCAATCGCGGCCGCGTGCAGCGCTCGATCATCGATGGCGCGCCTGCGACCACGGCGCCCGCCAATCCGGCCGCGCCGAGCGCGCCCAGCGCACCGAATGCCGGTGGCGTGCTCGACCAGCTGCGCCAGCTCCAGAACCAGAACCAGGGTGGCGCCCAGCCGCCGACGCCATCGGCTCCGGCCCCGGCGCCGCAGCAATGACGAAGGCAGGGGCCGGGAAACCGGCCCTTCTCTTTTGACGTGGAGCGGGGCCGGGCGACCGGCCTTCTCTTTTGTGGACAAGCGCTCATGGCAGGGCGGGACTGCTCGGCCGGCGCTTAGCGAATCGATTTCTAGGCGATAGAGGAGAACTCCCATGACGCGGTATGTTTTCATCACCGGCGGCGTGGTGTCCTCGCTCGGCAAAGGCCTGGCGGCGGCGGCTCTCGCGGCCCTTCTCCAGGCGCGTGGCTACACGGTCCGCCTGCGCAAGCTCGACCCCTATCTCAACGTCGATCCGGGCACGATGAGCCCGTATCAGCACGGCGAGGTCTTCGTGACCGACGACGGGGCGGAGACCGATCTCGACCTCGGCCATTACGAGCGCTTCACCGGCCGGCCCTGCAACCGGGGCGACAACATCACCACCGGTCGCATCTACATGGACATTCTCACCAAGGAGCGGCGCGGCGACTATCTCGGCGCCACGATCCAGGTGGTCCCCCACGTCACCAACGCGATCAAGGAATTCGCGCTGGACGGCAATGAGGGCTACGACTTCACGCTAATCGAGATCGGCGGCACCGTCGGCGACATCGAGAGCCTGCCCTTCCTGGAATCGATCCGCCAGATCAACCAGCAGCTGCCGCGCGGGCAGTGCATCTTCATCCATCTCACCCTGCTGCCCTATATCCCGACCGCGGGCGAGCTGAAGACCAAGCCCACCCAGCATTCGGTGGCGGAGCTGCGCTCGATCGGCATCCAGCCCGACATCCTGCTCTGCCGCACCGATCGCGAGATCCCGCGCGAGGAGCGTCGCAAGCTGGCTCTGTTCTGCAATGTCCGCGAGACCGCGGTGATCGAGGCGCGCGATGCCGCCTCGATCTACGACGTGCCGCTCTCCTACCACGCCGAGGGGCTGGACACCGAGGTGCTGGCCGCTTTCGGCATGGACGCGACCGGCGCGCCCGACATCTCGAACTGGAAGCGCATCTCCGACCGGGTGAAGAACCCGGAAGGCGAGGTCACCATCGCCGTCGTCGGCAAATATACCGGCATGAAGGACGCCTATAAGTCCCTCATCGAGGCGCTGACCCATGGCGGCATCGCCAACAACGTGAAGGTCAATCTCGACTGGATCGAATCCGAGGTCTTCGAGAAGGAGGATCCGACCCCCTTTCTCGACCATGTCCACGGCATCCTCGTTCCCGGCGGCTTCGGCCATCGCGGCGCCGAGGGCAAGATCAGGGCGGCGACCTTCGCAAGGCAGCGCAAGGTGCCCTATTTCGGCATCTGCTTCGGCATGCAGATGGCGGTGATCGAGGCGGCGCGCTCGCTCGCCGGCATCGAGAACGCCAACTCGACCGAATTCGGCCCCGCGCAGGAGCCGGTGGTCGGCCTGATGACCGAATGGATGCGCGGCAACGAGCTGGAGCAGCGCGCCGCCAATGGCGATCTCGGCGGCACGATGCGGCTCGGCGCCTATGCCTCGACGCTGGCGGCCGGCTCGAAGATCGCGCAGATCTACGGTTCGACCGAGATCTCCGAGCGCCACCGCCACCGCTACGAGGTCAATATGGGCTATCGCGAGCGGCTGGAAGCCAAGGGGCTGCGCTTCGCCGGTCTTTCGCCGGACGGGTTGCTGCCGGAGACGGTCGAATATCCGGACCATCCCTGGTTCATCGGCGTCCAGTACCACCCCGAGCTGAAATCGCGCCCCTTCGAGCCGCACCCGCTCTTCGCCAGCTTCATCGAGGCGGCAAAGGTCCAGAGCCGGCTGGTGTGAGGCCGGCCAGGCTGGCGTAAGCCCGGTGGCATGCCTAGGTTGACAGGGTCTGTTCTCACGGAGCCTGCCATGCCGTCCTCTTCCAACCCTCGCGGTCTCGATCACCTCGTCATCGCCGTGCGGGATCTCGATGCCGCTGGCGCATTCTATGAAAGGCTGGGCTTCACGGTCGGCACGCGCAACCGCCATCCCTGGGGCACCGAGAATCGGATCGTCCAGTTTCCGGGCTCCTTCCTGGAACTGGTGACGGTCGCAGACGCCGCGGCGATCCCGCCTCATGGCCAGCGTAGCTTCTCCTTCGGGGCCTTCCTGCACGATGCGCTGGCCCGGCAGGGCGAGGGGCTGTCGATGCTGGTGCTGGAGGGGCAGGATGCGCAGGCCGAGGCGGCCGCGTTCCGGGCCGACGGCATCGGCGATTTCGAGCCCTTCTTCTTCGAGCGGCAGGGCAGGCGGCCCGATGGCTCGACCGTGCGCGTCGCCTTCGAACTCGCCTTCGCCGCCGATCCGCAGGCGCCCGAATGCGGCTTCTTCACCTGCCGCCAGCTCGAGCCTCAGAATTTCTGGAACCCGGACTTCCAGAGTCATCCCAATGGCACGACGGCTCTGGCCGGGGCGATCATGCTGGCGGAAGACCCGGCGCTGCATCGCGCCTTCCTGACCGCCTTCAGCGGCGGTGCGGCGGTGCTGGAGGGCAATGCCGATTACATCGTCGCCCTGCCGCGCGGCCGGATCGACGTGCTCGACCCGGAGGCGGCGCAGGCGGCGTATCAGATCGGGCCGGACACGACGCCGGCGCGCTTCCTCGGCTTCTGCGTGGCGGTGCCCGATCTGGCCGCGATCGCGGACCGGCTCGAAAGCGCGGGGCTGCCATTTATCCAGAACGAGGAGCGGGTCTTCGTGGCGGCGGAGGATGCGATGGGCTGCCTGATCGCGTTCGAGCCGGCTTAGACCTCGCTGCGGGCCGGTCTTTACAGCCATCCTTCGAGACGCCGCTTCGCGGCTCCTTAGGAGCAGGGCTCAAGAAGGATCGCAGCCATCACGCCGCCGCGCTCGTCCTCTCCGCCGGCAGGGAGGCGAGCAGCCCGATCAGCGCGCGGTCGTGCAATACGACCATGCGCTCCTTAGGCTTCAGCCAGATCGCTGCGTCCTCGATCGCCTCGGCATCGACGAGCTTGGCCTGGGCGACGGCGCGGTCGGGCTCGATCTCGCCGCGGCGGCGCGGCTGCGATTCCGGCAGCATCAGCTCATGGGCGTGGCGCAATTCGGCATCGGCATGCAGCGCCTTGAGGCCGTCGGCATCGTCGAAGCCCGCCTCGGCGAACTCGGCCTGGAGCGCGTTGGCGCGCAGCACGATCGGCGGCGGCTCGCCTTCCTCCGGGGTCAGCAGGAGCTTGCGGCGCTTCAGCCAGAGGCCGATGGCGAGCTGGCCCGAAGCCCAGGACAGCGGGATCGCCAGCACGAGGCCGACGATGGTCGGCGACATCCAGGCGAAGAGCGAGGTCGCGATCAGGAAGGCGGAGAGGCCGGCGACCAGCCCCAGCAGGGTGTGGGTGCGATGGCGCCGCACGATGTCCCTGAACGGGATCGAGCCGTCATCGCGCCGCTGCGGGTTCCAGCCCGTGTCGCGCCCGAGCAGGATCTGGAAGACCGAGCCGGACTGGATCAGCATCATGATCGGCGCGAAGAAAGCCGAGAACAGCACCTCGATCAGCGCGGACAGGATCAGCCGGATCGCGCCGCCGCCGGCGCGCCGCAGTCGCGTGCGGAACAGCGTCAGCAACAGGCCGAACAGCTTGGGCGCGAGCAGGATCGCCATGGTCAGCGCAAAGAGGCGCAGGGCGCGCTCGGGGTCGAAGCGCGGCCAGACCGGGAAGAGGGTGAATTCCTGCGTGAAATACTCCGGCCGCGCGTAGTTCACCTGCAGCACGATCAGGATGCCGACGACGAGCTGCATCAGCCAGAACGGCGAGGCGAGATAGCCCGCGATGCCGGTGGCGAAATGCTGGCGCGTCGGCAGGACGAATCCCTTTGCGCCGATGATGCGCGAATGCTGGAGATTGCCCTGCGCCCAGCGCCGGTCGCGCACCGAGATGTCGATCAGCGAGGGCGGGCTCTCCTCATAGGAACCGGTGAGATCCGGCAGCATGTAGACCGACCAGCCGGCGCGGCGGATCAGCGCCGCCTCGACAAAGTCGTGGCTCAGCACATGGCCGCCGAAGGGCGGCTTGCCCTTGAGATCCGGCAGACCGCAATGATCGGCGAAGGCCTTGGTGCGAATGATCGCGTTGTGGCCCCAGTAGTTGCCGTCGCGGCCGGACCACATGGCGAGCCCCGTCGCGATCACCGGTCCGTAGACCCGTGCCGCGAACTGCTGGAGCCGGGCGAAGAAGGTGTTGCGGTTGATGATGAGCGGCAACGACTGGATGATGCCGGCATCTGGGTCCGCCTCCATCGCGGCGGCGAGGCGCACGATGCAGGTTCCGGTCATCAGGCTGTCGGCGTCGAGCACGACCATATGCTCGTAATGGCCACCCCAGCGCGTGACGAAATCGGCGATGTTGCCGGCCTTGCGGTGGTGGTTCTTTGGCCGGTGGCGATAATAGACCCTTGAATTCGGGCCCAGCCGCTCGCGCAGCGCGAGGAAGGCCCGCTCCTCGGCCACCCAGATGTCCGGATTGGTCGTGTCCGAGACGATGAAATAGTCGAAATGCGCGCCCAGCCCCGTGGCCTCGACCGATTCGCGGATTGCGGCCAGCGCGGCGAAGGTCCGGGCGGTCGACTCATTGTAGACCGGCATCACGACGACGGTGCGCTGGGTGAGGCCCTCGGCATGCGGCGCCTTGCCGGCGCCGAAGAGGACGCCGAAAAAGCCCAGAACCGCACTGGTGAAGGCCAGTGCAATCCATGAGAAGTTGAGCGTGAACAGCGCCAGCAGCACATATTGCAGCGAGGTCGTCCGGCTGACCGAGACGACGTGATACATCTCATAGGCGCCATAGGCTGTGAGCGCGAGGCCGCCGCCGAAGACGAACAGCCGCATCAGCCAGGGCGTCGTCCAGTTGGCGGGGTTGGCCGGGGCGCGACGCTCGGCCTTGGACCAGACGCGGAAGGACTGCACCGGCATCACCAGCCGGCTTTCCGGCGGCGTGGCCGGCTCATGGGCGGGGTTGTAGCGCATCTCGGCCCCCGAGGCCTCCGGCCGCAGGTCGCTCACCACGTCCATCGATTCAACCAGGTTTCCGAAATCGGCTGATTGCCGGATTGCAGGACGAGCCTGAGCTCGCAGAGGGTTTCGTTGCCGGGGTCGATCTCGAAGCCGACCCGCATCAGCTTGCGCTCCGGATAGGGCCAGATGCGCAGGTTCTGGACGGTTCCGGGCTGGGTCGTGACCATCGCCTTGGCCGCCGCGACCAACGCCGCGTCACCCAGCTTCTCGCCGGCGAATTCGACGACGAAGCGGCGCCGGCGCCCTTGCGAGCCGCGGCCCTGGCGCATGCGGGTAGCGATGGCCAGTTCCGGCCGCTCCGGCGGCTGCCAGCACCAGGCCTGGCGGTAGCTCACCGTGATCTCGCCGCCCGCCGGCACCGCCTGCTTGGGCCGCCAATACATGATGATGTTGTCGTTCTGCTCGGAATCGCTGGGGATCTCGATGAGCTGGACCGAACCCGCCCCCCAATCGCCCAAAGTCTGCATCCAGATGCTGGGACGCGATTCGAAGCGCTGGTCGTCGTCGAAGAAGGCGCCGGGGTCGCGCTCGCGCTGGACGAGGCCGAAGCCCTTGGGGTTGTCGTCGACGAAGGACGAGACCTGCAGCGCCGAGGGGTTGCTCACCGGCCGGTAGATCCATTCGCCGCTGCCGGCCTGCATCTGCACGCCCGAGACCTCGTAGATGGAAGGGCGGATATCGTCGAAGGTTCGCCGGCTCTGCGGGCCGGCGAAGAAGGTGCCCATCGCGCAGCCGAAGCCGATATGCTCCAGCGCCTGACGGGCGAAAAGCGTCGTCTCGACATCGATGAAGGTGACGTCGCCCGGCCGCAGCGTCATCCGCACCGCCCCCGTGACGCTTTCGGAATCGAGCAAACCGTGGATGACGAGGGCGGCGGTCGCCGGGTTCGGCCGCTCGATCCAGAAGGCCCGGAAGAACGGGATTTCCTCGCCGCGCTGCTCGCCGGGCCGCACGATCAGGGCGCGGGCGATGGCGCCGAAATTCTGGCCGCGCGCGATCGCCTTGAAGAAGGTCGCGCCCTGGAAGCTCGCCACGTCGAAGGGCCGCTCCAGCCCGGTCGAGATCCGCATGCCGGAGAATTGCAGGTCGGCATTGGTCGGCGGCGGCGTGATCTTGCCGTAGTCGAACTTGCTGCGATCGAACCCGACGCGGCGGATGACTTCGTCCTCGACCGTGAACAGGCTCACCGGATTGGAGAAGACATAGCCGCGATGCAGCGGCTCCACGGTGAAGCCGCGATTCTCCCCGGCCCAGATCGCGGCGGCGGGCTGCAGGCGGATGCCGGAGAACTGGTCGAAGGGCAGGCTGGCATAGCCGTCCGGCAGGTCGCTCGCGATGAGCGGAATCAGCGGCTTCTGCGCCAGCATCTTGGCCGCCTCGACCACCTTGGCGGGGTCGAAACGCTGCCCGTCGGTCAGCGTCTGGATGGTGAAGGCGCCGGCCCCCGTGGGGGTCTGCGCGGCGGCGGGTGCGGCAACGCTCATCATGGCGGCGCCGGTCGCCGCAACTTCGAGAAATTGCCTGCGATTCAAGGACTTCGACATCTCACCCAAACTGCGTGGGACCCGGTCCGGATCCACGGCGCTTCTAGAACATTTCCGATGGGGCTGGAAGCAGCCGGCGCAGCAAAAACCACGCCGCCGGCATGGCGCCGCACCCGCTCCGCGATCGGCCCCACGCGATCGCGATGCGACTTTGGCAAAAGCCGCGAGGATCGGCTATCCACGGCGCCTGCGACTCCCGCATGCGGGAATTGCGGGCTGACGCGGTCACGGGCCGACAGGAAACCAGAAACATGACGGAAATGCAGTCTGCGCGCTCCTGCCTCGCCATCATTCTCGCGGCCGGGGAAGGGACGCGGATGAAATCGGCCCGGCCGAAGGTGCTGCACGAGGTCGCCGGGCGCTCGCTTCTGGGCCACGCGCTGGCGGCCGTCGAGGCGGCGGGCGCCTCGGCCGTCTGCGTGGTCGTCTCGCCCGAGCGGCCCGAGGTCGGGGCCGAGGCGCTGACCCGCTATCCGGCCGCGACGCTCGCCTTTCAGACCGAGCGGCTCGGTACCGCCCATGCCGTACTGGCCGCGCGCGAGGCGCTCCAGGCGGGCTACGACGACGTCATCGTCGCCTTCGCCGATACCCCGCTCGTGAGGCCGGAAACCTTCCGTGCGCTACGGGACGAACTGGCCGCGGGTGCTGCGGTGGCCGTGCTCGCCTTCGCGGCGAAGGACCCCACAGGCTATGGCCGTCTCGTCCTGTCCGACTCGCAGCTGGAGTCGATCGTGGAGCACAAGGACGCCACCCCCGAGCAGCGCCGCATCGTGCTCTGCAATGCCGGGCTGATGGCGCTCTCTGGCGCCCAGGCGCTGCCCATTCTCGAATCGATCGGTGACGACAACGCCCAGCGCGAGTTCTATCTTCCCGATGCGGTGAAGGTCGCGCGCTCGCGCGGGCTTAAGGCGACCCATACGCGCGCGCCGGAAGACGAGGTGATGGGCGTCAACGACCGCCTCCAGCTCGCCGCCGCCGAGGCGCGGTTCCAGGCCCGCAAGCGTGATGAAGTGATGGCGCAGGGGGCGACGCTGATCGCCCCGGAAACGGTCTTCTTCTCCCACGACACCGCCATCGGCCGCGATGTCGTGATCGAGCCGCATTGCGTTTTCGGCCCTGGCGTGAAGGTGGCCGATGGCGCGGTGATTCACGCCTTCTCGCATCTGGAAGGCGCCGAGGTCGGCCCCGGCGCCAGCGTCGGCCCCTATGGCCGCCTGCGTCCGGGTGCGAGGCTGGCGCAGGGCGCCAAGGTCGGCAATTTCGTCGAGATTAAGGCGGCCGAGATCGGCGCCGGCACCAAGATCAGCCATCTGACCTATATCGGCGATGCGAGCATCGGGGCGGGCGCCAATATCGGGGCCGGGACGATCACCTGCAATTACGACGGCTTCAACAAGGCGAAGACCGTCATCGGCGCAGGCGCCTTCGTCGGCTCCAACTCGTCGCTGGTCGCGCCGGTCTCGATCGGGGAGGGGGCCTATGTCGGCTCCGGCTCGGTCATCACCGAGGACGTTGCCGCCGATGCGCTGGCGGTCGGCCGGGCGCGGCAGGTCGAGAAGCCGGGCTGGGCCAGCCGGTTTCGGGCCGCCGCCGCGGCGCTGAAGGCGCGTCGCGCCAAGGCCTGAGGCCACGGCGTTCGGCCACCGTTCAGCCTTGGGCGGTCACAGTTCGACATGCAGATTGATTAGGCGGGCTGGCGTTTCGCGGCTATCTCCTGCCGCATCGTCACGTTTTCAAGAGGTTCGCCCATGTGTGGCATCGTCGGGATTCTCGGCAAGGAAGCGGTCGCGACCCAGGTCGTCGAGGCGCTGCGGCGGCTCGAATATCGCGGCTACGATTCTGCCGGTGTCGCGACGCTGGAAGCAGGCCGGCTGGCCCGCCGCCGGGCCGAGGGCAAGCTGAAGAACCTGGAAGTCCGGCTTTCGAACGAGCCGCTCGACGGCATGATCGGCATCGGCCACACCCGCTGGGCGACGCATGGCAAGCCCAACGAGGTCAATGCCCACCCGCACGCGACCGAGAAGCTCGCGGTCGTCCATAACGGCATCATCGAGAATTTCCGCGATTTGCGCGCCGAATTGCAGGCCGACGGCTATGTCTTCGAGACCGAGACGGACACCGAGATCGTCGCTCATCTCGTTACCCGTGAGCTCGATCGCGGCAAGACGCCGGTAGATGCGGTGGCGGCCAGCCTGCCGCGCCTCAACGGCGCCTTCGCGCTCGCCTTCCTGTTCCAGGGCGAGGAAGACCTGCTGATCGGCGCCCGCAAGGGCTCGCCGCTGGCGGTGGGCATCGGCGATGGCGAGATGTATCTGGGCTCTGACGCGCTGGCGCTGGCGCCCTTCACCAATCTCATCGCGTATCTCGACGAGGGCGACTGGGTGGTGCTGCATCGGCGCGGCGCCACCTTCTACGACAAGACCAATGCGATCGTGCAGCGCCGCGCCCAGCGCGTCGCCTCCGGCGCCTTCCTGGTCGAAAAGGGCAATCACCGCCACTTCATGGCCAAGGAGATCTATGAGCAGCCCGAGGTCGTCGGCCATACCTTGACGCAATATCTGGACATGGCCGCCGGCAAGGTGCGCCTGCCCTTCGGAGACAAGATCGACTGGAAGAGCCTCTCGCGGCTGACGATCGGCGCCTGCGGCACCTCATTCTATGCCGGGCTGATCGCGAAATACTGGTTCGAGCGTCTCGCCCGCCTGCCGGTCGAGATCGATGTCGCGTCCGAGTTCCGCTATCGCGAGGCGCCGCTGCCGGAGAACGGGCTGGCGCTGTTCGTCTCGCAATCGGGCGAGACGGCCGACACCCTGGCAGGGCTGCGCTATGCGCGTCAGAACGGGCAGGGCATCCTGTCCATCGTCAACGTTCCGACCTCGAGCATCGCGCGCGAGAGCGATGCGGTGGCGCAGACGCTCGCCGGCCCGGAGATCGGCGTCGCCTCGACCAAGGCTTTCGTCTGCCAGCTCGCCGTCTTTGCCGCATTGGCGCTGGCTGCCGCGCGGGCGCGCGGCACGCTTTCGGCCGAGGACGAGGCCCGGCATGTCCAGAACCTGATCGCCCTGCCGGGGCTGATGGCCAAGGCGCTGGCGCTGGAGCCGCAGATCGAACAGCTGGCGCAGAAGCTCTCGCGCGCCAGAGACGTGCTCTATCTCGGGCGCGGCACCAGCTTTCCGCTTGCCCTGGAAGGCGCGCTGAAGCTCAAGGAAATCAGCTATATCCACGCCGAAGGTTATGCGGCGGGCGAGCTCAAGCACGGGCCGATCGCGCTGATCGACCCCGAGATGCCGGTGATCGTCGTGGCGCCGCATGATGCGCTCTTCGAGAAGACCGCGTCGAACATGCAGGAGGTCGCCGCGCGCGGCGGGCGCATCATCCTCATCACCGACGAACAGGGCGCCGCCGAAGCCGGCATCGAGCCCGAGGCGACGATCGTGATGCCCGATATGGACCCGGTCTTCGCGGCGATCGTCTATGCGCTGCCGGTGCAGATGATCGCCTATCAGACGGCCGTCTATATGGGCAAGGACGTCGACCAGCCGCGCAACCTGGCGAAATCCGTCACGGTCGAGTGACGGGAGGCGGCACCCGCCGCCTCTCAGCCGCTTGCTTTTTCCTGGCGTTTCATCGCCTGCCAGAGGGCTTCCATCTCCTTGAGGCTCGCTTCGGCGGGGCTGCCGCCCTGTGCCTCCAGCGCCGCCTCGATCCCCTTGAAGCGGCGCTCGAATTTGGCATTGGCGGCGGCCAGCGCGCCTTCCGGCTCGGCGTCGAGATGGCGTGCCAGGTTGGCGACGGCGAAGAGCAGGTCGCCGACCTCCTCGCGCATCGCGGCCTTGTCGCCGGCGGCGAGCGCCTCGTCGACCTCGTCGATCTCCTCCCGGATCTTGGCGAGGACGAGCCTTGCATCGTTCCAATCGAAGCCGACGCTGGAGGCGCGCTGTTGCAACTTCCAGGCACGGGTGAGCGCTGGCAGGGTCTCGGCCACCCCCGCCAGCACGCCGCGATCCTCCTGCCTCGGCGGCAGGCCGGCAGCGGCGCGGGCAGCGGCCTTCTCGGTCTTTTCCGCGAGCTTGATGCGGTGCCAGAGCGTTTTCACCTCGGCCGGCGTCAGGTCGCGGGTCTCGCCGAAGACATGCGGGTGGCGGCGGATAAGCTTGGCGGTGATCGCCTCGACCACGTCCGGAAAGGCGAAAGCGCCTTCCTCTTCGGCCATGCGGGCGTGGAACACCACCTGCAGCAGCAGATCGCCGAGCTCGTCCTTCAGATCGACGAGATCGCCGCGCGCGATCGCATCGGCGACCTCGTAGGCCTCCTCGACCGTAAAGGGGGCGACCGAGGCGAAGTCCTGTTCCAGATCCCAGGGACAGCCGGTGCCGGGCGTGCGCAGGGCGGCCATGATCTCGATCAGCCGGGCGATGTCGCGAGAGGGCTGCAACGCTGCGAAACTCCGTGAACTGCGCTAGTCTCCTCCCATGATTCAAGTCACGCCGTCCATCGCGATCGACGAGAGCGAAATCGAGGAAAGCTTAGTGCGCGCCTCCGGTCCCGGCGGTCAGAACGTCAACAAGGTGTCGAGCGCGGTGCAGATCCGCTTCGACGCCCGCCATTCGCCGTCTCTGCCGAACGATGTCGCGATCCGGCTGATGAAGCTCGCTGGCAGCCGCCTGACGCAGGACGGGGTGATCGTCATTGTCGCGCAGAGCCAGCGCAGCCAGAAGCGCAACCGCGAGGAGGCGGTCGAGCGGCTGGTCGAGTTGATCCGCCAGGCATCCGTCAGGCCCGAGATCCGCCGCGCCACCAAGCCGACCAAGGCCTCCAAGGAGCGGCGCCTTGCCTCCAAGGAACGACGCTCCGGCGTGAAGGCGGGCCGGTCCCGGCCGGTGTCGGATTGATGGAGAGCGACGAGAAACCACGCCTGCAGAAATCGGCTCACGAAAAGCCGCGCAGGGTTCCCCGGCGCATCAGCGCCGATTATCTGCAGCGTGCCGCGATGCATTATCTGGAGCGCTATGCCGCGCCCGCCGAGCAGGTGCGGCGGGTGCTCCAGCGCAAGATCGTGGCCAGTTGCCGCCATCACGAACAGGACCCGGCGGCCTTCGCGGAGATGCGGGATGCGATTGTGGCGCGCTGCGTCTCGTCCGGTCTGATCGACGACGAACGCTTTGCGCAGGCGCGGGCCGCCAGCCTGCGCCGGAAAGGCCAGTCGGGCCGGGCGGTGGCGGCCAAGCTCGCGGCCAAGGGCGTTCCCCGCGACCTTGCCGCACAGGCCGGCGGCGATGACGAGGCCGCCGAGCGCTCAGCCGTGATGATCGCGGCTCGCCGCAAGCGCATCGGCCCTTGGCGCCGGCCCGACCGGCCCTTCGATCGGCAAAAGGAGGTCGCTGCCCTGGCGCGCGCCGGATTTTCAGCCGCGCTGGCCCGCGCCGTCGTCGATGGCGAAATCTCGCCCGAAAAGGCCGCCGGCTGAGCCCGGACGGCGGACGTCGAATCCGTCTGACGCCGGCAACCCGCCTGGCTCCGGCGATTCACTCCAGCTTGACCTGCGCTTCCCTCACAACCGCTCCCCAGCGCGCGACCTCGGCCTTGACGAAGGCGGGCAGGGCCTCCGGCTCCATCGTGGGGATCGGCGAGCCGTTGCGGGCCCAGGCGTCGGTCACCATCGGGGTCTTCAGGGCTTTGGCGACCTCGTTGCGCATGCGCGTGACGATCTCGGGCGGCGTGTTCTTCACCGCAAAGAGTGCATACCAGGTCGCGACCTCGAATTGCGGCAGACCGGCTTCCTTCGCGGTCGGCACATCCGGAATGGCGTCGGATCGCGTCGCCGCTGCCACCGCCAGCCCGCGCAGCCGCCCGGTCTGGATCTGCGGCGCGGACGAGCCGAGGCCGTCGAACAGCAGATCGACCTGTCCCGCGACGATGTCCTGCAGCGCGGGGCCGGCGCCGCGATACGGAACATGGGTCAGCCTCGTATGGGTTTGCAATTGGAACAGCTCGCCCGCGAGATGGTGCGTCGTCCCTGCTCCGGCCGAGGCGAAGTTCAGTTTCTCCGGATTTTTCCGGGCATAGTCGATCAGCTCCGACAGTGTTTTCGCGGGAACCGCGGGATTGACCACCACGACTTGCGGCGGCACCGCCACGAGGGCGATGGGGATGAAGTCAGTCTCGATATTGTAGTCGAGCTTCGGATAGAGCGCCGGTGCGATGGCGTGATGAGCCGCGCCGACGAAGAAGGTGTAGCCGTCCGATGCCGCTTTCGCCGCCGCCGATGCGCCAACCGTCCCGCCGGCACCGCCGCGATTCTCGATAATGACGCGCTGCCCCAGCAGAGGATCGAGCGCTGTGGCGAGCGGCCGGGCGAAGGCATCCGTTCCTCCGCCCGCGGGGAAAGGCACGATGAAGGTGATCGGGCGCTGCGGCCAGGACTGGGCCAGCGCAGGCGCGCCGGGCATGGCCGCACATGCGGCGAGCGCGGCCAAGGCCGCGCGGCGAGTGGTGGTCATGGGCGCTCTCCCTTGCACATGCAAAGCGGCTCTTTGCGGCCGATGGCCCATTGCGACACCAGGCGCGTGCCGCGGGCAACCTGCGGCGTCTACGACTTTAGATGCGCGCGACCGGCGCTGAACCCGAGCCTGTCCCGGGCGTTGCCTGCCACTCCGGCGCATGATCTGTGGAAGCGAGCGCAACTTCGGCCGGCGCCATCATCTTCGGCCGCTTGTGCCCATCGGGAAAGGATCCAAGCTTGAGCAGGCTCGACAGCTTCATCCGCCGCCTCGAGGCGCAGCGCCTCTTGCTGAACTGGGCGGCGGCGAGCATCGCCGGAACGCACGGGCCGGTGCTCGAACTCGGGCTCGGCAATGGCCGCACCTACGATCATCTGCGCGAGATGCTGCCGGGCCGCGACATCTATGTGTTCGAGAAGAAGCCGAGCCCCAATCCGCGCTCGATGCCGCCGGCCGACCGGCTGGTCGTCGGCGACATGGCCGAGACTCTGCCGATCTTCGCGCGCGATCATGCAGGTACGGCGGCGCTGATCCATGCCGACGTCACCACCGGCGTGCCGGAGAACGATGTGGTCGCCTTCGCCTGGCTGCCGGCGCAAATCGTCGCGCTGGCGCGGCCGGGCGCGCTCGTCGTCAGCGGCTGGGCGCTGACCGAACCGGCACTCCAGGCGGTCAGCCTGCCGGAGGGCGTGCCGGCCGGGCGCTATTTCGCCTATCGCGCCGGCTGAAGCCTGTCAGCGCGGCTTGGCCGGACCGGTCGCGATCGGCCTGTCGCTCGCGCCCCATTCGCTCCAGGAGCCGTCATAGAGGGCGCGCACCGGCTTGCCGATGGTCTCCAGAGCCGTGGCGAGGATCGCGGCGGTGACGCCCGAGCCGCAGCTGGTGATCACCGGCCGATCGAGATCTGTGCCCGCGTCTGCGAAGGCGGCGGCGAGGGCAGGCGCGTCCTTGAAGCGGCCATCCGCCACCAGCGCCGTTGCCTGCACGTTGAGCGCGCCCGGCATATGGCCGGAGCGCACGCCCGGGCGCGGCTCGGCCGCCTCACCGCGAAAGCGGTCGGCAGGGCGCGCATCGATGATCTGCGCCGAGCCGGCATCGAGCGCGCGCGCCACATCGTCGGCCGTGGCGACGGCTGAATGGTCGAGCCTCGCGGTGAAGCTGCGGGCGGCGCGGGCGCGCGGCGCGCCGTGCTCGATCGGCCGGTTCTCCTTCTCCCAGGCGGCGAAGCCACCTTCGAGAATCACCACGTCGCGGGCGCCGCAGGTCTTGAAGGTCCAGCGCACGCGCGGCGCCGAGAACAGGCCCGGCCCGTCATAGACAACGATCCGCATGCCGTCGCCGATGCCCAGCGCGCCGACGGCGGCGGCGAACGCCTCCGGGCGCGGCAGCATATGGGGCAGGTCGCTCGCGCTGTCCTTGACCGCGTCGATATCGAAGCGCACCGCGCCCGGAATGCGACGCTCGGCATACTCCGCAGCAGCGTCCCGGTTCTGTGCCGGCAGATACCAGGAGCCGTCCACCACCACGATATCGGGCGCGTCCAGCCGCTCGGCCAGCCAGGCGGTGGAAACGAAAACCGCGTCGTAAGCCATGATGTCCTCGAAAGCCTCAGGCCAGCGCGATACGCACGCGCCGGTTCTGCTTGCCCTTTTTCTCGATATCCGTGACAGCGACAAGGCCGATCTCGGCGGTGTTGCGCACATGCGTGCCGCCGCAGGGCTGCAGGTCGATATCGCCGATCGCGACGAGACGGACCCGGCCCGAACCGCGCGGCGGCTTAACCGACATCGTCTTGACGAGGCCGGGATTGGCGTCGAGCTCCTCGTCGCTGATCCACCGATCGGAGATATCGGCATGGCGGGCGATCAGCGCGTTGAGCTTCTCCGCCACCTCGGCCTTGTCGAGCCCGCCCTCGGGAATGTCGAAATCCAGCCGGCCGTCGCCCTCGCCGATCGAGCCCCCGGTCACGGGATAGGGCAGTACGACGCTGAGCAGATGCAGCGCGGTGTGGATCCGCATGCGCTTGAAGCGCCGCTCCCAATCCAGCACGACCGTGACCGTCTCGCCCGGCTGCGGCACCGGCTGACCTTCGAGAGGCACATGCAGCACGCGGCTCTTGTCCTGCGGGTCGTAAATCGCAGTGCCGATCGCGATCGCGCTGCCATCGGAGCGGCGCAAGCTGCCGGCATCACCCGGCTGCCCGCCGCCGGTGGCGTAGAACACCGTGCGATCGAGTTCGATGCCGCCGCGCTCGTTGACGGCGATGACCGAGGCCTCAGCCTCCCTGAGATAGGCGTCGTCGCGGAAGAGCAATTCTGTCGGCATCGGCATGGTCTCGCGTGCAGGAAGGCGGGCGGGAAGACTGCCTGAAGCGATAGCGCCGCGCCACAGGGCTCGGCGCGGGGCCGAGGCGTGGAGCCTGCACATCTTTCCGCAATCTCTGTGGGTCTATAGTCGCTGCCGGGGAAGACGAGGTCCACCATGGCGCTGCCACGCATGACACCGCAGGACGGTGTCGCCTGGATCACGGGCGCGAGCTCGGGAATTGGCGCAGCCGTCGCGCTGGAACTGGCGCAACGTGGATGGACGGTCACGGCGACCGCCCGGCGCCTCGATCTGCTGGAAGGGCTCGCTCGGAAGTCGGAACATCTGCCGGGCCGGATCGTCGCTCACGCGGGCGACGTGACCGATGCCGCGGCGATGGCCGGCCTCGTCGAGACGATCGAGGCGGTCCACGGCCCGATCGCGCTCGCCTTTCTGAATGCGGGCGTGGCG
This sequence comes from Allobosea sp., assembly GCF_048595345.1. Lineage (GTDB taxonomy): Bacteria > Pseudomonadota > Alphaproteobacteria > Rhizobiales > Beijerinckiaceae > Allobosea. The sequence goes on from NZ_JBMDWH010000016.1 coordinate 26,626, forward strand.
ACGGGCACGCGCGAGCGGGGCAGGGGCTTCGACCTCGCCGCGGCGGAGGCGACCTTCGCCGTCAATGTGCTGGGGGTGCTGCGGTCGCTGGCGCCGGTGCTGCCGGCCATGACGCGCCGGGGACGGGGGCAGATCGCAGTCACGGCCTCGCTCGTCGGCTATCGCGGCCTGCCGGGAGCTGCCGCCTACGGCGCCTCGAAAGCCGCCATGATCCATTTCTGCGAATCGCTGCGCGGCGACTGTGCTGCCGACGGCATCACCCTTCAGGTGGTCAACCCAGGCTTCGTGGTGACGCCGATGACCGAGGGCAACGGCTTTTCCATGCCCTTCCTGATGCCCGTCGAGGCGGCGGCGCGGCGGGTTGCCGACGGCCTGGCCGGCGGCGGCTTCGAGATCACCTTTCCGCGCCGTCTCACATGGCTGCTGAAACTGGCGCGGATCCTGCCCTATCCGCTGTATTTCGCGCTGATGCGGCAGGTCGCGCGCCGGATCTGACCCGGCCCCGTTGCTTCAGCTACCCTTGATCGCGGCAAAGGCCTCCAGCGCCCGCTGCCGGCCGAAGGCGAGATCGACCATCGGCTTCGGGTAGGTCTCGCCGAGTGTGATTCCGGCCGCGCTTAACTCGGCTTTCCTCGCCTCCCAAGGCTGGTGCAGCAGCGAATCGGGCAGCGCCGCGATCTCGGGCACCCAGCGGCGGACGTAATCGCCCTTCGGATCCCAGGTCTCGCCCTGCGTGACGGGGTTGAAGACCCGGAAATAAGGGGCGGCATCGGCGCCTGACCCGGCCACCCATTGCCAGCTCGCCGCATTGTTGGCCGGGTCGGCGTCCACGAGCGTGTCCCAGAACCAGTCCTCGCCGGCGCGCCAGTCCTGCAGCAGATGCTTGATCAGGAAGGACGCGACGACCATCCGGACGCGGTTGTGCATCCAGCCGGTGGTCCACAATTCGCGCAGGCCGGCATCGACCAGCGGCACGCCGGTGCGTCCGCGCTGCCAGCGCCTCAGCGCCTCGTCGTCGCGGTGCCAGGGAAAAGCGTCGAAGCGCGAATCGTAGTTCCGGCTCGCCAGCTCCGGATTGTGGAAGAGCAGGTGATAGGAGAATTCCCGCCAGCCCAGCTCGGAGAGGAATTTTTCGGCGTCCTTGTCCGAGCCCGCGGCCTCTCCCGTCTCGCGCGCCATGGCCAGCGCGTGCCAGATCTGCCGCGGCGAGATTTCGCCGAAGCGCAGATGGGGAGAAAGCCGCGAGGTGCTGCGCTTGTCGGGGCGGTTGCGATCCTCGGCATAGCCGGCGAGCCCGTCGCCGATGAAATCCTCCAGCTGCGCCTGCGCGCCGGCTTCCCCGGGAGTCCAGGCCTCGCGCATCCCGCCGGTCCAGTCGGGCTTTTGTGGCTCGAGGGCGAGATCGGCGAGATCGAGAGCTTGGGAAGCCAGCGCCTTCGGCAGTTTCAACGGGCTGACCCTCGCCGGTGCGGCCAGCGGCTGGCCGGGCTCGCCGCGTTCGCGCGCGGCGCGCCAATAAGGCGTGAACACCTTCATCGGCTGGCCGGCCTTGCTGACCACCTCCCAAGGCTCGTTCAGCAAGTGGCCATTGCAACTGGTCACCGTCACGCCCGCATCCGACAGGGTTTCCTTGATGCGCTTGTCGAGCGTGATCGCGGCCGCCTCGTAGCGCCGCGTCCAGGTGACATGGCTGATTCCGGCGCCCTCGACGACATCCGGCAGAATCGTCGCCGGGTCGCCCCGCATCAGCACCAGTTCCCCGCCCTTGGCGCGAAGCGATTCGAACAATTGCGCCAGCGAACGCGAGAGCCACCAGCGCGCGGCGCCCCCGAGCGGCCGGCGATTCCCGCCCTCGTCGAGAATATAGAGGCACAGAACCTCGCCATCATCGGCGGCGGCGTGCAGCGCCGGGTTGTCGGCGAGGCGCAGATCGTCCCGGAACCAGTGCAGACGGCGTGTCATGAAGCCTCGCGAAACCACCGCGCCTTCCTGCGGGCGCGCCCGAAACCATCTACCGCGCGGACGCGGTTTCGGATCACCGGCAAAGGCGCATGATCGCCTTTTCGCTCCGGATTTTAGGAACGAAAGCTCGTTTTTAGGTGGAGGAGGGCGCCTGTGGCGCGAGGCTCTGAAGAGCTGGCTCCCGGAGCAGGATTCGAACCTGCGACCAATCGATTAACAGTCGATTGCTCTACCGCTGAGCTATCCGGGAACGGTGGCCGGGGTAATAGCGGCGACCGGGCAGGGGCGCAACCCCCTTTTCGCCGGCAATTGACAATCGTCTTCACAGCGTCGCGAAACGGGCCTTGCGGCTTGCAGCCATGCGCGGCTTGTGGTTATTGCGTCGTCGCGGGCAGGCAACGCCGCCTGCGGATGGCCTCGTGGCGGAGTGGTTACGCAGAGGACTGCAAATCCTTGCACCCCGGTTCGATTCCGGGCGAGGCCTCCAATAATCCAGCAATGCCGCAGCAGATCGCCGAAACCTCCGTTCGGACACGAATGAGCTGCGCCTGCGGCAGCATGACGGCGCGCTTGCCTTTTGCGCTGCACTCGAACAGAAAGCTGCCATGATCGGTGCCGATGGGACCGTGCCGGCGGGGCTCCGCGCCCGGCCGCGCGATCGGCGCCCATGTGCCGCTGACGGAGAATTCGGCATGGAAGGTTTTCTCGCGCTTCGCCGCAACATGGTGGACTGCCAGCTGCGGACCTACGACGTCACGGACCGCGCCGTGCTGGCCGCCGCCGACGCCGTGCCTCGCGAGGCTTTCGTGCCGGCGGGCGCGGCGCATCTGGCCTATCTCGACCATCCCATCGCCCTGCCGGGCACGGGCCGCGCGCTCATGGCCCCGATGGTCGTCGCCCGCATGATCCAGACGCTCGATGTCGAGCCGGGCGAAGACGTTCTCGAATATGCCGGTGGCAGTGGCTATGGCGCCGCGCTGATGGCTCATATCGGCGCCAAGGCCGCACTCTGGGAGCCCGAGGAAGCCGCCCGCGCCTTCGCTGCGGACGCTCTGGCGTCCGCCGGCGTCACCGTGCTCGACAAGCCGCCGGCCGCCGGCTCCTTCGACGCCATCCTGGTCGGCGGCGCCTGCGAGATCCAGCCTGCGAGCCTGTTCACGCTGCTGCGCGACGAGGGCCGCCTGGTGGTCGTCGAGGGTGTCGGCCGGGCCGCGCGGGTGCGGCTCTACCAGAAATCCGGCGAGGTGGTGTCGGGCCGCACCGTGTTCGATGCCTACGCGCCCGAACTGCCGGAATTCCGGCGGCCCGCCGCCTTCACCTTCTGATGGTAAGGGTGTCGCATTTTTGCGGCACCTGTGGGTGGAAGCCTGATTGAAACCCGGCATGCGTTGGCGGGCCGGCCTGATCGGGCTATGAAGGATTCTCTTTACTGCCGAGGCTGGGGCGATGCCTGGGCGCGACGTTGAGTGCGCACGAGAGGCGTCCAGTGGACACACGAATCGATAGAACGAAGCTGGCCCTCGCCGCGACAGCGGCCCTGGCCGGCATGCTCGCGGTCGGGCCATCCGGCGCCGCCATGGCGCAGACGATGGAGGCCGCGCTGGCGCGGGCCTACAACGCCAATCCGACCCTGAATGCGCAGCGTGCTTCGGTGCGCGCGACTGACGAAAACGTGCCGCAGGCCCTGTCGGGCTACCGCCCCAGGATCACCGCCTCGGCCGATATCGGCGCCAGCATCACGCAGAGCGAAATTCCGGGCGGCGCGACCTCCTCGCCGTTCCACACCAGCAGCACCTCGAAGCTGGGCCCGCGCGGCGCCGGCGTACAGATCACCCAAAATATCTTCGATTCGGGCAAGACGCGCGCCCAGGTGAGCCAGTCCGAATCGCAGGTGCTCGGCGCCCGCGCGACGCTGCGCAACACCGAGCAGAACGTGCTGCTCGACGCCGCCACCTCCTATATGAACGTGCTGCGCGACACCGCGATCCTCAATCTCAACCGGAACAACGTCGAGGTTCTGGAAGAGCAGCTTCGTCAGACGCGCGATCGCTTCCAGGTCGGCGAAGTAACCCGGACGGACGTCGCCCAAGCGGAGGCCAGCCTGGCCGCGGCCCAGTCTCAGGCGATCCTGGCCGAATCCAACCTCAAGACCTCGGTGGCGCGCTACCGGCAGAATGTCGGCGCCGAACCGCGTCAGCTTGCGCCGGCCCGGCCGGTCGAGGCGCTGCTGCCCAAATCGCTGCCGGTCGCCCTCAATCAGGCGCTGGTCAACCACCCCGCCATCGTCGCCTCCCAGCATGGCGTCGATGCCGCCGAGCTTCAGGTCAAGGTGACCGAGGCCAGCCTCTACCCGGTCTTCGGCGTCACCGGTACCGTCCAGCAGCGCTATGACAGCCAGTATTACGGCGACAACCGCGTCTCTGCCAGCGTGGTCGGCTCGCTGACGATCCCGATTTACGAGGGCGGTCAGGTCTATGCCGCCACGCGGCAGGCCAAGGAAACAGCGGGCCAGCGGCGCATCGAGGTCGACACCCAGCGCGACACGGTTCGTGCCGCTCTGGTCTCGGCCTGGGGCGGCCTGGAGGCCGCCAAGGCGCAGATCACCGCTGCGCAGGCGCAGGTGCAGGCCGCCACCACCGCTCTTGCCGGCGTGCGCGAAGAGGCGAAGGTCGGCCAGCGCACCACACTCGACGTGCTCAACGCCCAGCAGGCGCTGGTCAGCGCGCGCTCCAGCCTCGTCAGCGCCCAGCGCGACCGTGTGGTCGCCTCCTACTCTGTTCTTTCCGCCACCGGGAAGCTCTCGGCGCAAACGCTGCGGCTGAAGGCCGAGGCCTATGATGCGCGCCAGCACTACGACCAGGTCAAGGGCCTGCTCTGGGGCACTCAAACGCCCGATGGCCGTTGAAAGCCGCGCGCGCCACGCCAACGATCGGCGGCAGCGCGGATTTCTCCTGTGGGAGAGGGGCCTGGCAGCTTGTGCGCTGCGAGTCTGATGGAATACTGCCGTTATCGAGCGGCGTTGATTCAATCGGCGCGCGCGCTGTCGAACGGTCCAGACTGTCATGAACGCGCAAGCGAAGCCTAACGAACCGTCGATGGAGGAAATCCTGGCCTCCATCCGTCGGATCATTTCCGACGATGAGGCCAAGCCCGCCGAGGAGGCGCAGGCCCCTGCCGTCGAGCCCGCCCCGGTGGCCGAAGAGCCTCCCGAGCCGGTGCCGCTGGACGAGGACGTGCTCGATCTGGGCTCCGAAGCGGCCTTCATTGCGCCGCCGACGCCGGATCCCGAGCCGGCTCCGGCGCCCGACGACGGCGATTTCGACCTCGATTTCGCGCAGCCCGAACCTCCGCCGGTCATGGCGCTGCCTGAGCCGGAGCCCGCGCCGCTGCCGCCGCCGATGCCCGAGCCTGTCATGGCCGCACGGCCGCAGCCCGCGATGGACATGGCCTCGCTTTTGTCCGACCAGGCGAGCTCCGCCGTGACCAGCGCCTTCGGGCAGCTGGCGAACACGGTGCTGAGCAACAATGCCCGTACGCTCGAAGACCTCGTCAAGGACATGCTCAAGCCGATGCTGAAGGCCTGGCTCGACGACAATCTTCCGACGATGGTGGAGCGTCTGGTGCGCGCCGAGATCGAGCGCGTCGCACGCGGCGGCAGAGGTTAGTTCACCGGAGCGAGAAACGGCATCCGTTTTCGGGGTGATCCGATGGCCCGTCTCGAGCGGTCGGCACTCCCGCGAGACGGCGCTTGTCGTCGCTCGATGCCGGCCGCATGGTGGTGCGGCGCCGGAGCGGCGTTGCGGCGCGGCCTTATCGTAAGCCCGGCCTGAATCAGTTCGGAGGGACGGATGATCGGACGGCTCAACCATGTCGCCATCGCTGTGAAGGACCTCTCGGCCTCGACGGCCCTGTATCGGGACACGCTCGGCGCCCGTGTTTCGCAGCCCCTCCCGCAGCCGGAGCATGGCGTCACTGTGGTCTTCGTCGAATTGCCGAACACGAAGATCGAGCTGCTGGAGCCGCTGGGAGCGGAGTCGCCGATCGCGAAATTTCTGGAGCGCAACGCCGATGGCGGCATCCACCACATCTGCTACGAGGTCGACGACATCATCGCCGCACGCGATCGACTCAAGGAGCAGGGCGCCCGCGTCCTGGGTTCGGGCGAGCCGCGCATCGGGGCCCATGGCAAGCCGGTGCTGTTCCTCCACCCCAAGGACTTTCTCGGCACGCTCGTCGAACTTGAGCAGGCCTGACCGATGTCCGACATCGCCTTTCTCGGCCCGCCGGAGCCGGATTCGCCCCGCCCCTTCAGCGCCGCGACGGTCGCCGCCGGGTTAGTCTTCGTCTCGGGGCATTCGGCGCCGCATGATCCGGCGGCCGGTATCCATCGCGGCGAGACCCCGGCCGAGGAGGTGCGCAACGCGCTGGGCCGGATCGCCGAAATCCTGGGGGAAGCCGGCTCATCTCTCGACCGGGTGGTGCAGATGACGATGCTGATCAGCGATCCGGCCGATTACGCCGCCTGCAACGCGGAATATGTCCGGCATTTCCCGGGCGGATTGCCGGCGCGCCACACTGCCCGTTTCGGCGTGCCGACGCCGGCGCGTGTCGCCTTTTCCTGCATCGCGCTGGCTGGGCGGCCATCATGAGCATCGCGAGCGGGCTCGCCGTCTATTTCGTGATCTGGTGGACGGTGCTGTTCGCCGTCCTGCCCTTCGGCGTGCGCAGCCAGCACGAAGCGGGCGAGACCGTGGCCGGCACCGAGCCGGGCGCACCGGTTCTGCCCGGCCTGCTGAAGAAGGCCGCCATCACATCGGTGATCGCGGCGCTCGTCTTCGCTTTCGTCTGGTATGGCTGGTCGCATTTCGACGTCTGAGGCAGCGTCGGGCGCTGTCTCGATCCGGCAAAAGAAAAAGGCAAGGCTTTCGCCTTGCCTTGTTTAGTGCGCTTATGTCCACCGTATCGGCACACGTCTGAGCGCGTAAGGCTCATATACGGCAGTGCGCTTTTCCTCCCGAGACCTGGTCCGCGGCGCCTTGGTCAACAAAGCGTGCCCAGCGAGGAAATGACTAGCCGATTGTGACGGAGCTGTCACCCATTTGAGCAGGTGCAGCCGCAACTTTTTGCAAATTTAATCTCCGCTGCACTTGTGCAGTGCAACATTCACCGAGTCGCAGACGCCGAAAGCGAAAGGATTGTCCCAGGACAACGCATGCGGTCGTGCGGCAGAAACGAGTCTGCGGCAGGCGCCGGGCCCATCGAGATCGCTTCCGCCGGCGAAAGATGGCGTCACGCACAGTCTCGATAGGGTGCCTTGTTCCTGTCAAAGCTTATGGCTATCGGGGCTAAGGACCGCAGAATCCCTGCGGCGATGGAGATTTTCATGCTGCGCAGCACGTTTGCCGCTCTCGCCTTCCTGGCGTCCCTCGGGCTCGCCCATGCTCAGGCGCCCAAGGCCGATCCGGACAACACGGTGGTGCTGACGACGAAGGACGGCCCGGTCACCATCCAGCTGCGCCCGGATCTGGCGCCCAAGCATGTCGCCCAGATCAAGGCTCTGGTGAAGCGCGGCTTCTACGATGGCATCGTCTTCCATCGCGTGATCGACGGCTTCATGGCGCAAACGGGTGACCCGACCGGCACCGGCACCGGCGGCTCGGACCTGCCTAATATTCCGGCGGAATTCGGCCAGACCCCGTTCAAGGTCGGTTCGGTCGGCATGGCCCGCTCGTCCTCACCGAACTCGGCCAATTCGCAGTTCTTCATCTGCTATGAGGGCTGCGGCTCGCTGACCGGCCAGTACACGCTCTTCGGCGAGGTGGTCTCCGGCATGGATGCCGTCCGCAAGATCAAGAAGGGCTCGTCCGCCAATAACGGCGTCGTCTCGAGCCCCGACAAGATCGTGACCATGCGGATGCAGGCCGACGCCAAGTAAGGCGCCGCGCATGATCGGCCGGGCCGGTGTCATTCTTCTTCTGTTGCTGGTGGCCCAGACCGCTATGGCGCAGCAGACGCATGATCTCGGCCTGCCGCCCCCGTCCGGTTCGCAGAACCCGGTGCTGCCGCCGCCTTCCGGCTCGCAGAACCCGGTTTTGCCGCCGCCGAGCGGGCAGCGCTACGATCCCGGCATCGGCGGTCGCTTCGGCGGGTCCAGCGATATTCCGGGCCTGCAGCAGCGGCCCGTCGGCGGGCAGGGTGCCTTGCGCCGCGGCTCCGGCGAGTTGGGGCTGGTCGGCAGCGTGGCCCCGGCCGAGTCCGCCGACGGTGGAGAGCCTCTCGCCAGGCTCGATGCGATCGGCCCCGCCATTGCCCGCTGCTGGTCGCCGCCGCCCCTGCCGGGGGATTTGACCGGCGCGATGGTGACCGTCCGCTTCAGCCTGCGCCGCGACGGCACGTTGTTCGGCCAGCCGCGCATCGCGTGGGAAACGCGGCGCGGCGATGCCGGCTTTCAGAACATTTTCGCCCAGTCCGCCATCGCGGCGGTCAAGCGTTGCACGCCGATGAGGTTGTCGAAGGACCTCGGAGCGAGTATCGCGGGGCGACCCTTCACCCTACGCTTCCACGGCCGCGTGCCGTCCAACGAAAGGCAGAGCTGATGTCGCTCGATCCGGAAAACACCATCGTGATGGAAACCACCAAGGGCAAGGTGGTGATCCAGCTGCGCCCCGACCTCGCCCCCAAGCATGTCGAGCGCATCAAGCAGCTCGCCCGCGAAGGCTTCTATGACGGCATCGTGTTCCACCGCGTGATCGACGGCTTCATGGCCCAGGTCGGCTGCCCGCACGGCACCGGCACCGGCGGCTCGAAACACCCCGATCTCGCTCAGGAGTTCAATGCCGAGCCGCATGTGCGCGGCATCTGCTCCATGGCCCGCGCCCAGAACCCGAACTCGGCCAACAGCCAGTTCTTCATCGTCTTCGACGACGCCCGCTTCCTCGACAAGCAGTACACCGTCTGGGGCCAGGTTGTGGAAGGCATGGAGAATGTCGACCGCATCAAGCGCGGCGAACCGGTGCGCGATCCCGATTCCATCGTCTCGATGAAGGTGATGGCCGACGCGGCCTGAGCCGTTCGATCAAGGGCGAGCCCTCGTCCTGAGGAGCCGCGCTCGCGCGGCGTCGCGAAGGGCGGTTCCAGTCGATGCTGGACCATCCTTCGAGACACGAGCTGCGCTCGTTCCTCGGATGAGGGCTCGCTTCGTTTTGAGAGGCGGGCTCGCTAGGCCATGAACGTCGATCTTTTCGATTTCGAGCTGCCCGAGGAGCGGATCGCATTGCGGCCGGTCAGCCCGCGCGACTCGGCGCGCCTGCTGGTTGTCCGTCCCGGTCAGGCCTTGTCGGATCGAGTCGTCCGCGACCTGCCCTTGCTGCTCCAGCCCGGCGATGCGCTGGTGCTCAACGACACCCGCGTCATCCCCTCGCGGCTGCGCGGCCGGCGCTGGCGCGGCGATGTCTCCGCCGCCGTCGAAATCATGCTGCACAAGCGCGAAAGCGGTGATAGCTGGCTCGCCTTCGCGCGGCCCGCCAAAAAGATCGCGCTCGGCGAGACGCTCGTCTTCGACGGTGAGGGCGCGAACAATGCCTGCGAACTCGCGCGCCTCCAGGCGGAGGTCACCGCCAAGGGGGAGGGCGGCGAAGTCGCGCTGCGCTTCAATCTCAGCGGCGCCTATCTCGACGAGGCCATCGCCCGACTCGGCGAATTGCCGCTTCCGCCCTATATCGCCGGCAAGCGACCGGCCGATGCCGCCGACGCGGCCGACTACCAGACTGCCTATGCCAGGCACGAGGGCGCCGTCGCCGCGCCGACCGCGGGACTGCATTTCACGCCGGGATTGTTCGATGCGCTGGAGGCCCGCGGCGTCTCTCGCCATTTCGTCACCCTCCATGTCGGGGCCGGCACGTTCCTGCCCGTCAAGGCCGAGGATACCGCCGAGCACCGCATGCATGCCGAATGGGGCTCGGTCTCGGCCGAGACCGCCGAGGCACTCAATGCCGTGAAGGCGCGAGGCGGACGCATCGTCGCTGCGGGCACCACCTCTCTGCGCCTGCTGGAAAGCGCGGCGGGGGAGGACGGCACGCTCCGCCCCTTCAGCGGCGACACCGCGATCTTCATTACGCCCGGCTATCGCTTCCGCTTTGTCGATGTCCTGATGACGAATTTCCACCTGCCGCGCTCGACGCTCTTCATGCTCGTCTCGGCGTTTTGCGGGCTCGACGTGATGAGGCGCGCCTATGCCCGCGCGATCGGCGAGGGCTATCGCTTCTACAGCTATGGCGATGGCAGCCTGCTGTTCCGCGCCGGCCTTGGAGAGCCGGCTGCTGGCGATCAGTAGCCGGCTTCTCTTCGTCCGTTCACGGCCCTGGCGAAGCCGCTCGGACGGCCGAGGCCAGTGCGACGGGGTTTGAGGGCGACGAGCCGTTCTTCGCCCGGCGCGAGGTGGAACCAGTTCTGCGCTGGCCGCCAGCCGGCATCGACGATCTCGACCGATTGCGCGAAGCGCTCCGCCGCGATGCGCACAGACCAACTCTCTCCATCAGCCTCGAGCGCGGCCGACAGACCGAGTTCGTGCCGCTCATGGCCGCGCCCCAGCGGGAAATGGAAGGCCTCCGCCAGAACCGCGCCGCTCACCGCATCGCGCAGCAGGACAGACGTCGCGTCATGCCCGGGCGGGCCGAAGCGATAGGCGTAGGTGATGTCGAAGAAGCGCCCGATCAGCTCGAAGGCGGACAGTGTCCGCGCCGAGCGCGCGTCCAGCGTCACCTCGCGCGAGGCCTTGACCACGGCGAGGTGCCCCTCGCGCCAACAGGTCAGTTCGACAATGGCGGAAACAGCCTCGGGCCGTTCATTAATCAGATGCAGCGCCAGCCCGTTGACGCCTTCGTCGGTGATGGTGAGCTGGACCGGCCGGAAGGCGCGCTGGAGCCCATACCAGGCGGATTTCGGTTCGCCATCGCTGGCGATAACGCCCCAGCCGGCGCCGGGCCGAAGGTCCTGCAGCAGCCAGACCAGGGCGCCGCGCGTCGGCGAGGCCGGGCGGCGCCATTCGGCGAAACTCGCCTCCATCACCTCCGCGACGGTGGCGCGGGAGAGGGCGAAATAGCGCTCCGGGTCCTCGCGACGCAGCCGGGCGGGATCGAGCCCGTAAAGGCGTCCGAGATAATGATCGCGCACATCCTCGAAATCCCAGGATGCGGAGGCATCGCGCGGCACGCCGCGCTTCCACTCGGGGTGATGCGTGATGGCAGGCATATGGCCGCCGGCCAGCGAAACCTCTTCGGGCACATTGGCGAAGGCAAGGCATTCCGCCGCGAAACGAACCTCTGCCCGGCGGGCATCGTCGAGATCGCGCATATAAGCGCCGACGCCGTAGTAATGCGTCACGCCGGCATTGGCGACGAAGGGCAGGGCGCCCCCGGAAGGCGAGTTCGGGACATAGGCGATGTCGGGGCGCTTCGCGGCGACGACGGCGGGCAGGAGCTCGTCGAAGACCGGCCCCGACCACGCCTCGGGCGGTGCGCCGAGCATCGCCGCCTGCTGGAACACCTCGCTGCCGCCGCACAGCACGACGAGAGATGGCGAGCCCTGTGTCCGGTCCAGCAGATGCTCCGCCTCGGCCCGGATCGCGTCGCGGAAGCCCTCGTCAGCCTGCGGATAATCGAAATTGGCGAGCGCCATCTCCTGCCAGACCATGATGCCGAGCTCGTCGCAGAGCGCGAAGAAGGACTCGTCCTCATAAGCCATGACGCCCGGCACGCGGATCATGTTCATCCCCGCTTCGCGCGCCATCCGGAGCCAGGGTTCATAGGCCGCGCGCCCGCAGGCCAGCGTGGTCACATCGGCGCTGCTCCAGCAGGCGCCGCGGCAGAACACCGGCACTCCGTTGACGATGAGGCCGAAGCCGTCGCCATCAGCGCGGCGATCGACGGTGAGCGAGCGAAAACCGATGCGGCCGAGATCGAGGGTTTCGCCGCCGAGCGTGACGGTCAAACCGTGCAGGGCCGGCTCGCCATGGGTGTGCGGAAACCAGGGCGCTATTCCAGGGAGGGAGAGGGTGCCGGAGAGGGTATCGGGGTCGGTGGGGCGGAGAGGGGCTTCCGCGCCAGCGCAGCGCAGCAGCGCATCGGTCGGAGCAGGCGAGCTTTCGCTCAGCCGGATCGTGAGCGAGACCGTGCCGGTGCCCCCCTCATAGCCCGTTCGCAGATCGATGCCGCCGATGGCGCGAGCGCAGGTCTGGCGCTCGACGCGCGTGACCGGCCGATAGGGCCCGGTCGGCAGGCCGGGCGGACACCAGCCGGGAGCCGAGCCCAAAGCCGTGGTGCGGAACCAGCGCAGCCCGTTGGGTTGGATCATCGCCGGCCGCCAGCGCGAGCGGCGCGGCGCGGAGGCGAGCTTGGGGTTCAGCGCACGGAAGCAGAGGGAGATGGCGGTGCCGGCGTCCGCCTTCACCGTCAGCTCGACCGGCAGAAACATGGAGGCGCTCTCGGCTCGCTTCTCGCCACCGATCCAGATCTCGGTGATCGTGGCGAGTCCTTCGAAGCGCAACGCCCCCGCAAGCGGCGCATTCAGCCGCGTCACATACCAATGGTCCTGATCGGCGATGGAGGCCGCGCCGGCTTCGTCGAGGCGACCTTGGTTGCGCAGCGTCCCGGCGACCGTGCCGGGCGCGGCCGCCTCATGCCAGCCCTCGCCGGGCAGGGTCGCAGGGCTGTCGATGGCGCCGGCCGGGGTGGCGAGCCATTGCCAGTTCGCAAGACGCGCGATGCTTTCGCCGGAACGGGCGAGGATGCGGGCCATGCTCAGGCGGGCAGGCGATGCGCCAGCGCCTCGCCCACCGCGTCCCAGGCCGCCGCGAGTTCGCCCAGCGCGGTGTCGAAGCGCTCGAAGCGCTTCTGCTTCATGGCACGAGCCAGATGGAACTGCGCGATCTTGGCGCCTCCCGCGATCCGCAGGGCGGCATCGCGCGCTTCCGCGAACGCCGCCTCGTCCAGCCAGGCGAGATGGCTCGCCAGCAGTTCGAAATTCGCGCCGAGTTGGCGCAGCGTGTTGAAGGCGTAGAGATGGAAGGCGTTGCCGGGCCGCTCGGCCAGCGCCGCGGCCTGCGCCATCGCCACGGCGCGATAAGCCGTAACGGGGTTGGCCTCCGGGCGCCGTGCGATGTGGCGGGCCAGAAGCCGGCGGGCGGTCGCCTTCAAGGCCTCCTCGTCCGGCAGGCGGGCCGGCAGGCGCGCCATTTCCGCATAGGGAAACAGCGTATCCTCGCGCTGCTGGCCGGGCAGCAGGCGGAACAGACCGTCGAAATCCTCGGCCACGGCGCGGTGAAAGCCGTCATTGTGGAAATAGTCGAGCTGCCGCCCGGCGCGGTCGAGCCGGTTGACCGCGATCGTCGTCTTGCCGTGGCTCTCGCGATAGGACAGCCCCTTGGTGTCGGGCATGTAGTAGGAATCGAGTTCGAGCAGCACGAGCCGCCCGCGCGCGATCTGCTGCTCGATATGGCCGATCAGATCGTCATAGAGCGCGAGTTCCGTCACCTGTAGCCCGTAGAGTGCTTCCAGATCGTCGAGCGGCGGCTTGAAGAAGGTGAACTGGTCGCCCTCGAAATCCTGCGCGACCGTGAAGCCGAAGGCCGCCGCCGGCTCGCTCCCGAGCGCGTGAAGAATCTCGATCCACAGATCCGCATAGCAATTGGTCTGCGGCCAATGCCGCTCGCCCTGATGTATCGCATGGGGGCGATAGGCCAGCGGATCGACCGGCAGCAGGGCCTTGGCGGCCGGCTGTTCGATGACGGAATGGGCGGTCATGCGCCGCGTCCCTTCGTTTGTCGCGTCGCTTCGACGCCTATTACATCCGCCCCGTCATCCCGGGTTTGCCCCGGGATCCATCGAAAAGCTCCGGCGCCCTCCGATGGATCCATGATCGGCGCCGCTTCGCGGCTTGTCCGGGATGACGCAGCGGCTCCAAAGCCAATGGGGATTGTCACCCCCAGAGCACGTCGCGCACGGCCTCCGGCCATGATTCCACGTCGGTGCCGTGATGCTTGAACAATGCGAGCGCGACGCGCTCCATGCCGAAGCCGACGCAGGCGGTATGGGCCGTCTCGCCGGCCGCCGTCTGGATGCCCCAGGTCGTGCCGAAATGGTCCTGATGATAGTTGAAGGAGAGGCAGGCGGTCGGCTTCTCCTGGCTCTCGATCGGGATCAAAAGCTCGAATTTCAGCCGCTGGTCGCGCTGGTTGTTGGCGAGCATGCGGCCGGCCCTGCCGAAGAAGGGGTCGTTGGCGACATCTACATCGAGCGGCACGCCGAGCGATGTCATCATCTCCTGCCCGCGCTCGAGCCATTGCGCGCGGAACTCGGTGACCTGCTCGGGCGTGCCGAAGCGGACATATTCGCGCATCCGGAACAGCTGCATCCGGGCCGGGTCCTTCGAGGGCTCGTGGCGGAAGCAGTAGGATTGCAGGTCGAACAGCGCGCCGTCTTCCTTGAGCGGTCCGCGCTTGGCGACGACCGGGTAGAGCGGGTAGCAGGCGGCCGGCGTCAGCACGACCTCGGTCGAGACCTGTCCGTCGGTCCAGTCCACGCCATCGGCGAGATCGTGCAGGAGCTGCGCATGGGCCTTCTCGTCTCCGGCGAAGGAATGCACCGTACCGGCGAGCTGCGGGAAGCTCTTGAGATAGCCGCTCTTCTCGAAATGCTTGCGGTTCATCGCCGGGGGGAAGCGAACCACCTCGGCCCCGTCTTGCGCGCCATAGCGGGTGATCAGATCGTCGAACCGGGCGATCACCTCCTCGAACAGGCCGCTGCGGCCATAGAGGCCATCGACGCCTGTATCGATCAGCAGGCCGTCATCGATCAGCTGCGCGAGGAAGCCCTGCGGCTGGTTGCAGTTCTGGCACATGCGGGATCACCGGGAGAGGCTGGAATCGTGCTTGTACACGGCCAGCAGGTTGGAGGTGTTGCCGAGAATACGGTCGTTGTTGATCATGATCGGGGCCGAGAGCGCGTCGCGCATCAGCCGCGCCAGGCTCAAGGGGCTGTCGTTGCGATAGCCCTGGATGCCGCAGATCGGGAAGGCCTGGCACACGATCTCACCGAGGCTCTGCGAGGCAGTGATCTTGATGCTGTTCATCGCGACGACGAAGCCCATCGAGGAGAGCTCGTCGGCATCGCCGCGGGCGCGCTCATAGCTGTCGAGCCCGGCGACGATCAGCGCCTTGAAGGCCTGCAGCTTCGCCAGCAATTCGGCGAGACGCAGGGCGCCTGGCGGGGTCGAGCCCGGCTTCTTGCGCGCCTCGGCCCGGACGAAGGTCTCGCAGCGATGGACGGCCTCCGACGCGATCCCGTACCAGATCGACGCCCAGAGCAGGTGCGCATGGGCCAGCATGGACTGGGCCGCGATCTCCGCGAAGGGCGTCGGGATGATTTGCGCCGCCGGCGCGCGGCCGGCGAAGGTGAAATTGTCCGAGCAGGTGCCGCGCATGCCCATCGTGTCCCAGACATGGCTGCGCTCGAGCCGGTACTGGTCGCGGGTGATGACGGCCATCACCTGGTCGGAAGGCGGCGCCTCCGGCGTGCGCCGGGCGGTGATCAGGATGGCGTCGGCCTGTGCGCCATAGGAGATCAGGCAGCCTGCCTTCTCCAGCGTGAAATCATCGCCGTCGCGCACGACGCCGCAGACGGAACTCCGCAGATCACCGCCTACGCCGCCCCCTTCGGTGGTCGCCGAGGCCAGCAGCAGCTGCTCGCGGGCGACCCGCTCCATGAAGCCGCGATGCCAGGCGTCGCCGCCGCAATGAACGACGAGGCTCGACGCCTTGATCTGGTGCATCGCATAGACCATGCCGGTCGAGGAGCAGGCCTGCGAAAGAATGCTACAGATTTCGGCGATGACCGGCAGGCTCGCCTGCTCGCCGCCCTGCGTCGCGGGGATCATGATCCCGAGCAGGCGCTCGCGCTTCAGCGCATCGAAAGCTTCGTGAGGGAAGCGCGAACGCGCATCGACATCAGCCGCATGCTCCGCCGCGATCTTCGCGACCCGGCGTGCGGCGCCGATCAGCGCCTTATCGGCTGCGGCGCGGCCGGCCAGATCGACCAGCACGGCGGAAGGAGCCGGGGCGGCCTCTTCCTGCGACGGAGCGGGCTTGGCCCGGCGGGCGGGCGCGTTCATCAGGCGTGCTCGCTCAGGATGCTCTGCAACGCCTGCTCGATGCCATCGATCGAAGCGAAGTTTCGCCGGTTCATCATCTTATCGGGGAATTCGAGATCGAACGCCTCTTCCAGCGCCATCATCAGCTCGACCGTGCCGAAGGAGGTGAGGCCGGCGTTGAACAGGTCGTCGTCGTCGCGCAACGTCGCGACATCGACGGGCAGCTTGGCGGTCTTCGCCAGGATCGCGCGGATCTTGCTCTTCATGGTCCTGCTCTGTCCTCTCGCCGGAGCGGCTGGATGCGGGCGGTCGCGGCCAGGCGGCGGCGCCCGCAGCGCGGCCAAGGGCCGGTCGCGGAAATTCGGGTTTGGTATGACGCCTTTATTGTCGTTCATGCCGGTCTAGCCGCTGGTCTTTAATGCGGTCTTGCCGAGATCTGTGAAAACGCTGCGGTTCCGCAAGATAAGCCCAAGATCGTGGGCCGTGGTAACGGCAATAGCCACGATTCCCGCTCAATTTGACTGTGAGCCGTTTACGATATTTTCAGAAATGACGGCATCGGCAGCGTGTTCGCGCCTTCGTCGGCCGCGCGGTCTGCTATATCCCCGGTCTCGACGCTATCCAGCGCCTCGCTGACGAGGAAGATCATGGCCACGTTCGGATCGCGGCTTTCCGACCACAAGGGCATCGGACCGGGTTTCGACGCGATGCGCATCGCGCTCGCCCTCTCGGTTCTGTACACCCATACCTGCCTGATGCGGCCGGCCTCGCTCGAGGCCGAGCTGGCACCGGTGATGCCATTCGCGCCGCTGCAGCAATGGGCGTTCGATTTCGCGATCCTGCCGATGTTCTTCGCGCTCAGCGGCTTTCTGGTCGCGGGCAGCGCCGAGCGGCTCTCCGTCGGCCAGTTCCTGATTAATCGCGGCCTGCGCATCGTGCCGGCGCTGGCGGTCGAGATCGTCCTCTCGGCTCTCGTGCTCGGCCCGCTTCTGACCGTCTACGGGCTGTGGCAGTATTTCACGGACCCCGCCTTCGCGCGCTACTTCCTCAATATTCTCGGCAGCATCCATTACGATCTGCCGGGCGTCTTTCTGTCCAACCCCCAGACCAGCATGGTCAATGGCTCGCTCTGGACCGTGCCGCACGAGCTCGCCTGCTATGCTCTGCTGGTCGGCTGCCTGATGACGGGGCTCTACCGGCGGCGGGCGCTGATGCTGGCGCTGACACTCACCCTGTTCGCCATCTCGATCATGATCTTCCTGTGCGGGCATTTCGGCATTGCGCTGCCGCATCAGGAAGCCCTCGGCTACATCTTCGTGACGCGCGGCGCGGCGCGGCTCGTTCCGCTCTTCCTCGTCGGCATTCTGGTCTACCAGTACCGCGACAATATCCCGTATCGCGCCGATCTGCTCGTCGCTGCGATCATCGGATACGTCGCCCTGGCCGCCTTCGGCTCGCCGGACTGGATGGCGAACCCGATCTTCTCCTTCGTGACGGCGCCGCTCTTCGCCTACATTGTCAACTATGCCGGCCTCTCGGAGCGCTTCGTCTTCAAGCCGCTGTCGCGCGGGGATTACTCCTACGGCATCTATCTCTACGGCTATCCGCTGCAGCAGGCGATGATCCAGACGATGCCGGGTCTCGACAACCGCGCGGCCTTCTTCGCGCTGTCCGTGGCGGCCGCCAGCGCCATGGCGATCTTCTCCTGGCACGTCATCGAAAAGCCGGTGCTGCGGCTGCGGCGCAAATTCTCGCTGACCGCCCGGATCCATACCGGCGAGCCGGTCGCCGAGACGCGCGGCGCCGTTCAGGCCCGGCCGATCGTCGCCGCCGAATAGGCGCCCATAGGATCGGGGGCAGGGATCTGCTCGGCAGCGCTGGCGTGGGCCGGTGCCAGCCCCTCGTCTCCGTCGCTCGAGCCCGTCATGAACCAGAGCAGCGCGGCGGTCTTGATCGAATACACCGAGTCGCTCACCAGCAGCAGCAGGCAGATATAGGTCGCGACGCAGACCTTGAAGCGCCAGGCGCGGGGTGAGCGTTCGGGCAGGAAGATGAACAGGCTCCAGAAGCCGATCGTCCCGATCAGCCCGATCTGGTTGAGCGAATAGGCATAGCCTGAATCGGCGAGGAAGGGTTTTTCCGTCGAAAGCCCCCAGACCGCTTCGCGCGAGAGCGACGTGATCAGCCGCGCGGTCCAGAGCAGGCGCCCGACGAGGTTGTTCTGCCAGCTCACCTCGGCACTCAGATAGCCGTAGATCGCCAGGCCCGAGAGGATGAGGAAAGGTGCGCAGAGCCAGACGATGCGCGGCGTGAGCGGCGCCGCGAAGGACGCGGCCGTCGCGATGAGGCAGACATTGGCGCCGAAGCGGGAGTCGCTCAAAACGATGGCGCCGGCGCCGCACAGCATCGTCAGCCAGCGATGCCGCATTCCCTTGCGCACCAGAGCCCAGATGTAGAGCACCGCGCCGAAATTGCCGGTCGAGACCGGCTCGAGGAAGACGGAAGAGGCGCGATGCGGCCCCAGGAAGGGCAGCAACGTGCGCGCATCGGGCCGCACCCCGCTGACGAACAGCGTGCTGTCCTGCTTCACATCCGTCGGCGCGACCGTGCCGCGCGCGACATAGTATTTGATGATGTTAAAATACTTCACATAGACGTCGAGCGCCACGAACTCGAAGATGCCGAAGGCGACGACGATCAGCCCGCAGATCAGCGCGGCCCGGTCCGCGATGCGGATATCGTTGCAGGTGCGGCCGAGCAGGTAGAAGGCGATCGGGATCAGGAAGTCGCGCACCGCCTTGGGGTCGATCAGCGGGCGCAGCGCCATCAGCAGCACGGCATAGGAGACGAACACCGCCAGCACGATCCAGGGGCCGGCATTGCGGCTGAGGCCGAGATAGAGCGCGGTCGAGACCAGAACGACCTCGCAGCCCATCACCATCGTGTCGTTCACCGCGAGCACATTGGTGTTCAGGAAGCACAGCGCCATGTTGAAGGTCAGCGCGCCGACGAGCAGCGCCAGCACCAGCGTGGGCGGCGCTCCAGAACCGTGCGCCGCGGGGCGAAGGCCCTCCACGGTCAGCCCGCCTGGCGCAGCCGGCCGAGCCAGCGCACACCCGCGCTCTTGGGCTCGGCGGCCGGCGCTTCTGCATCGGCCGCCAGAAGCGCGATGATCCGGCTGCGGTCGCCTGTGACGGCATCGGCCAGCGCAACCAGATCCGCGCTCGTGCGGCCGGCAAGCGACACCGCCAGCACGACGGCATCGGCATCGGCCGGCGCCTTCGCCTCGCCCGAGGCCGGCCGCATGATGATGAAGCTGTGGCGCCGCCGCGAGGGCTGCGGCTCGTCGGGGCCGACGCGCCTGATGCTGAGATGCCGGCTGCCGACATCGCCCTGATAGATCAGCACGCTCTGGCCGCGCAGCGCCAGTTCCTGCGCCAGCTGATCGGCGACGGAATCGAGCAGATGGGCCGGCAGCGGGCCCGTGACGGTGATCGTCGCCGGCAGGCGCCTCGCGAAGCGCTGCTCCAGCGCATCGGCGACAGGCCGCAAGGCGGCGCGGCGCTCCGATGGCGCCGTCGGCAGGGCCAGCGCCGTGGCGACGCCGAGCGCGGCCGCGGCACTGGCCGGCGTGAGAGGCGCCGGTGGGGCCGGGCGGGCCGCGCGCTTCGGCAGGGTCGGCAGGGCCGGCCATTTCGGCAGGCGTGGCCAGGCGGGCCTGCTCGCCGTGCCGGCGAGCTGGCCACGTCTGGCGGGCATCAATTCAAGCAGATAGGCGAGGCCAAGACCCGCGCACAGGCCGAACAGCAGCGCAGCGCCCAGCACGATCGGCAGAGGCGGCGTGCTGCCGGTGACGGGAGGCACGGCCTCCGAAAGCAGTCGCGAATTGTTGGTTTCGATCTTTTTCTGCTGGTCGAGCTCCTTGGCGCGCTGGAGCGAGGCATTGTAGACGACGCGGATCGCATCCGCCTCACTCTGCAGCTGGCGCAGCCGGATCTGGGCGGCGCTGCTGACCTCCTGCGTGCGCGTGAGTTCCTTGGCGCGCTTCTGGAGATTGGCGAGATTGGCTTCGGACTGGCGATAGCTCTCCTGGGATGCGGCCCGGATGCGGCCGAGTTCGCTGGCGATCAGCCGTTTGGTCTCGGCCAGTTCCGAGCGAAGCTCGACCATGCGTGGGTGCTGCGGCGCCAGCGTGCGGCCCTGGCTCGCGATATCGCGGGCCGACTGCGCATACTGGGCCTTCAAGGCGTTGAGCGTCGAGGAGGTCGCGGCCTCTGGTAGCGCCTCGATGGCCGCTTCGGGATCGGCGCCGGTGCGGGCCAGCTGGTCACGGCGCGCCTGCTGGCGCGCCACATCTGCGGTGGCCTGGCCGATCTGGCTGTAGAGGTCTCGCAATTGCTGGGTGACGATGAGCCCGTTCTCGCCGACGCTGATCAGCCCGTTCTGGCTGCGGAACTCGTCGGCCGCGCGCTCGGCCCCGTCCAGCTGGGCGCGCAGGCCCGAGATCTGGCCGATCAGCGAGGAATTCGCGCGCTCCACCGCCGAGCGGCGCCCGTCGATGCCCTGTTGGAGATAGGCCTGCGCCAGGGTGTTGGCGATCTCTGCCGCCTTCTGGGCGTTGGGATGCGAGACGATGATCCGGAAGACCAGCGAATTGTCGACGCGCTGGATGACGATGGCGCGCTTCAGCGCTTCGATCGTGGCGGCGAAGCGCTCTTCCGGCGAAGGCTGGAGAATCTTGCCGAGCGCGCGCGACAACAGGCCGGGGGCTCCGGCGAAAGCCGGATCCTCGGTGAGCTTCAGATCGTCGACCACCTGCTTCAGCACGCCGGACGAGACCATCACCAGCGCCTGGCTGTCGACATTCGCGAAATCGATCGAGGCGGAGGTGTCGGTGCGGACGATGTCCTTGCCGACGACCTGCAACGCCAGCGGATCGACCAGCAGCTCGGCCGTGGCACGGTAGATGGGCGGCCTGCTGGCGGCATAGAGAAAGGCGAGCGTCATGCAGATCGCGACGCTCGCCAGCACGAGCCGGCGATGCCGCCCGAGAAGCCGAAGCATCTCGGCGAGGCTGAACGCCATGGGGGCGCGGCCGGGCGCGGTCGCGACCGTCTGCTCGCCTGCATCCAGGGCCGCAGCCTGCACTCTGACGTCTCCTCAAATCGGCTCCTGCGCCGACAGGCCGCAGCGCGCGGGGCTATCGGCATTCGAAGCCGCGCCGCGATGCTGGCCGGTCGCGGTTAAGATTCGCATAATCGCCCCTTCGGTCCGCCTGCGCGTCGCCGCCGGCATGTCGCTGATTTTCATTGTGAATCGCGATCGGGCTCGGCTGGCGGGCAGGGACTGCGCCCGTACGCCTGCGAGAGATCAGCCTTCCTCGCCGATCCCGGTCATGCGGCGTTTACGATCCAGACGAAAAGCCCCGCCGGCCTCACCCTTGATTAAGCAGCGCGCCCGATCCTGCAACGGACGAGCGGCGCACAGACGCCAAGGCCGTCCAACAGGGCGAAGAGATGCGAATGATGAGGGCCGGCGCGGCTGTTTCATCGAAGGGCCTCCGGACGAGCGGTGTGGAGCCGTTCGGCGGAACCGCATGGCGCGTCGCCGGCCGGTCATGACCGATCTGCGGGATATTCCGACTTTCTCTCTGGTTGTCGCGACGCTCGGCCGCACGGCCGAACTCGACCGGCTGCTCGGCTCGCTGGCGGCGCAGGAACGCGCCGATGTCGAGATCGTCATCGTAGACCAGAACGGCGACGACCGGCTGGGCCCCGTGCTCGACCAATGGTCCGGACGCCTGCCGATCACATGGCTGCGGAGTGAAAGCCTGGGCGTCTGCCGGGCCCGCAATACCGGCGCCGCCGCGGCGCGCGGGGAGTGGCTGATCTTTCCGGACGATGATTGCTGGTATCCGGCCGATTGTCTCACCCGCCTCGAAACGCTGACCGGCCGACATCCGGCCGCCTTCCATGGCGGCCGCGCGGCGGATCGTAACGGCCGTACCATCATGGGTACCTTCGCAGCACAGGCGGGGCCGATCACCCGGCAGAACGTCTGGTCCACGATGATCGAGTGGATGCTGGCGATCCGCGCGCCGGCTTTCGCCGAGGTGGGCGGGTTCGACCCCGCCATTGGGCCGGGCGCCGGCACGCCTTGGGGCGCCTATGAGGCGCAGGATCTCGCGCTGAAGCTGCTGGAGGCCGGCCATCGCGGGCATTACGACCCGGCCTGGTTCGGCCATCACCCGGACGATCGCTCGGACCAGACCACAGCCTCGGCCATCGCCAAGATCCGCCTTTACAGCCAGGGGCTGGGCTATGTGATGCGCCGGCACGGCTATGGCTTCGGCGACTACCTGCCGCGGCTGCTAAGGCCGCTGGCCGGCATGATCTCTTATGGCGCGACCGGGCGGATCGGCATGGCCAGGCGCTCGCGGGCGATCCTCGCGGCGCGCTGGATGGGGTGGACCAGCGCCCCGTTACGCGAGGGGGGCACCCCAAAAACCCCGGCGGCGCCATGAGCAGCAACATCATGTCCAATTCGCTGCTCAATGCGGCGGCCGGGCTGCTGCTGCTGGTCGGCGGCTTCTGCTCCTCGGTGATCGTGGCGCGCCTGTTGGGACCGGAAGCGAACGGCACGATCGCCTTCGCGCTCTGGCTGGCCGCGACGGGAGCACTCGTCGCGGAACTCGGGACCGGCGTGATGCTGCTGCGCATGCTGCCGCAGTTGCGCGCGCAAGGGCTCGACGAAGGGCAGCGCCGTGGTTTCGCGGCCTATCTGGCCGTGCCGGTCCTGGTCGCGACCACGCTTCTCGTGGCGCTGTTCTATGTGTTCTGCTGGCTCGGGGGCGCGAAATGGCTGGATGCGACGCCAGCCGTGATCCTGCTGACCGGAGTGCTGATCTTCGTCCAGTCGGTGGCCTCCTTTGCGAAGAACTATCTCATCGGCGAGCAGCGGCTCGCCAGCTTCTTCCGCCTGACCTGTCTGGTCTCAGGTCTGCAACTCGCTGTCGTGCTCGGTGGGGCGCTGCTGCGCGGCGTCGAGGGCGCGCTGTTCGGCTATATCGCCGGCCAGGCTGTGCTCGCGCTCTACACCGTCGGCATTTTGCGCACCCGGCCGGATAGCGTCGGACAGCCGGCGCGGGCGCTGGCCGGTAGTTCGGCCGTGCTGTTCCTGGAGTTCGTGCTGACCTCGATCTTCCTGACCCGGTCGGAACTCGTTTTTCTCCAGCATTTCCAGGGCATGCAGGATGTCGGCTTTTACGCCGTCGCCCTGACCCTCACCAATCTCGCCCTGCAGATCCCGGTGCAACTGACCGGAAGCCTGCTGCCCTTCTACGCCGAGCGCCAGAGCGACGGCGCGCCCGACGCCGGCGCGACGATGTTCGCGGGCGTGATCCGCAACTTCGCCTATCTGACGCTGCCGCTCTGCTTCGGTCTGGCGGCGATTGCCCCAGTGCTGGTGTCCACCATCTATGGGCCTGGCTTCGCCTCGGCGGGCCTGATCCTCGCGATCATGGCGGCGGGCGCCCCGGCGCAGGTCTTCATCCAGCTGGTGACGCAATATCTCTATTCGATCGACCGCATGAAGCACCGTCTCGCCATCAGCGGCCTCGGCGCGATGCTGATGGTGGGGGGGTGCCTGATCGCCGTGCCGCTCTGGGGCGGCGTCGGAGCCGCCATCGTCCGCAATCTGGTTTTCCTCGCGATGAGCATCGCGCTGGTGATGGCGGTTGGCCTGCCGGGCCAGCTGCGCGGCTCCGCCGGCGTGCTCGCCGGGGTGACAGCCGCCGGCTTCGGCTGCGGGCTCTCCGCATGGGGTGTCACTCAGGCGCTGCCGGGGCCAGCGGGCCTCGCCCTGGCGATTCCGGCCGGCGCGATCGCCTATGGCGTGTTGCTGCGCCTGCTCGCGGTGGTGCCCGCGCCCGATGCCGAAATCCTCGGACGTCTCGTCGGCAGGCTGCCGCCGCACCCGGCGCGCTGGCTGCGGCCGGTTCTGCGGCTGATCGTTCCCGAGGCCCTGAAACCGAGGACCGTGAAGTGACCGCTTTCGCCCGCTCCTCTCAGACGGTTCCGGCCGGATCGGCGCCTGCGCCCACGGTCCGGCGGGCCCTGTCGCCCTTCGGCGAGCCCGTCGTCTTCGCCGGCAGCATGGGCTTGCTCTATCCGGGCCGGAGCGACGTCGCCGTGCTGATGCTCGGCCCGGTCGGTTACGAGGAGTTGTGCCTGCGGGCGAGCTGGCAGCGCCTCGCCGAAGGCTTCTCGCAGGCCGGCATCGCCTGCCTGCGCTTCGACTATCCGGGGCAGGGCGCTGCGCCCGAGCCGGAGGCGACCGCAGGCCTCGACGACTGGTTCGCGACCATCCGCGCTGCGGCGGCGCTCCTGCGGGACGCCAGCGGCTGCGAGCGGCTCGTCCTCGTCGGCCACGGGCTCGGCGCCGCGCTCGCCCTGCAGGTCGCGCAGGCGCTCGCGCCTCTCGCGGGGATCGTGCTGATGGCACCCGTCGCCCAGGGGCGGCGCTACCGGCGCGAATTGTCGGTCTGGTCCCACATGCTCTGCGACCGCATCGGCATCGGGCCGGATCCAGACGACGACACCGGCTGTGCCGTCGCCGGCATCCGCATCGCTCCGGGGCGGCTTAAAGCCATCGTCGCCCTGACGACGGAGGGGACGGAGCTGCCAGCGGGAACCGAGATCCTGCTGGTCGAGCGGCCGGGCCATGCCGGCGACGAGGCGCTCGCCGAGACCCTGACCGCAGCCCTTGCCGATCCCGGCGGCGCCGTGACCCGCATGCCCTATCAGGGGCACGATCTTCTGACGATCGATCCCACCGCGGCCCGCCCGCCCCTGGCCACGCTGGAGGGCGTGCTGGGCTGGGTGCGCGCCCGCGCCACGGCCGCCGCCGTGTCGATGGCCTCCCCGAGGACCGATGCGGTGCTGCGCGGCGACGGCTTCGTCGAAACCCCGTTCCGGTTCGGCCCCGGCGGGCGCCTGCTCGGCATCCTCTGCGAGCCGGCCGGGATGCTAGTCGGGGCGCCGGTCCTCTTCGTCAATGCCGGCCGCGATTACCATATCGGCTGGGCGCGCGTGACGGTCGACCAGGCCCGTTGCTTTGCCCGGCTCGGCATCGCATCGCTGCGCTTCGACTTCGGCGGCGTCGGCGACAGCCCGGCCGCGAGCGATGCCCCCGCCGAATTCCTTTATTCACAGTCGCAGATTGACGATGTCGTCAGCGCCATCGACGCGCTCGAAGCGCGCGGCCTCAGCGAGCCGATCCTGATCGGGCGGTGCAGCGGCGCCTATGCCGCCTTCAACGCCGCCGTCGCCGATGCGCGGGTGCGCCGGCTCGTCCTGATCAACAATGAGCGCTTCGTCTGGGATCCGGACGAGAGCGTCGACGACGCGATCCGCTATGCCCATCGCAGCGTCGGCGATTTCGGCGCCACACTTCGCAGCCGGGCCGGGCTGCGCCGCCTGCTGACCGGCCAGCTCAGGGTCGGACCCGCCGCCCGGCATATCCTCTACCGCTGGCTGAAACGGGTCTCGGTCAGCCTCGCCCCTCTGCTAGGCCCGCTGACCAAGCACGGCCGGCTGCATCGCGAATGCCACCGCCGCATGGCGGTTCTGGCAGCGCGCGAGGCGGACGTGCATCTGCTCTATGCCGATGGCGATGTCGGGTTGAAGGAATTCGCGACCTATTTCGGCGCCGGGGGCGAGAGGCTCGCGGCCTATCCCCGCACGAGCCTCGGCATCATCGCCGGCGCCGACCACAACTTCACACATCGCGCCGCGGCAGGCCGGCTGCTGAGCGCGCTTTGCGGGATTGTCACGCGATGAAGCCTCTTGCGACCGCGCTCGCTCTCCTGCTGCTGGCGACGCCCGTCGTCGGCGCCGAGACCTGCCTGCGTGGGGTCAACATCTCAGGCGCCGAGTTCGGGGAGATTCCCGGCAAGCCCGACAAGGATTACACCTATCCGGCGGAAGCGGCGTTCCAGCGCCTCGGCAAGCTGGGCGCGACCACGGTGCGGCTGCCCTTTCGCTGGGAGCGGCTTCAGCCGGTCCTCGACGAGCCGCTCGACATCATGGAGCTGGCGCGGCTCGATCAGGCGGTGCGGCAGGCCAACGATGCCGGCCTGATCCCCATCCTCGACCTGCATAATTTCGGCTATTACGACAAGCGTCAGCTCGGCTCCAAGGAGCTGCCTGCCGCACGGCTCGGCGATGTCTGGCGCCGGCTCGCCTCGCATTATCGCGACCGGCCGAAGCTCGTCTTCTCGATCATGAACGAGCCGCACGACATTCACAGCGCCGCCTGGGCGAAGATCCAGAACGTCGCGGTGGCGGAGATCCGCAAGGCCGGCGCCGCCCAGCTCATTTTGGTGACAGGCACCGCCTATGGCGGAGCGCATAGCTGGACGGCCGATCTTCCGGTCGGCAACAACGGTCGCGATCTCGTGGATATCGCGGATCCGCTCGGACGCTACGCCTACGACTTCCACCAATATCTGGACGCCGATTTCTCGGGCCGAGCGGCCGAATGCAGCGCGGCACCGCGCGCGGTGAAGGCGATCGAGGACGTGACCGCCTGGCTCGCCCGCCATGACCGCCGCGGCTTCCTCGGCGAGGTCGCCGGATCGACCCGGCCGGAATGCCTCGCGGCCTTGAAGCAGGTCCTCGCCAAGGTCGATGCCAGCCCGCGCCAATGGCTGGGCTGGGCCTATTGGGGGGCAGGGGCCTGGTGGCCGCCTGACTATGTCTTCAATCTCGAGCCGACACCGCAGGGCGAGCGCCCGCAGATGTCGGTCCTCACCGAGCGCTTCAAGGCCGGCAAAAGCCGCGCGCAATGCGGCAGGGAAGGCGGGCCGTGAGCCAGGATGCCCCTCGTACCCTGAAGCCCGGCACGCGCATCGTCCATGTCGTGCGCCAGTTCCTGCCCAATCGCGGCGGGCTGGAGGATGTCGTGGCGCAGCTCTGTCGGGCGCAGCTAGCGGCCGGACTCCGGCCTTCGGTGGTGACGCTCGACCGCCTGTTCCGCGATCTCAAGCGGACTCTGCCCGCCCGGGAGCAGATCGACGGCATCCCGGTGACGCGAATCCCCTTTCGCGGCTCGACGCGCTACCCTCTGGCGCCCAGCGTCTTCGCGCATCTGGGCGAGGCCGATATCGTCCATGTCCACGCCATCGACTTCTTCTTCGATGCGCTGGCCTGGGGCTGGCCGCTCCATCGTAAGCCGCTCGTGGCGACCACCCATGGCGGCTTTTTCCACACCGGCGACCATGCGCGGCTGAAGCGCTTCTGGTTCAACGTCGTCACGCGCCTCTCGGCGCTGGCCTATCGCGGCATCGCCGCTTGCAGCGCCTCGGACGCCGAGCGCTTCCGGAGCATCGCCGGCAGCCGCGTAATGCTGATCGAGAACGGCGTCGACCTGAGCAAATTCGCGGGTGCTGCGAGCCTGGAACCGCGCAAACGGCTGATCAGCCTCGGCCGCTTCTCCAAGAACAAGAGGCCCGACCGGCTGATCGCGACGATGGGCGAGCTTTGTCGCCGCAACCCCGACTGGCGTCTCGACCTCGTCGGCGTTCCTTCCGACTGGACGGAGCAGGATCTGCGCGGGGCCATCCGCACGGCTGGTCTCGATGATGCGATCAACCTTCATCTGGGCCCGGCCGACGCGGCGGTGCGCGCTCTCATCGGCGAGAATTCGCTGTTCGTCTCGGCCTCCGAGTTCGAGGGCTTCGGGCTCGTGCTGATCGAGGCTCTGAGCGCCGGGCTTCAGCCGGTGGTCCAGCCCAATGCCGCTTTCGCCTCGCTGGCAGCGAAGCTGCCGGCGGTGAGGCTCGCCGACTTCGCCGATCCCGCCGGCGCCGCCGATTCGATCGAGGCAACGTTCGCCGCGCTTGCGACGGGGCAGGGCGCTCCTGCCGATCTCGCCCGGCAAATCGAGCCCTATTCCTGGGAAAGGGTGGCCCGGAACTACGCCGCGCTGTATGCCCGCTGATACGGTCGGTGGTGATTTTGCCCCGATCCGCATCGGTGAAGGCGGCTGTCCGGGAGAGCGTCGATGGGGCTGCTGAACGAGGTCGCATCATGGTTTCGCAAGCGCCCGGCCGCCGGACCGGCACCGGATGCCAGCGCGCATCGTGAGATCGTTTCCCTGCTGACGCCGGCGCAGGTCCAGACGCTCGGTGTCTTGCCCAGCTTCGCCATCTGCGGAGCTTACGAAGAATGTCGCGGCGAGCGCGTCTTTCGAGAAAACCGCGCCTTTGTGATTCTCATGCAGGCGGCGATTGCCCGTTTCGGCGCGGGGGACGCTGCGCTGGCCGAAGCCGCCAGGCGCCAGCGGCAAGGGTACGTCTACGTCATCGACGGACGCACTCCCGAGGGCGCTGCCGGAGCTGTTCCGCCACAGGACATTGTCGGGGGCTTCGCCATTCGTGACGGGGCGCTCTTGCCGGGCGGCTATGAGCCCAATCCCGCGCATCGGCTGGTCACGGCCGATGGACTTTTCAAATTGCCGGGCGCGATGGAGGCCTTCATCGTGGCCGAGATCTTCCGGGCGGCGACCGAGCTGGCTCGCGATTGACAATCCCGCCGCCGATATTTCAAGCTTGAAATATCGGGTGGGGACGGACTCAATGAAGGCGATCATCGTAGGCGGCGGCATCGGCGGCCTGACGTTGGCGTTGATGCTCCATGCGCGGGGCATCGCCGCCACGGTCTATGAGCAGGCCGGTGAGATCCGCGAGGTCGGGGTCGGCATCAACACACTGCCCCATGCCATTCGCGAACTGGCGGAGCTGGGCCTCCTTCCGGCCCTTGACGCGGCCGGGATCCGCACCCGCGAACTCATCTATATGAACCGCTTCGGCCAGACCGTCTGGCGCGAGCCGCGCGGCGTCCATGCCGGAGCGCCGGTGCCGCAGTTTTCGATCCATCGCGGCCGCCTGCAGAAGCTGATCCGCGACGCGGTGGCCGAGCGGCTCGGCGAGGACGCGATCCGCACGGGGCGCCGGCTGCAGGGCTTCATCCAGGACGAGGCCGGCGTCACCGCCCATTTCGCCGATGCCCGCTTCGGCGAGCAGGGCGAGACCGCGCGCGGCGACATCCTGATCGGCGCCGACGGCATCCATTCGGCTGTCCGGGCCTTCTACTTCCCCCATCAGGGCCCGCCGCGCTGGCAGGGCGTGCAGATGTGGCGCGGCGCCTGCGACTGGCCCGTCTTCCTCGATGGCGAGAGCATGATCATCGCCGGCGGCATGGCGGGCAAGCTCGTGCTCTACCCGATCGCGCCCGGGGCCACGCCCGGAAGGCGACTGCTCAACTGGGTCGTCAATATCCGCAGCGGCGACCCGGAGCGTCCCCCGCCGAAGGAGGCCTGGTCCAAGCCCGGCCGGCTGGAAGACGTGCTGCCCTTCGCGCGCCGCTTCACCGTGCCCGGCGTCGATGTCCTCTCCCTGATCCGTGCCACCGGCAGTTTCTGGGAATATCCGATGTGCGATCGC
Source organism: Allobosea sp. (assembly GCF_048595345.1). Classification (GTDB taxonomy): domain Bacteria; phylum Pseudomonadota; class Alphaproteobacteria; order Rhizobiales; family Beijerinckiaceae; genus Allobosea. Next base: position 56,234 of record NZ_JBMDWH010000016.1, read on the forward strand.
GACCCGCTGCCGCGCTGGACCCATGGCCGCGTAACGCTGCTCGGCGACGCGGCGCATCCGATGTATCCGGTCGGCTCGAACGGCGCCTCGCAGGCGATCCTGGATGCGCGCTGCCTTGCGGATCTTCTGGTGAAGGCCGAGCATCCGCGCCAGGCGCTCGCGGCCTATGAGGCTCAGCGCCTGCCGGCTACAGCCGAGGTGGTCGCGATGAACCGCTCCGGCGGCCCCGAGCGCGTCATCGACGCGGTCGAGGCGCTCGCTCCCAACGGTTTCGACGATGTCGAGCGGGTGCTCGGCTATGCCAAGCGCGAGCAGATCGTGAAATCCTATGCCGGTAAGGCCGGCTTTTCCGCCGAGCGTCTCAACGCGCGCTGAAAGCGCGGCCGCGTTGGCACGGGATGAGCCGGCCGCTGCCACGACCCGGCGCTTCAGCCCTCGGTCAGCTGACGCACGCGCTCCTGCAACTGCGCATTGGCCGTTTCGGTGGCCTTGAGCCGCTTCATCAGCTCGGACTGCTCATCGGCCACGTGGTGGTCGAAGCACACACCGATCGCCTCGCCATGGCGCCACACCATATGCGCGGCGTAACGGCGCTGCCGGGAAGGAATGTCCAGCTCGAAATCGGTCGGCAGGGTGATGGCTTCGGAGACCTTGAGCAGGGCGCCGTTCTCCGAGGCGTTGCGCACGGTGCAGGGCAATTGCGCGCGCCTCTTGTCGAAGGCCACCACGCCGGCCCACAGCGTCCGCATGCGCGGAAAGCGACGGCGGTCCGCTTCCATATCCCGCTTCCCTGCCGGTCCAATCCGGCAAGGATGGACTATAGCAGATCGCACGCGCGAAGCAGCCGTTCGCTGCCCTTGGCGTTAACAGCGACTAATGAAATCGACCGAAAACCGCGGCTTTCCCGCCGGCCCGCTCAGGCCCCTTCGGGCGGCGGCGGCAGGAAATCGACCTCGTGCTTCGCCGACAGCGCCACGACATCGGCCGGCTTCTGCTCCGCCATCGAGTGGATGCCCCAGAAGAGGTCGTACAGCCGGCCGGTCGGCGCGACCCAGAACAGGCATTTCACGGGCGCGTCGCTCTTGTTGAAGAGGCCGTGCGGCACATTGCGGGGCAGGCGGATGAGGTCGCCGGCCGTCGCGACACCTTCCTGCCCGTCGAGGACGAGGTCGAGCCGGCCCTCCAGCATGTAGATGAACTCGTCTTGCGTCGGGTGGATATGCGGCGGCACGAAGGTGCCGGGCGGGAAGGTGGCGTGCCAGGAGAAGCTGTCCTCCGACAGCGTCTTCGGCACATAGGTCTGTCCGAGGATGTTCCATGAAATCCCGTCCAGCCCTTCATTGGCGCGGGTCACGCCAGCGGTCAGCGGCTTCATGATCGTCTCCTCCGTTTCGCATGACCGTCATTGCGAGGAGCAGAGCGACGAAGCAATCCAGGGCGGCAGAGCTCGATGGGACTGGATTGCTTCGCTGCGCTCGCAATGACGGCGTCACTCTTCTCAAAAATGCAGGAATCGGTCCTTCACCGCGCTGTCGCTGCGCAGTTCGTCGCTGCTGCCGCGCCAGACGACGCGGCCCTTCTCCAGCACGACATGGCGGTCGGCGATGCGCACCAGCGCATCGACATTCTTGTCGATGACCAGAATGGCCTCGCCCTCCGCCTTGAGTGCGGAAAGGCAGCTCCAGATCTCCTCGCGGATCAGCGGGGCCAGCCCCTCGGTCGCCTCGTCGAGAATGGTGAGCTTGGGGTTCGTCATCAGCGCTCGGCCGATCGCGAGCATCTGCTGCTCGCCGCCGGAAAGCTGGTTGCCGCGATTCTCCCGCCGCTCCTTGAGCCGTGGGAAGAAGGCATAGACCCGTTCCAGATCCCAGCGCCGGCGCCCGAAGCGGTCGGCCGCGGTCGCGATCAGATTCTCCTCGACCGAGAGGGTCGGGAAGATCTGCCGTCCTTCGGGCACGAGGCCGATGCCGGCCTGCGCGATGCGGAAGGGTTGGGCCCGCGTGAGGTCATGCCCTCCGAAGGAGACCTTGCCGGCCCGGGCCGGCAGCAGCCCCATGATGGCGCGGATCGTGGTGGTCTTGCCCATGCCGTTGCGGCCGAGCAGCGTGACCACCTCGCCGTCGCCCACCGAAAGATCGACCCCGAAGAGGATCTGCGCTTCGCCATAGCCGGCATCGAGGCCTTCGACGCTCAGCATCGTCAAACCTCCTCGCCGAGATAGGCCTGCCGCACGGCCGGGTCGGCGCGCACGGCGGCGGGGTCGCCCGAAGCGATCACCCCGCCATAGACCAGCACGGTGACGCGGTCGGCGAGGGCGAAGACGGCGCTCATGTCGTGCTCGACCAGCAGCATGGCGAAGCGGCCCTTCAGGCTTTGCAGCAGCTCGATCAGCTTCTCGCCCTCCTCATGGCCGACCCCGGCCAGCGGTTCGTCGAGCAGGATCAGCCGAGGCTGGAGGGTCAGCGCCATCGCGATCTCCAGCGCGCGCTTCTCGCCATGGGAGAGGCTGCCGGCCGGCGCATGCGCCCGCGCGGCGAGGCCGACCGCCTCGAGCGCTTCCCAGGCGGGGGTGTTCAGCGCCTCGTCGTCGGCGGCGCGCCGGAACGGAGAGAGCGGGTGGGCGCTGCGGGCCTGAACGCCGAGGGCGACATTCTCGATCGCGGACAGGGAGGCGATCGTCGAGGTGATCTGGAAGGTGCGCGCCAGACCGGCCCGCGCCCGCTTCTGCGGCGGCAGATGGGTGATGTCCTGCCCGCAGAAGACGATCCGGCCGGCATCGGCCCGCAGCGTCCCCGAGATCTGGTGGACCAGCGTGGTCTTGCCGGCCCCGTTGGGTCCGATCAGCGCATGCAGCTCACCGGGAGCGATCGACAGATCGACGCCCTGCGTCACCTTCAGCGCGCCGAAGGCCTTTGTGAGCCCCTGCAAGGCGAGGACCGGCTCAGCCATGGCGCGGCCCCCGCAGCTTGAGCAGCAGCCCCGAGATACCGCCGCGCGTGAACAGCACGAACAGCACGATCAGCGGGCCGAAAATCGCCTTCCAGTGCTGCGTCAGGCCCGACAGCACGTCCTCTGCGACGAGAAAGGCAAGGGCGCCGAGGATGGCGCCATGGAGCGAGCCGACACCGCCGAGCACGACCATGAAAATCAGCTCGCCCGAGCGCTGCCAGGACATGAAGGCGGGGCTGACGAAATCGGTCTGGTTGGCCAGCAGGAACCCGGAGAGGCCCGCCATCATCCCGCTGACCACATAGGCCGCGAGGCGGATCCGGTCGACCTCGTAGCCGGTCACGGTCACCCGCACCGCATTCTCACGCGCCGCGCGCAGCACCCGCCCGAAGCGCGACGCCACGAGCCCCCGGGCGAGCGCGTAGCAGGCCGCCAGCGTGCCGAGCACGATGTAGTAGAAGCCGGTGCGGTTGGCGAAGATCTCCCGCCCCAGCAGCGTGCTCTTTTCGTAGAGGGTGAGCCCGTCATCGCCGCCATAGGCGGAGAGGGCCTGCGCGAAATAGAAGGCCATCTGCCCGAAGGCGAGCGTGATCATGATGAAGGCGACGCCGCGCGTGCGCAGCGAGACATAGCCCGTCACGGCCGCGAAGAGCCCGCAGGCCAGCAGCACCACAGGCAGCGCGACCAGGAGATCCGTGTGTCCCTCGGTGATCAGGATGCCGGCGCCATAGGCGCCGATGCCGATGAAGGCGGCGTGGCCGAAGGAGACGAGTCCAGCCACGCCCAGCACGAGATCGAGCGAGAGCGCGGCGATGGCGAAGATCATCGCCCGCGTCACCAGCGTCAGCCAGGGCGAGGGCAGCCCGAGCCCCGACGCCAGCGGCAGCAGGGCCAGCAGCCCGAGCAGAACGAGCGGCAGCAGCTTGCGGGGGCGCGGCGCCGCCGGCCGCATCGCCGGGGAGGGGGCGGCAGTCAGCGTCATGAGCGGCCCTTCGCCGGCAGCAGCCCCTCGGGCCGCACGAACAGAACCGCCGCCATCACCACATAGATGAGCATGGAGGAGAGCGCTGCGCCCGTCGCGCGCGCCGAGGCGGCCCCCATGAACAGCCGCAGCAGATCGTTCATGAAAGAGCGGCCGAGCGTATCGACCAGCCCGACGATCAGCGCCCCAACGAAGGCCCCGCGGATCGAACCGATGCCGCCGACAACGATGACCACGAAGGCGAGGATCAGCACCGAATCCCCCATGCCGGGCTCGACCGAGAGGATCGGCGCCGCCATCGCCCCTGCAAATCCCGCCAGCATCGTGCCGAAAGCGAAGACGATCATGAAGAGCTTGCGGATATCGACGCCGAGCGCCGAGACCATGGGCGCATTGGAGGCGCCGGCCCGCAGCAGCATGCCGGTCCGCGTCTTCTCCACCACGAACCACAGCAACGCGCCGACGCCGAGGCCCGCTCCGATCAAGGCGAACCGATAGGTCGGGTAAAGCACCCCGCCGAGCAACTGCACATTGCCGGAGAGAAACGAGGGAACCGGCACCGAGAGAGGCGCCGCGCCCCAGATCATCTTCACCGCCTGGTTCAGCAGCAGGATCAACCCGAAGGTGGCCAGCACCTGGTCGAGATGGTCGCGCTCGTAAAGATGCCGGAAGACGAGGAATTCGAGGAGCAGCCCGAGCAGCAGCGCCGCCGCCAGCGCCAGCACCAGCCCGAGCAGGAACGAGCCCGTCAGCCCGACGAAGGTCACGGCGAGATAGGCGCCCAGCATGTACTGAACGCCATGCGCGAGGTTGATGAAGTCCATCACCCCGAAGACGAGCGTCAGCCCGGCCGCCACCAGGAACAGCAGGATGCCGAACTGGAGCCCGTTCAGAAGCTGGACGATGAGGAGGCTGGTGGTCATGGCTTTGCGCGATCGCTCGTTCGCAGAGGCGCGGGGAACCCTCTCCTGTAAGGAGAGGGCAGGGTGAGGTGTAGGCCGTTGGAAGCTTTGCTGTGACCTGACGGCGGCTGCAGTGAGGATGTCGCCTCACTGATCGGAGGGCCTACCCCTCACCCCTGCCCCTCTCCCTCCGGGAGAGGGGTTCCCTGCGGTTCCTGCGCCTTACTTCAACCCGCAATCCTTGGCGTGCGGATCGGCGTAATCCGTGAACACCTTCTCGGCGATCTCGGTCTGGAACTTGCCGTCGGCCCGCTTGGCGACCTTGACCAGATAGAAGTCCTGGATCGGGTAGCCATTGGTGTTGAACTTGAACTTGCCGCGCAGCGAGGTGAAATCCGCCTTCTTGATCGCCTCGCGGAGCTTGTCGGCATTGCCGGTGCCGCCGGCCGCCTTCACCGCGGAATCGATCAGCATGGCCGCGTCATAGGCCTGCTGCGCATAGGAGCCCGGAACGATCTTGTAAGCCGCTTCATAGGCCTTCACGAAGTCCTTCGTCTGCGGGTTGTCCATGTTCGGCGCCCAGGTCATGCCGCCATAGAGGCCGACGGCGGCGTCCTGCTGCGCGGGCAGGGTGGATTCATCGACCGTAAAGGCGGAGAGGAACGGAATCTTCCCCTGCAGGCCGGCCTGCGACCACTGCTTGACGAAATTTACGCCGAGGCCGCCGGGCAGGAAGGCGAAGACGACATCGGGCTTGGAGGAAGCGATCTTGGCGAGGTCGGCCGAGAAATCCATCGCGTTCAGCGGCGCATAGACCTCGTCGACGATCTCGCCCTTGAAGTAGCGCTTGAAGCCGGCCAGCGAATCCTTGCCCGCCTGATAGTTCGGCGCGATGATGTAGGCGCTCTTGTATTTCTGGTCCTGCGC
>NZ_JBMDWH010000017.1:0-75101 GCF_048595345.1 Allobosea sp.
CGAGAAAGATGTCGCGGTCATCGACATCGGCCTGAAGACCGAGGGCCGCGTCGCCCTCAAGGAATTCATGGGCCCCGGCCGCGACCAGTCCCTGAAGGTGGGCGACGAGGTCGAGGTCTATCTCGACCGGATCGAGAACGCGCTCGGCGAAGCCGTCATCAGCCGTGACAAGGCCCGCCGCGAAGAGAGCTGGGTCAAGCTCGAGAAGGCCTTCGAGGCCAACGAGAAGGTCACGGGCGTGATCTTCAACCAGGTCAAGGGCGGCTACACGGTCGACCTCGACGGCGCCGTGGCGTTCCTGCCGCGCTCGCAGGTCGACATCCGCCCGATCCGCGACGTCGGCCCGCTGATGGGTCAGCCGCAGCCCTTCGAGATCCTCAAGATGGATCGCCGCCGCGGCAACATCGTCGTGTCGCGCCGCACCGTCCTCGAAGAGACCCGCGCCGAGGCGCGTTCCGAGCTGGTCGCCTCGCTCGAAGAGGGCCAGGTCATCGACGGCGTCGTCAAGAACATCACCGAATACGGTGCGTTCGTTGACCTCGGCGGCATCGACGGCCTGCTGCACGTCACCGATATGGCCTGGCGCCGCGTGAACCACCCGTCCGAGGTCGTGACCATCGGCCAGACGGTCAAGGTCAAGATCATCAAGATCAACCAGGACACGCACCGCATCTCGCTCGGCATCAAGCAGCTGCTGGCCGATCCGTGGGACGGCATCGCCGAGCGTTATCCGGTCGGCACCCGCCTCAAGGGCCGCGTGACTAACATCACGGACTACGGCGCGTTCGTCGAAGTGGAGCCGGGCATCGAAGGCCTGATCCCCGTCTCCGAGATGTCCTGGACCAAGAAGAACGTCCACCCCGGCAAGATCGACTCGACCTCGCAGGAAGTCGACGTCGCGATCCTCGAGGTCGATCCGGTCAAGCGCCGCATCTCGCTCGGCCTCAAGCAGACCCTGCGCAACCCGTGGGAAGTCTTCGCCGAGCAGCACCCGGCCGGTTCGACGGTCGAGGGCGAGGTCAAGAACAAGACCGAGTTCGGTCTGTTCCTGGGCCTGGAAGGCGACATCGACGGCATGATCCACCTGTCGGATCTGGACTGGAACCGTCCGGGCGAGCAGGTGATCGAGGAGTACAAGAAGGGCGACGTCCTTCAGGCGGTCGTTCTCGACGTCGACGTCGAGAAGGAGCGCATCTCGCTCGGCCTCAAGCAGCTCGGCGGCGATCCCTTCGTGGATGCCGGCGAGTTCAAGAAGGGTCAGATCGTCACCTGCGAGGTGGTCGAGGTGAAGGAGTCCGGTCTCGACGTGAAGATCGCCGATACCGACATGATGACCTTCATCAAGCGCGCCGAACTGGCCCGTGACCGTGCCGAGCAGCGCCCCGAGCGCTTCGCGGCCGGCGAGCGTGTCGATGCCCGCGTCGTGCTCTTCGACAAGAAGGCCCGCAAGATCCAGGTCTCGATCAAGGCTCTGGAAATGGCCGAGGAGAAGGAGGCGATGGCCCAGTACGGCTCCGCCGATTCCGGTGCCTCGCTCGGCGACATCCTGGGCGCCGCGCTCAAGAAGGCCACCGACAAGAAGTGAGGTTTCGGCCGCTCCGGCGGCCGGATATCCAACCCAGCCCGCGCGGAGAAATCCGCGCGGGCTTTTGTTTCTGTTCCTGGGGATCTCTCACCCTCGCCGTTATTCCGGGACGCCCTGCGGGCGCCCAGGATGACGGCGTCTGTGCCTCCAGGGTCCGACTCGCCTGACGCGAAAAGAGGTGCATTATGACCCCCGCCGCCATCGGCATCGACTTCGGCACCACCAACAGCGTCGTCGCTCTGGCGGATACCGAGGGAACCGTCGTGACGCGCTCCTTCGCCACGCGGCAGGGCGCGGTCGATGCCTATCGCTCGGCGCTGATGTTCTGGCGCGAGGGCCGGCCGCCGCAGACGCATATCGCCCATGTCAGCGGCCCGGACGCTCTCGACATGGCGCTCGGCATGACCAGCGAGCACCGTTTCCTGCAATCGCTGAAGACCCATCTCTCCAGCCGCGCCTTTCAGGAGACGCGGCTGTTCGGCAAGCTCTTCAGGCTGGAGGATCTGATTGCGGTCTTCCTGACGGATCTGGCCGCCGGCCTCGACCAGGCGGGCACGCTGCCCCTGATCTCCGGCCGCCCGGTCGTCTTCGCCGGCGAGCGCCCGGACGAAGCCCTGGCGGTGGACCGCCTGCGCGCCTCCTACGGCAAGGCGCAGATGCCTCAGGTCGATTTCGCCTATGAGCCGCTCGGCGCCGCCTATTGGTACGCGCGTGAGCTGAAGACCCCGCAGACGATGCTCGTCGCCGATTTCGGCGGAGGCACCAGCGACTTCTCGGTGATGCGCTTCGAGCCCGGCGCACGCGGCGGGCTGGAGGCGATCCCGCTCTCCCATGCCGGTGTCGGCGTGGCGGGCGACACCTTCGACTACCGCATCATCGAGCATGCGGTCTCGCCGGCGCTGGGCAAGGGCACGGATTACCGCTCCTTCGGCAAGTTCCTGCCGGTGCCGGCGCATTATCACGCCGCCTTCGCGCAATGGCACAAGCTCTCGCTGATGAAGAGCCGCGAAACCCTGGCCGAACTCAACGCGCTGATCCGCGACGCGGTCGAGCCCGGCAAGCTCGAGGATCTGCTGACCGTGATCGAATATGATCTCGGCTACGAGCTCTACCGCGCTGTCTCGGCCGCCAAGGTCGCGCTCTCGGACCGGGACGAGACGGTGCTGCGCTTCGACCAGATGGGCGTCGTCATCGAGAAGCGCATCACGCGCAGCCTGTTCGAGCGCTGGATCGCGGAGGATGTCGCCGCCATCGAGGCGGCGCTCGATCGGGCGCTGGCCGAGGCCGGCGTCGCGCCCGCCAGCATCGAGGCCGTGTTCATGACCGGCGGCACCTCCTATGTGCCGGCGGTGCGCAGCCTGTTCGAGCGGCGCTTCGGGGCGGGGCGTCTTCATATCGGGGATGCCTTCCGCTCGGTGGCGAGCGGCCTCGCTCTGCTCGCGCTCGATCGCGCCCGGGCATCTGCCGCCGCCTGATCCGCCTGCGCTGCCTTGCCCGCTCGGCGCGGCGGGGCTACATCACGGGCCCCGCCGCCTGGAGCTTTCCCATGTCGTCCGATGCCGACCTGCTCGCCGACCGCCGCAACCTGCGGCGCAAGCTCACCCTCTGGCGCGTCCTCGCCGGCCTGGGCGTCGTCGTGGCGATCGTGATCGGCGGGCTGGCCTGGCGCGGCGATGTCTCTGTGGGTGGCTCCGGCCCACATATCGCGCGCATCACCATCTCCGGCTTCATCTCGGGGGACCGGCGCACGCTCGACCTGATCAAGTCCGTCGAGGAGAGCAGGACCGTCTCCGCCGTGGTTCTGAACGTCAACAGCCCGGGCGGCACGACATCCGGCGCCGAAGCGCTCCACATCGCCCTGCGAGATCTCGCCGCCAAGAAGCCGATGGTCACGGTGGTGGGCGGTCTGGCGGCCTCGGGCGGCTACATCGCGGCCCTGAGCACCGATCACATCGTCGCCCGCGAGACCTCGCTGGTCGGCTCGATCGGCGTGCTCTTCCAGTTCCCCAATGTCAGCCAGCTGCTGAACACCGTCGGCGTCAAGGTCGAGGAGGTGAAGTCGAGCCCGCTGAAGGCGGCGCCCAACGGCTTCGAGCCGACCTCGCCGGAGGCACGGGCGGCCCTTCAGAGCGTCGTCGATGACAATTACCGCTGGTTCAAGCAGATGGTGCATGACCGGCGCCGTCTCGACGATGCGCAGGTCGAGAAGGCCGCCGACGGGCGCGTCTTTTCGGGCCGTCAGTCGGTGGCCATGAAGCTGGTCGACGAACTCGGCGGCGAGCGCGAGGCGATTGCCTGGCTGGAGAAGGAAAAGGGCGTCGCCAAGGAGCTCAAGGTGCGCGACTGGCGCCCCAAGAGCAGCAATTCGGGCCTCAATCTCTGGAGCCTCGCCGAGATATCCGCGCGCCTCGCAGGGCTCGACGGTGTGGCCGCCTCGATCGCGCGCGCGGCGCAGGAGCCGGTCGGCTTGCGGCTTGACGAGCCACTGGCGCTCTGGCAGCCTGTCGCTGAAAAATGATTTTGATACAAATGGTTATGATCCAGCGATGATTAAGTCCGAGCTCGTCCAGCGGATCGCCGACCGCAACACCCATCTCTACCAGCGCGACATCGAGAACATCGTCTCGGCGATCCTCGACGAGATCGTCAAGGCGCTGGCGCGGGGCGACCGGGTCGAGCTGCGAGGCTTCGGAGCCTTTTCGCGCAAGGCGCGCTCCGCCCGCATCGGCCGCAATCCCCGCACCGGGGATGCGGTAGAGGTCGAGGAGAAGTTCGTCCCGGTCTTCAAGACCGGCAAGGAGCTGCGCCTGCGGCTCAACGGCAAGGCCTGAATCCCGCTATCAGACGGCGCCTGGCTTCGTGGCCGGCGCCGGCACGGAGACTGCGATGAAAGCCTTTTTCAAGGCGTTGATACTGGTGCCGATCGCGCTCGTGATCGTGCTGTTCTCCGTCGCCAATCGTGGCTCGGTCCGCGTATCGCTCGATCCTTTCAGCCGCGACCTGCCGACGCTGTCCTATGACGTGCCGCTTTTCGCCATCGTGCTGGCCGCGGTCTTCCTCGGCGTGATCGTCGGCGGTATCGCCGCCTGGTTCGCGCAGGGCAAGCACCGCAAGGCGGCGCGGCGGCATCGGCGCGAGGCCGAGACGCTCCGCAGCGAGACGCAGGCCCTGCGTTCGGCCGTGCCGGATTCGGCCCTGCCGGCCCTGACGAGCGGCCGCAACTGATGCGCCTGTTCGATGCTGCCGCGCTCGACGGTGCGCTGAGCTATCCTTCGCTGATCGATATCCTCGACGACGCTTTCCGCAGCGAGGTCGTCGCGCCCAAGCGCGGCCAGTACCAGATCGAGCGCCCGGGCGAGGACCCCGCCGTTCTGCTGACCATGCCGGCCTGGACAGGGCCGGGAGCCGAAAAGCCCTATATCGGCACCAAGATCCTTTCCGTCTTCTTCGGCAACGGCAAGCGCAACCTGCCGGGTGTGCTCGGCGCCTATCTGCTGATGGACGGCGCCACCGGCATGCCGCTGGCGGTGATGGACGGCAATCGTCTCACGCTTTGGAGAACGGCGGCGGCCTCGGCTCTGGCCTCGCGCTATCTGTCCAACCCGCAGGCCAGCCATATGCTGATGGTCGGCTCCGGCGCGCTGGCCCCCTTCATCGTCAAGGCCCACCGGGCCGTAAGGCCGCTGACCGACATCGCCATCTGGGCCCGCCGCCCCGAGGCTGCCGAAGCGGTTGTCGTGGAGTTGGCGAAGGACGGCATTGCAGCGCGGGCCACCACCGACCTCGAGGGCGAGGCCCGCACGGCCGACATCATCTCCTGCGCCACCAATGCGACCGCGCCGCTGATCCATGGCCATTGGCTGAAGCGCGATGCGCATCTCGATCTCATCGGCGCCTTCACCATGCAGATGCGCGAGGCCGATGCCGATGCGCTGCACCGTGCCCATGTCGTGGTGGATTCGGCGAAGGCGATCGAGGAGGGCGGCGACGTCGCCATCGCGATCGCCGAGGGCAGCTACAGCGCCGACAAGGTGGCCGGCACGCTCGCCGATCTGTGCCATGGCCGGATCGGCGGCCATCCGGAAGGTGGCGGCATCACCCTGTTCAAATCGGTCGGCGTCGCGCTGGAGGATCTGGCCGCCGCCGTCGCCGCCTGGGAACACGGCACCGGCGGCTGAGCCATAGGGATCAGACCCGCGGCGCGACCCCGCCGCCCAGGGCGCCGAGCAGCCACAGCACCAGAAGCACCACCAGCACGAGGCCGACCGCGCCGCCGAGGCCGGCCGTGCCATAGCTGCGATGCCCGTAATAGCCGCCGCCACCGAGCAGCAGGATCACGAGCAGGACGATGACGAGTGTGGACATGGATGTCTCCTCCGTGAGCGCCGTGCGGCGTCTGTCGGAGGGGACAACCCATGCGGCGAAGGCGAAGTTCCCGTTTACTCGGCCTTGATCCCGGCTTCCTGGATGAGGTCGCCCCATTTCTTCAGCTCGCTTTGCCGGAACCTGCCGAGTTCCTCCGGCGTCCACCCGCCGGGCTCGGCCGCCAGCGCATCCATCTTGCTCCGCAGCGACGGGTCCGCGAGCCCGGCCTTGGTGTCCTGATAGATCTTCTCGACGATCGGCTGGGGCGTCTTGGCCGGTGCGAACAATGCGAACCAGGACGAGACGTCGAAACCGGGGATCGTCTCAGCGATCGGCGGGTAGTCGGGCGCGGTCGGCGCGCGCTTGAGCGTCGTGACGCCGAGCGCGCGGATCGTGCCGGCCTTTGCATGCGGCAAAGCGGAGGTGATGTTGTCGAAGATCAGATCGACGCGCCCGCCCGTGAGGTCCTGGATCGCCTGCGCCGAGCCGCGATAGGGCACATGCACCATTTTGGTGCCGGTCAGCTTCTGGAACAGCTCGCCCGCCAGATGCAGCGAGGTGCCGACGCCCGAGGAGGCGAAGGTCAGCTTCCCCGGATTGGCCTTGGCATAGGCGACCAGCTCGGCGACGTTCTTCACCGGCAGGTCGTCGCGCACCACCAGCAGGTTCGGCACCAGCGCCACCATGGTGATCGGCGCCAGATCCTTGACGGGGTCGTAATTCACCTTCGCGTAGAGATAGCGGTTGGTGGCGAGGCCCACCGAGGCGATCAGCAGCGTGTCCCCGTTCGGCTCGCTCTTGGCCACGGCCTCGATGCCGATATTGCTGCCCGCGCCCGGCCGGTTCTCGACGATGACGGTGCTGCCCCAGCTCTGGCCCAGCTTGTCGGCGATCAGCCGCCCGAGAACGTCGGTCGCACCGCCGGCCGTGAACGGGACGACGAGCTTCACCTGCCGCCCCTGCGGCCAGTTCTGCTGCGCTGAGCTGGGGCGGGCGGCCAGCAGCGTGGCGCCGGCGCCGGCCAGGAGGGCGCGGCGGTCGATGGGTGCAGGCATGGTCGTTTCCTCTCGTCACCGGCCGTCTTGGCGGTCGTCCCGCGTGCCGTTGCGCGACAGGCTGCAATCGCCGGCGGCTCTTGTCCAGAGGCGGCGCCCTTGACCCGCTTCGTTCGCTCCCGCGATGCTCCCCGCCATGACGCATGCAGCCCGAATCATCGCCGCGCTCGCCGCCCTGGGCTTCGCCTCGACCCAGCCGGCATGGGGCCAGTCCACGGCCGATCAGGAAGCTAAGACGCGCGCCGCCAACATCGCCGCTCACCCCGAGGCCGCCCGCTCGCTCTTCGGGCAGAAGACCACGCCGGCCTCGACGCTGGCGCCCCGCGCCATCGGCTCCTATGCGCGCGGCTGCCTCGCCGGCGGGCAGGCGCTGCCGACGGACGGCCCAAGCTGGCAGGTGATGCGATTGAATCGCAATCGCAACTGGGGCCATCCGGTCCTGATCGACTATCTGGAGAAGTTGGTCCGCGATGTGCCCCGCATCACGGGCTGGAACGGCCTGCTCATCGGCGACATGTCGCAACCGCGCGGCGGCCCGATGCTGACCGGCCACGCCTCGCACCAGATCGGCCTCGATGCCGATATCTGGCTGACGCCGATGCCGCGCGGCGGCCTGTCCCGCGAGCAGCGCGAGAACATGCCCGCCGTCAACATGGCCCGCTCCGACTGGCGCGATGTCGACCCGCGCCACTGGACGTCTTCCCATGTCCGGCTGCTGAAATCCGTTTCGGCCGATCCGAAGGTGGAGCGCATCTTCGTCAACCCCGCGATCAAGGTCGCGCTGTGCCGCGAGCCGGGCGATCGCAGCTGGCTCGAGAAGGTGCGGCCGATCTGGGGCCACAACTACCATTTCCACATCCGCCTCGCCTGCCCGGCGGGCATGGCGAGCTGCCAAGGGCAGGAGCCGCCGAATTTCGGCGATGGCTGCGGCGCGGAACTGACCGGCTGGGTCGAGCGCCAGCATGACGCGATCTTCAACCCGCCAAAGCCGAAACCAGGCCCCAAGCCGAAGCCCAAGCCGCCGATGGGACTCGACGCCTTGCCGCCCGAATGCCGGCAGGTTCTGGCGGCCCCGTGAGGGCAGGGTCGCGTAAGAGTCGGAACCACTGCGGGACCGACCCGCGCGATGGCTGACCGGGCTGCGGCGCCTCAGCGCCGCCGCGCCGTCCGCCCGGAGCTATAGGCGAAGGGATCGTTCTGCGGCGTGATCATCGGCTGGGCTTCCTCCATGCCGTGCTGATCCACGACGCCGCCGGTCTCGCCGTCGCCGAGCGCGGTTTCCTCGGTCGGCTCGACCGCCCCCGGAAGGGTCAGCGGGCCGCGCTGCTCGCTGGGCAGCGGCGCCGGGCGGTAGCTCTGCTGCGCCTGGCCCTGGCGGCGATCATAGTCCTGCAGGAAGCGCTGCTGCGCATCGAGGCTGTTCTGGCGCCCGGAATGGGCGACAGGGTAGCCGCCGCTCTGCACGGCGCCTGGCGGGCGCAAGCCATCCGCCGGCTGCCGCAGCAGCGGCCCGCCTGCATAGGCATTGGCCGAGGGCGCCTGCTGGCGCGGCGCCTGAGCGGAATTCACGCGGCCCGGATCCGGCGGCGGCAGGTTGTAGTTCGGGGTGTATTTGATGATCGGCTTGCAGACATGCCGCCCCTTGGAATGGCGGGCCAGATCGATGTGGAGATGGTCGTAATGCATCGGGTCGGCACCGGGCCCGAGCACCGTTCCGAAATAGTTGCAGGCGCCTAGGAAGACCTCCCGCAGGAAGGCCTGCTCCTCCGGAGCGCCGCGCCAACCCTCCTTCACCGTGACCACGCGCCCGTCGCCCAGCCTGAACGAGAAGACGTCCACGGCATTGCCGAAGGCATGCTCGGAGGTGCGGCTGGTGCCGGTGCCGTTGTTCATGGCCCGGCAGGAATAGGAGCCGGCGCGGATCTCGATGACCTGCGCGCCGAGAACGTTCATCGCCGCCGGCTGCACCACCTCGGTGAACCATTGGTCGGTCGTCGCGACGACGGGGCAGGCCAGCAGGGCCGGGCTGGTCAGGCCGACGCTGCCGTTCTGCAGAGCGGTCACCCTGAGCGGCTGCTGCATGCCGCAGACGCCGGGCCCGTCGATCGGCTTCCCGCGCAGGCTGACATAGCTCGACAGCGGCACCTGGCCGGAGGCCATGCACTGGGCTTCGGCCTGGTCGCGCCAGGGCGCGCGCTGCGGCTTCTGGAATTTGCCGCAGCCGGCCAGGCCGGCTGCGCCGGCCAGGGCCAGGGCGACGAGAGCGAGGTTCGAGCGTCTCATGCCCCTCAAATGCGAAGGGTTGGGTGAACGCTTCCTCAACCGCCTGCGCTCCGCCGGCCACAGCGGGGCGAAGTTTGCCGACGCGGTTAACCGAGGCTTAAGGGGCCGCGCCGGGCGCGCCGGTCACCACCTGGTTCATCAGGCGCCCGGGCTTCAGCGTGAAGGCGCCGGCCATGGCCAGCCCGATGAAGAGCCCGACCATCGCCTGCCGATGCATCGCGATCCGGCCATAGCGGCGCGCGGCGATGCCGGCAGGCAGCGAGACCAGCGCCAGCACCGTCAGCAGGTGGATGCCGCTGTATTGGCCGTTTCGCAGGATGAAGAGCGACGAGACCGCTACCACCGTCATGGCCGCGACGAACAGCCAGCCCACCCGCCGGTGTCAGCCCGTTCCCTTGCGGAAGACCATGACGGTCCCCCCCTGCGAGCAGGCCGAGCAGCGTGCTCGCCACATGAAGCTGGATCACCGCGGGAGCGGCGGCGAGAGGCGCGAGGGTCATGATCGAGGAGGCCCGGCGGACGATGATCGACGTTACCAGACGTCCTTCCCGGCTTCAATGACCGGCCGGCTCTCCAGCGTTGAGACGTCGGGGCTGAGCTTCGCTAGACTATACCAATGTTTCCCATCGTCCTGTCGATCCAAGAATAGAGCTGGTCCGGCAAAACATAAACAGGGCGCGGGGGGCGCATCGGTGGTCTCAAACGGATCAAGGATGAGCGTATGACATAGCCCATGCGCTCCCTGGCCCGGCATTTTAATGCCGTTTTAAACATGAAATTCCTTTTGCCCGGATGATGCCACATTTGCGCCCCCTTGCGGCCCCCGCTGGTTCTGCTACCGTGGATGACAGGTCAATGACAGCAGGAGGGTGTGATGAGTCTCACGCTACGTCTCGACCGGTGGCTCATGGGCGCGGCCTTCGTGTTCATGATGGCGATCGTGTTGGGAGCGTTCTGACGACGGGCGATCTCGACGTCGCAAGGACCGCCGGAGCCTTCCGAAAATCTCGAGGGCAAAAGCCTTCAGAACCGCGCCGCCGGGCAATGTCCCGGCGGCGTTGTCGTATCTCGGGGTCTGCCGGCGGTCCTCGCCGCTGCGCGAGGACCGCCTCGATGCCGGAGCGGTCCGTTTATGATCGCGGATTATGCAGTTTTAGGAAAGAGTAAGGAATCCAAATCGTTAGCCATGGTCGGCCTTGCGGCGCGCGCCGAGCTGCACCATATTCCTGCCGTTCGAGCCCGATGGGGGCTCCGGGAGGAACAATGTCTCTGATCTCGCTTGCTCGCCGTGGTCGTGCGCTCGCCCTCGTGGCCGGCGTCCTGATGGTGATGCCGCTCGCCGCCGAGGCGCGTCCGGGCGGTGGCAAGAGCATGGGCAGCCGCGGGGGCCTTTCCCGCGAGGCGCCCCCGCCGACGGCGACCACGCCCGGTGGCGGCCAGTCGTTCCAGCGCAGCGCGCCCTCTCCCTCGATGGGTGCCCCGGCCGCCGGTGCCGCGGCCGCTCAGGCGGCGCGCCCGTCTTTCGCGCGCAATCTCATGATGGGCATCGGCGCGGGCCTGCTCGGCGCGGGCCTGTTCGGCCTGCTGTCGGGCGCGGGCTTCGGCGGGCTTGCCGGCTTCATCGGCCTGCTCTTCCAGGCGGCGCTGATCGCCGGCGCGATTTGGCTGGTGCTGCGTTTCTTCCGCCGCCGCGCGGAGCCTCAGCTGGCCGGCGCGGGCGCGCCGGTGCCGCGTGACGGTCTTCGCCCCGAGCCGCAGAACAGCGCGGCGCGGATGGGCATGCTGGGCGGCGCCGGCGCCGCCAGCGCGGCCGTGCAGCCGCAGCCCATCGAGCTGCAGGGCGACGACTTCAACGCCTTCGAGCGCCTGCTGGGCGAGGTGAACGCCGCCTATTCGAACGAGGACGAGGCGGGGCTGCGCCAGCGCGTGACGCCCGAGATGTTCGGGTATTTCGACGAGGATCTGACGGCGAATGTCCGCCGCGGCGTCGCCGACCGGGTTTCGGACGTCAAGCTGCTGCAGGGCGACCTCGCCCAGGCCTGGCACGAGAACGGCTTCGATTACGCCACGGTCGCGATGCGCTTCAGCCTGATCAACGCGATGTACGACCGCAAGACGGGCGCGCTCGTCGAGGGCGACGCCAACCGCCCGCAGGAGGTGAAGGAATACTGGACCTTCCAGCGCGAGCGTGGCGGCCAGTGGAAGCTCTCCGCGATCCAGCAGTCGAACTGAACCTGACGTAACACCATTTGGACGGCCGGGGCGACCCGGCCGTTTTTCGTTGGCGCTGTGCAGCCGACCGGGCCTGATGCCTGACACCCGCCGTTTCGGTGGCGCCTGTCTCGTCCTTCGCCGCCGAAAACGGCACGGCGCGCGCCGGGCGCTGCTTTATCGGGTGTCGCGGGCGCGAAAACCGCTTTATAGCGGAAGAGGATCGTCAAGACCGCCTGCCGGAGCCTTCCCATGAATGACATGAGTCTCGTCGTCGTCGGTGCTGCCGGCCGGATGGGGCGCATGCTGATCCGGGCTATCGCGCAAACGAAAGGCTGCCGTCTCGTCGCTGCCGTCGAGCGACCCGGGTCCGAGGCTCTCGGCGCTGATGCCGGTATTCTCGCCGGACTGCCGTCGCTGGGCGTGCCGGTCACGGATGATGCCGCTGCCGCCTTCGCCGGTGCCGATGCGGTGCTCGATTTCACCGCGCCGGCGGCCACCGTCGCATTCGCCAAGCTCGCCGCCGATGCCGGTATCCTGCATGTCGTCGGCACGACGGGGCTGGAGCCGTCGCATCTGGCGAGCCTCGCCGGAGAGGCCCTGCGCACGCCGATCATCCGCTCCGGCAATATGAGCCTCGGAGTTAATCTGCTGGCGGCGCTGGTGCGCAAGGTCGCTGCCACGCTCGGCACCGACTGGGACATCGAGATCCTGGAAATGCACCACCGCATGAAGGTGGATGCCCCTTCGGGCACGGCCGTGATGCTCGGTGAGGCTGCTGCGGAGGGGCGCGAGGTCGAACTCGCGCAGGCCCGCGTGGCGGTGAGGGACGGCATCACCGGCGCCCGCGAGCCGGGCGCGATCGGTTTCGCCACCTTGCGCGGCGGCACCGTGACGGGCGACCACAAGGTCATCTTCGCCGGCGCGGGCGAGCGGCTCGAACTGGCCCATGTCGCTGAGGATCGCAGCCTCTTCGCCCAGGGCGCGGTCAAGGCCGCCCTCTGGGGCAGGGGCAAGCCGCCCGGTCTCTACTCCATGGCCGATGTGCTCGGCCTGGACACGCTCTGAGCGATGACCCGCATCGCCATCGCTCCCGGCGTCGTGCATTGGCCGGGCCGCCTGTCGCAGGGCGAGCAGGAGGCCCTGCTGGCCGAGCTGCGCGCCGTGGCGCGGCAGGCGCCGTTTTTCCAGCCGCGCATGCCGAAGACGGGCAAGCCCTTTTCAGTCCGCATGACCAATTGCGGTCCGCTCGGCTGGGTGTCCGACGAGCGCGGCTATCGCTACCAGCCGCTGCATCCGGAGACGAACGAACCCTGGCCGCTGATGCCGGCGCCGCTGCTGGCGCTGTGGGAGGAACTCGCCGGTTATCCGCACCCGCCCGAAGCCTGCCTGGTCAATTACTACGCCGCGGCGGCGAAGATGGGCCTGCATCAGGACCGTGACGAGCAGGAGTTCGAGGCGCCGGTCCTGTCCGTCTCGCTCGGCGATGCGGCGCTGTTCCGCATCGGCGGAACCACGCGCGGCGGCAAGACCACCTCCCTCAAGCTCGCCTCCGGCGACGTGCTGATCTTCGGCGGCCCGTCCCGGCTGGCCTATCACGGCATCGACCGTGTCCTGTCCGGCTCCTCCACTCTCCTGCCGGAAGGCGGACGGATCAATCTGACGCTGCGAAGGGTGACGAAGCCAGACTGAGCAGGGTGAGCGGGGGCCTAATCCGCCTTGCCCGGCAGCTTCGGAAAGGACCAGCCGAACAGCAGCGAGCCCGCCCGCAGGATGAAGGCCGCGGCGATACCGCCCAGCATCACGACGAGACCGGGCAGGCCGAGGCCGGCGAGCAGGGCGGCCGCCGCCGCGCCCGCCGTGGCGGCGGTGACGTAGAAGTCTCGGCTCCACAGCACCATCGGACGGTCACCCGCCAGCACGTCGCGGATCACGCCGCCGAAGGTCGCGGTCATGGCGCCGAGTGCCACGGCGGAGATCACCGGTACGCCCGCATCGAGCCCGCGCAGCGTTCCGACGACGGCGAATAGCGAAAGACCCGCCGCATCGGCCCAGATCAGCAGCTTTCGCCCGCCCCAGCCTTCGAGCATGCCGGGTCTGAAGTAGGCCAGCGTCCAGGCGCCGAGCGCGACGAGCGTGCAGATGATGACGTCGGAGGGTTCGCGCACCCACAGCGCGCTGTGGCCGAGCACCAGCTCCCGCAATGTGCCGCCGCCGACGCCGGTCACGGTGGCGAGGAGGATGAACCCGAGCGGGTCCATGCCCTTGCGGGCGGCCACGAGAGCGCCGGTCAGCGCGAAAACGGCGACGCCGGCCCCCTCGAACATGCCTTCAATGGCCTGTCGGGCCGTTGCCGGTCTCGGAGCCGGGGGCTTCGGCCGGCTTGGGGGCGCCGGCGGACACACCGACCAGGGCCGGGCGGAGCACGCGCTCACCGATCTTGTAGCCGGATTGCACCACCTTCGAGACCATGCCCTTCGGCACGCCCGCGTCGGGCGCCTCGAACATCGCCTGATGCAGGTTCGGGTCGAACTTCTCGCCCTGCGGGTCGATCTTGCGAACGCCGTGGCGCTCCAGCGTCTTCAGCAGGTCGCGTTCGGTCAGCTCCACCCCTTCATGCAGGGCCTTGAACACGGCGTCGGCGGCGGTCTTGGCCTCTTCGGGCACGCTTTCCAGCGCACGGCGCAGATTGTCGGAGGTGCCGAGCATGTCGCGCGCGAAGCTCGTCACGGCATAGGCTTTCGCATCGGCGATCTCGCGCTCGGTGCGCCGGCGCAGATTCTCCATCTCCGCCAGGGTGCGCAGGAGCTTGTCCTTGAGATCGTCGCGCTCGGCGCGCAGCGCCGCCTGCGGGTCGGCCGCTGCGGTCTCGGCCATGGGCTGCTGCTGCTCGGTTCCGGCTTCGAGGTTCGGATCTTCGGTCGCAGGGTTCTGCGTCATCGCCTCTTCCAGTCCATCATGAAGGGGGACGGCCATCGCCGCCTCCTATCGGGTCACGACCGCAGCGCGGTCGCTTTCGCCGTCGATATCGGGCCTTGCCGCGCCGAAATCAAGCGCGTGCGGCGAGCTTGGCCTTTGCGGGCGAGGCCTTCGCCTCCTCATGCTCGAACACGTCGAGCAGCGCCCGGCGGATCGCCAGCTGCCGCGCGGTCGAGACGATCTTCGCATTGGTGAGATCGGTGACATAGAACACGTCCACCGCCTTTTCGCCGAAGGTCGCGATATGGGCCGAGGCGATGTTGAGATTGAGCTTTCCGATCGCGGTGGTCAGATCGT
The DNA here is from genome assembly GCF_048595345.1 of Allobosea sp. Lineage (GTDB taxonomy): Bacteria > Pseudomonadota > Alphaproteobacteria > Rhizobiales > Beijerinckiaceae > Allobosea. The sequence continues at coordinate 14,776 of NZ_JBMDWH010000017.1, forward strand.
AGAGCAGGCCCGGTCGGTCGAGCCCCGACACCTCCAGCACGGTGTGGCGGGCCGAGAGCACGTTGTCGATGATGATCTCGGGGGCCAGCTGGAAGGTCTGGCCGCGGGGCGGCGGCGCCCGGCGCTGCGCCACCAGATCGGCGATCTTGATCTCGCCCTTGAGCGCACGCTTGATCGCGCTCGCGATCCGCTCGCCCCGTCGCAGCTCGTCATCGTCCCGCTCGAAGGCGCGAGAAACCGCGATCGTGTCCAGCACCAGCCCGTCGGTGGTGGTGACGATCTGCGCGTCGACGATGTTGCCCCCTGCCGCGGCGCAGGCGCCGGTGATGATCGCCAGCAGGCGCGGATGGTCGGGCGCCAACACGGTCAACTCCGTCACGCCACGGAACTGGTCGGTCTCGACCATGGTCGCGGTCATGTCCCCGGCCTGTTCCGCTTCTCGCAGGAAGCGCGCATGCCTCTCCTGCTGGGCTGGGTCGGCCTTGATCCAGTAGGCGGGATAATGCCGGGCGATATAGGCTTCGCGCTCGGCCTCGCTCCAGTCGGCCAGGCGCTCGCGCAGCCCGTCCTGCTTGCGCGAGACGCGCGCCTTGCGCTCCACCAGCGAATGGCCGCCGGCGAGCACCAGCTCGGTCTCGTAATAGAGGGTCCGCAGCAGCTGTCCCTTCCAGCCGTTCCAGACGCCCGGTCCCACGGCCTTGATATCCGCCACGGTGAGCACGAGCAGCAGCTTCAGCCGCTCCAGCGTCTGCACCGTCGCCGCAAAGCTCTCGATCGTCTTGGCATCGCCCAGATCGCGGCTCTGCGCGACGGTCGACATGTCGAGATGGTGCTCCACCAGCCAGGCGACGGTCTCGGTCTGGCCGGCCGTCAGCCCGAGACGGGGGCCGAGCTTGCGCGCGATCCTGGCGCCAGCCGCAGAGTGATCCTCGGGCCGGCCCTTGGCGATGTCGTGCAGGAACAGCGCGACATAGAGGGCGCGCCGGTTGGCGATCGTCGGCATGATCTCGTTGGCGAGCGGATGCTCCGCCTCGAGCAGCCCGGCATCGATTTCCGCAAGCACCCCCATCGCGCGGATCAGGTGCTCGTCGACCGTGTAGTGGTGATACATGTTGAACTGCATCATCGCCACGACGCGGCCGAAATCCGGGACGAAGCGGCCGAGCAGCCCCGATTCGTTCATGCGCCGCAGCACGACCTCCGGCGAGCGTCGCCCGGTCAGGATCTCGAGGAAGATCCGGTTGGCGTCGGGATCGGCCCGCAAGGCGGGCGTCACCAGCTTCAGCGACTGCGTCACCAGCCGGCTGGTATCGGGGTGGATCGCCAGATCTTCCCGCGATGCGATCTGGTAAAGACGCAGCAGGTTCACCGGGTCGCGCTCGAAGGCGCTGTCGTCGACCACGGTGAGCCGCTGGCTGCGCAGGGTGAAATCGGCATGGCCGAGCGCGCGCACGCGCTTGCGCTTGGCGAAGGAACCGAGCAGCCGCGTGAAGCTCGCCCGCGGCTTCTGCTGGCGCGCTTCCAAGGCCGCGCAAACGATGGCGGTGAGGTCCCCGACATCCTTGGCGACGAGGAAATAGGCCTTCATGAAGCGCTCGACAGGGGCCTGTCCCTGACGTCCGGCATAGCCGATGGCGGAGGCGACCTGCCGCTGGAGGTCGAAGGAGAGCCGCTCCTCGGCGCGCCCGGTGATGAAATGCATCCAGCAGCGCACGCGCCAGAGGAATTCCTCCGAGCGTTCGAACATCTGCATTTCCGGCTCGTCGAACAGCCCGGCCGCCACGAGTTCGCGCGGATCATGGACGCGATAGGCATATTTCGCGATCCAGAACAGGGTGTTCAGGTCGCGCAGGCCGCCCTTGCCGTCCTTGACGTTGGGCTCCACCAGATAGCGCGAGGCGCCGGCCCGCTGCACCCGCGTCTCGCGCTCGGCGAGCTTGGCTTCGGTGAAGGCGACGGCGGTGCCCTCCACCACCTCCTCGCCGAACCGGCGCATCATCTCGTTGAACAGCGCCTTGTCTCCGGCCAGGAAGCGGGCCTCCAGCAGAGCGGTGCGGATCGTCATGTCGGCGCGGGCCTCGCGCACGCAATCCTCGACCGAGCGCACCGAATGGCCGGTCTTCAGCTTCAGATCCCAGAGCGGATAGAGCATCGATTCGACGACACTTTCGCCCCAGCCCGTCTGCTTGTGCGGGAACAGGAACAGGAGATCGACGTCCGACCCCGGCGCCAGCGTGCCGCGTCCATAGCCTCCGACCGCCGCGACCGCGATGCGCTCGGATTGGGACGGGTTGTCGACGGCGTAGAAATATCCCGTCGCCGCGACATGCAGCGCCTGCATCACCGCGTCCATCACCGCCGAGATGCGCTGCGCGCAGGCGAGACCGCTGCGCGGCGTCGCCAGAATGGCGCGTGCCGATTCATGCCCGTCCGCCAGCAATTGGCGCAGCGCCCCGGTCAGGATCAGCCGCTGCTCTGCCTTTTCGCGCGGGCGCAGCAGATCGAGCAGGCGCCGCGCGCCGTCCTGCGCATCATGCAGCATCTCGGGCAGGGGCAGGTCGAGGCGGGTTGTCTGGGTCTGCAAGATCGGCTCGGATTCGGCGTTCGCCGCTCTTCTAGCACGCCCGGCCGCGTCGGGGCAGCGCGCTTTGCATCCCTTGCGGAGAGGGCGGGCCTCGCATCGGCCGCCGCCCCGGTCTATCACCATGCCGCAAAACCGGCCGAGGGCGAGGAGCGTGACCATGGATGTCGACAGTTTGCGGGCGCTGCAGGCGCCGCTGAAGGATGCCTACCGGGCCGATCCGCAGGCGGGCATCGTCACCTTGAAGGCGCGCGGCACGCTCGACGACGCGCATATCGCCTGCAAGGTCGAGACCGGCCGCGCGATCGCGATGGCGGGCCTTCACCCCGCGACGGGCGGATCGGGAGCCGAGCTCTGTTCGGGGGACATGCTGCTGGAGGCGCTGGTCGCCTGCGCCGGCGTGACGCTGAAGGCCGTCGCCACCGCGCTCGAGATCGACCTCAGGGCGGCGACCGTGCGGGCCGAGGGCGAGCTGGATTTCCGTGGAACGCTCGGCGTGGCGAAGGACGCTCCCGTCGGCTTTTCCGCGATCCGCCTCGATTTCGATGTCGACACCGATGCGCCGCAGGAGAAGCTCGACACGCTGCTGAGGCTGACGGAGCGCTATTGCGTCGTGTTCCAGACCCTCAATGTGAAGCCGGCGCTCTCGGCCTCGCTGAACGTGCTGCCGGCCTGATCGCCGCGGCCACCAACCATCCCCGCCATCGCCCGGACGATGCGGGGGGCCGGGAGCCGGAACGGCTTGCAGGGCGTCGCTCCTGCGGCGGTCTCACTCCGCGGCCCGCCCCATCGGTATCACGCCGGGCAGGGTGGGTGCGCGATCCGGCTCCTCGAATTCCAGCGCCGCGATCCGCTCCGCCCGGCTGGTGACCTTGCCAGCCGATGTCTTGATCTGCGCCACATCGTCCTGGGCCTGGCGGAAATGCCCGTCGAGCTTGTCGACCCGCTCGCCGAGCCGGCGGACATCGTCGAGCAGCCGGCCGACCTCGGTCTGGATCACCCGCGCTTCCTCGCGCATCCGCGCGTCGCGTACCAGCGACTGCATCAGCTGGATCGCCATGGTCAGCAGCGAGGGCGAGACGATCATGATCCGGGCTCGGTGCGCGCGCTGGACGACATCGTCGAAATGCTCGTGCAGATCGGCATGGATCGACTCGGAGGGCACGAACAGCAGCGCGATGTCCTGCGTCTCCCCCGGCAGGAAATAGCGTTCGGCGATGTCCTTCACATGCACGGCGACATCGCCGCGCACCCGCTGTGCGGCCGCCTTGCGAGCGTCCTCGCCGCGCGCCTCGCGCAGCAGGGAAAAGCTCTCCAGGGGGAATTTGGCGTCGATCACCAGCCCGCGGCCGTCGCCCGGCAGGGTGATCAGGCAGTCCGGCCGGCGCCCGTTCGAAAGCTGCGGCTGAAAGACGTAGAAGGCGGCCGGCAGCCCGTCCTTGATGATCGCCTCCATACGGCCCTGCCCATAGGCACCGCGCGCCTGCTTGTTGGCGAGCACGTCCTTCAGCGTCACCACCTCGCTGGTGAGGTCGGTCAGGTTCTTCTGCGCGGCGTCGATCACCGCCAGCCGCTCCTGCAGCTTGCCGAGGTTCTCGTTGGTTTGCTGGACATTGCGCTCCAGCCCGGCCCCGACCTGCTGGCGCAGCCCGTCCATCCGCTCGGCCATCAGCCGCGCGAGGTCGCCCTGCCTGGAGGCCAGGATCTCGGCCATCGATTGCAGCCGGCCCGAAAGCTCCGCCTGGGCCCGGTTCATCTCCGAGACCTTGTCGTCCATCTCGCGGGCCCGCTCGGCCGCGACCGCCGCTTCCAGCCCCCGGTTCTGCCCAATCCGCCAGACGGCGCGGGCCGTCGCCGCCAGAAGCAGCAGAGCCGTCCCGGCGCAGCCGATCGCGGCCTGCGCCCAGGTGATCGAATGGCCGAGCAGGGTGAAGGCGATCGCGTCCATGGCGCCATCCTAGCCGATTTGTCGCTGCGACGCGAACGAAAGCGGAACAGTTTGACCGCTCGCCCACAAAAGCTTATGTCGCCGGCTGTCAGCTCCTGTCCTGCGGAAACCCATGGTCCTTCGCCCGCTCGTCATCCTGCCCGATTCCCAGCTGCGCCTCGTCTCGAAGCCGGTGGAGGCGGTCACGCCCGCGATCCGGACGCTGGTCGAGGACATGTTCGAGACGATGTATGACGCCCCCGGCATCGGGCTGGCGGCGATCCAGATCGGTGAGCCCGTCCGCGTCGTGACGATCGACCTGTCCAAGCCCGCGCCAGAGGGCGAGCCGCCCGCGCCGAAGGAGCCGCAGGTCTTCATCAACCCGCAGGTGACCTGGTCCTCCGAGGAGCTGAACGTCTACGAGGAAGGCTGCCTCTCGATCCCCGAATATTACGAGGAGGTCGAGCGCCCCGCCCGCATCAAGGTCCGGTTCATGGATCTGGACGGTGCCACCCGCGAGATCGAGGCCGACGGCCTGCTCGCCACCTGCCTGCAGCACGAGATCGACCATCTCGACGGCGTGCTGTTCATCGACCATCTCTCGCGGCTCAAGCGCGAGCGCGTCACCAAGAAATTCGCCAAGGCTGCCAAGCGCTCGGCGGCCTGAAGGCTTCGAGGCCCGCGTGCGACCTTCCGCGCCGGGCCGGCCAGGGAGCCTGAAGGCTCCGCAACCCCGGTCCGGACCTCGGCGCCGGGAAGACTGCCGTTACGGAGACAGATCGAGCCGATGAGCTTGCGCGTCATCTTCATGGGCACGCCCGATTTCGCGGTGCCGGTTCTCACCGAGATCGTGGGGCAGGGGCACGAGGTCGTCGCCTGCTATACCCGCGCCCCGGCGCAGGCCGGGCGCGGCCTCGCGCTCAAGCCCTCGCCGGTTCATGCGGCCGCCGAGCGCTTCGGCATCCCGGTCTTCACCCCTGCGAGCCTGAAGGGGCCGGAACCGGCGCAGGCCATCGCGGCCCATGAGGCCGATGTCGCCGTGGTCGTCGCCTATGGCATGATCCTGCCGCAGGCGATCCTCGACCTGCCGGAACTCGGCTGCCTCAACCTGCATGCCTCGCTGCTGCCGCGCTGGCGCGGCGCCGCGCCGATCCAGCGCGCGATCATGGCGGGGGACGTGGAGAGCGGCGTCTGCGTCATGAAGATGGAGGCCGGCCTCGACACCGGCCCGGTCGGCATGGTGGAGCGCCTCGCCATCGGGCCCGACATGAATGCCGGCGAATTGCACGACAAGCTCAGCCTTCTAGGCGCCGATCTGATGGTCCGCGCGCTCGCGGCGCTCGGCCGTGGCGGGCTGCAGTTCACCCCTCAGGCGCAGGAGGGCGTCACCTATGCCGCCAAGATCGCCAATGCCGAAGCCAGGCTGAGCTGGGCCCGGCCGGCCCGGCAGGTGCATGATCTGGTGCGCGGTCTCTCCCCCTTTCCCGGCGCCTTCGCCGAGATCGATCGCGGGAAGGGGCCGGAGCGGCTCAAGATCCTGCGCACGGCGCTGGCGGGCGGAGCCGCCGAGCCGGGCACGCTGCTCGACGAGGATGGCACCGTCGCCTGTGCCGAGGGCGCAGTGAAGCTGCTGCAGGTTCAGCGTGCCGGCAAGGCGCCGATGAGCGGTGCGGAGTTCCTGCGCGGGGCGCGGCTCGGGGCGGGCGACAGGCTCTGATGCCGCGCTACAAGCTCGTCATCGAATATGACGGCACGCCGTTTTCCGGCTGGCAGCGCCAGCTCAACGGCCCTTCGGTGCAGCAGAGCGTCGAGGAGGCGATCGAGGCCTTCTGCGGCCATGCCGTTCGCCTGCATTGCGCTGGGCGCACCGATGCCGGTGTCCATGCGACCCATCAGGTCGCCCATGTCGATCTGGCGCGGGAATGGCGAACCGACGTGGTGCGTGACGCCGCCAATGCCCGCCTGAAATCGCAGGTGCCGGTGAGCGTGCTGAGCGCCGAAATCGTCTCCGATGCGTTCGACGCGCGCATCTCCGCCCGGCGGCGCTACTACATCTACCGCATTCTCGACCGCCGCGCTCCGCCTGCGCTGGACCGGGGCCGCGTCTGGCATGTTCCGGTCAAACTCGATCACGAGGCGATGGACCGCTCCGCCAAGGCGCTGCTCGGCCATCACGACTTCACCACCTTCCGCGCCGCCGAATGCCAGGCCAACAGCCCGCTGCGCACGCTGGACCGGCTCGACGTGGTGCGAGAAGGGGCCGAGGTGGTGGTCTATGCCCATGCCCGCTCCTTCCTGCACCATCAGGTCCGCTCGATCGTCGGCAGCCTGAAGATGGTCGGCATGGGTCGCTGGCCGGAGGCGAAGATCGGGCAGATTCTCGCCGCTCGCGAGCGCGCGCAATGCGCGGCATTGGCGCCCTCATGCGGGCTCTATCTCGCCGGCGTCGATTACTGAGACGGGCTCAGGCGAGGCCGAACAGCCGCGCCACGCCATAATCGAGCAGCAGGCTGGAGAGGGCGATCAGCAAGGCCGCGCCGCCATCCCCGAAGGTCGCCCGCGCCGCGCCATAGCGCAGCCTCAGCACGATCAGGCCGAAGGCTAGCGCCTGCACCGCGGCGAGATCCGGCGTCGACCAGCCCAGCGCGAACACCGCCGCCGGCACGGCCATCAGGCTGGCCGAGACGATGCCGGCCCAGTTCCACGCGATCACGAAGCTGGTGAAGCGGCCTTCGCGCGCCAGCTCCGGCCGAAGGGCGACGAGAAAGGCCGGGACGATCAGGATCGCGAGCAGCAGCGCGCCCGCCACGGTCGCGGCCAGTTCGGGAGCAGCGAAAAGGCCGGCACTGTTGGAGAGGCCCGCTTGCAGCCGGGTCGCGGCCAGCAGCGCGATCATCGCCGGCAGCATCAGCGCCAGCGCCAGAAACGAGCGCCAGAAGCCGTGCCGACTGAGGTCGAGATCGGGTAGCGCCGCGGCGCCGTCGTTCATCAGGCGCCAGGATCCGCGCAGGGACCGGGCGATGTCGTCAGCCGCCAGACCCATGGCCGCATGCGCTCCCGTTAGACTTTCGTCTAAGGGCGATCATGCCTCACGGTTCGGCGCTGTCAAGTCTGATGTTGCACTGCAAAATAGCGGGTCAGCAACCCGTGGGTGATGCGCTCCAGAGCCAGCAGATCGGCGACGGCGACGCATTCGTCGACCTGATGCATGGTCTTGCCGACCACGCCATATTCGACGACCGGGCAGTAATCCTTGATGAAGCGCGCATCGGAGGTGCCGCCCGTGGTCGAGAGGGCAGGGCGCTTGCCGGTTTCGGCCGCCACCGCCTCGGCGACCATCTCGACGAAGGGGCCGGGCGCGGTCAGGAAGGCCACGGCATTGGTCGGCTGGAAGCTCACCTCGAAGCGCACGGCGTTGCCGGCCGCTTCCCGCAGCCGCCGCTCGATCTCCGCGGCCAGCGTCTGCGGCGTCCATCGATCGTTGAAGCGGATGTTGAAGACCGCTTTCGCCTGCGACGGCACCACATTGGAGGAGGGGTTGCCGACATCCAGCGTCGTCACCTCCAGATTGCTGGCGTCGAAGTGCGCCGTCCCCTGGTCCAGAGGGGCGGAATCCAGCGCCGCAAGCAGGCGCACCATGCCGCGGATCGGGTTTTCGGCGAGGTGGGGATAACCGACATGGCCCTGCTTACCATGAACGACGATCTGGCCAGTCAGGGAGCCGCGCCGGCCGATCTTGATCATGTCGCTCATCGCGGCGGGATTGGTCGGCTCGCCGAGCAGGCAATGGTCGAAACGCTCGCCGCGCGTCTTCGCCCAGTCCAGCAGCTTCACCGTGCCGTTGACCGCCGGCCCTTCCTCGTCGCCGGTGACCAGCACGGCGATCGAGCCCGGCGCCTGCGGGTTCTCGCGGCGGTAGCGGATGGCGGCGGCGATCATGCCGGCGAGGCCGCCCTTCATGTCGCAGGCGCCCCGGCCATACACCATGCCGTCCGCGATCGTGCCCGCGAAGGGCGGGCGCGTCCACGCCGCCTCGTCTCCGACCGGCACGACGTCACTATGGCCCGCGATGACGAAGACGGGCGCCGAATCGCCGATGCGGGCATAGAGATTCTCGACATCCGGCGTCCCGGCCTCGCTGAAAACCGGGCGATGGACCTCGAACCCCTCCTGCTCCAGCAGGGCGCCCAGCAGAGCGAGCGCTCCGCCCTCGCTCGGCGTTACCGAGGGGCAGCGGATCAGCGCCTGCGTCAGGGCGACGGGGTCGGTCGGATCGAGCGGGAGAGGAGTGGAAGCGGTGGTCATTCCGCCGGTTTAGCAGCGCCAGCCGGGCCTGCAAGAGCCGGCTCGTCGCGTTGGGCGGACGGCATCAGCCCGAGATCGACGAGAGCGATGAGCCAGGCGATCGTCGCGATCGCTTCCAGCGAGGGCCGCCAGCCGAAGGGCAGATGCGGCCGCAGCATGTCCGGCACCACGATGGCACAGACGAGCAGGATCCCGAACAGCGACGAGCCGCCGCGATCCACCGCTCGCTTGGCCGCCAGCGCCGCCCAGGGAAACAGCGCGAAGGCGCCAAGGAAGGCGCTCAGCAACCGAGCCTCCTGGGGCGTGAGCAGCAGCGGCGCGATGCGCTGGGTCGCGAACAGCGTCAGCGCGATGGCAGCGCTCGCAGCCCAGAAGGTTCGCAGGCCGATGCGGCCCTCGAAATCGCAGAACAGGCGGAACAGGGACATGGGAGCCTCCGATGCTGCCCTTGTCGCATGTCCTAACGAATGGTTGAAGCTTATGGTGAATAAAAGGTTAACGTGATCGCCAACCGCTTGGCCGCGTTGCGAAACCGCTTGAAGAGCGCCGGCCCGTCCGTTAGCTGCCGGAGGCGGGCCGGCTCCGGCCCGGCCTTCCCATCGCGGTACGTTGCAGAAGCCGGCCGGCATGACGGCCGGCATGGGGTTTCGAACATGACCATCCGTTTCCACCGCGGCGATCTGCCGGACGGCTATCATGCCGGCAGCAGCGTCGCGATCGACACCGAGACCCTCGGCCTCAATCCGCATCGCGACCGGCTCTGCGTGGTGCAGCTTTCGCGCGGCGACGGCAGCGCCGACATCGTGCAGATCGTCAAGGACGGCCCGCGGCCGGAGAATCTGATCCGCCTGCTGCAGGATCCGGCGGTGCTGAAGCTCTTCCACTTCGCCCGCTTCGACATCGCCGTGCTGCGGCATGCCTTCGGCGTGGTGACGACGCCGATCTACTGCACCAAGATCGCCTCGAAGCTGACCCGCACCTATACCGACCGGCACGGCCTCAAGGATCTCGTGCGCGAACTGCTCGGCATCGAGCTGTCCAAGCAGCAGCAATCCTCCGATTGGGGGGCGGAGACGCTGAGCGACGCGCAGCTGGCCTATGCGGCCTCGGACGTGCTGCATCTGCACGCGCTGCATCAGAAGCTCGAGGCGTCGCTGGCGCGCGAAGGCCGCGGCCACCTCGCGAAAGCGTGTTTCGATTTTCTGCCCACCCGTGCCGAGCTCGACCTTGCCGGCTGGCCGGAGACGGATATCTTCGCTCACACTTGACGAAATCGAAGGTAGTTCGCCCCAATCTGCACCCGGTCGCTGGTGCGCGGGGCGATGCGTCTTCGCACGGGAACAAAAAAAAGCCGTGAGCGGCTGCGATGGCGCGGGGATGACATTGGCGACGACCTATTCAGACCCGGCGTCCGACCTCGCGGCGCATCTGCGGCGGCGCCAGCAGGCCTTCGCGGCCGCGAGGCGCCACACCCGCGTGGTGAAGGTGCTGCGCCGCGTCATCCCGGCCGCGGCGATCCTCGCCGTGTGCGGTCTGATCGTCGTGCCGTTCCTCAACCCGCTGGGCGGCCGGCTGGCGAATGTCTCGATCGGCGCGGTCGGCATTACCGGCGGCAAGGTGCGGATGGAGACGCCCAAGCTCTCCGGCTACCGCAAGGACAACAAGCCTTACCAGGTCACCGCCGAGAACGCCTTTCAGGAGATCAGGAATCCGACGCAGATCGAGCTGCAGAGGCTCACCGCGCGGATCCAGATGGAGCGCGAGGGCTGGGTGACGGTGAATGCGAAGACCGGCCTCTTCGACACCGCCAAGGAAAGGCTCAAGCTGGTCGACGATGTGAAGATCCGCACCGAAAGCGGCCATGACATGAGCATGCGCACCGCCGATGTGGACTTCAAGGGCGGCACCGTGGTCTCGAAGGAGCCCGTCACCGTCCATATGGATCAGACGACGGTTGACGCGAACTCCCTCGACGTGAAGAACAACGGTGAACTCATCGTGTTCGAGGGGCGTGTCAGGGTGTTGATCAAGAACGCTCCCGCCGGCACGCTCGCCGGGCCCGAGCGCGAAGGCAGCACGCCGATGCCGGAACTGCTGAACGCGAACCGGAACGCACCGGCTGGCTCCGACGGGCAGCCCGGCAACGAGAAGAGGCCTTGAGATGAGCAAGCCCGTGCCGATATCGACCGTCCGCCGCTGTGCCGCGGCTCTGCTGGCCGCCGGTCTGCTGCTGCCGCTCGTCGCGTCCGATGCCGCTCTCGCCCAGGGCCGGCAGAAGGCGGCAGGCGCTTCCTCTGGCCTCGGCGGCCTCGGCGGCGACAGCAAGGAGCCGATCAAGATCGACGCCGACAAGCTCGACGTGCTCGACAAGGAAAACAAGGCGGTCTTCACCGGCAATGTCGTCGCCGTCCAGGGTGAAACCACCGTGCGCTGCACCGTGATGACCGTGCTCTACGAGGGCAGGGGCGGGCAGGGCGCTGCAGGTGGCAAGTCGGGCGCCGCCGCGACACCCGCTGCTGCCGGCGGAGCGCCGAACAGCAACGATTCCTCGATCAAGCGCATCCTCTGTCGCGGGCCGGTGACGGTCGTCTCGAAGACGCAGGCCGCCACCTCCGACAATGCCGAATTCGATCGCGCCAACAACAAGGTCATCATGACCGGCAATGTGGCCCTCAATGACGGGCCGAACATCACCCGGGGCGAGAGGCTCGTCTACGACACCGTGACCGGCGTGGCGAATGTCGATCCCGGCAGCAAGGGCGGGCGCGTCCAGGGCTTCTTCGTGCCCAACGCGGCCGATCCCAACAAGGCGGACGCCAAGACCGGCCGCCCCGCCGCCGGCGCCAAGCCCGCGACCAACTGATAGCTTCTCGCAAGCCGGATCGACGTGACCGTTCCCCAGCCGCCTTCTCGCCCGACGCCTCCCGCTCGCCCTCGGCCCGCAGCCGCCGATGCCGCGCTGAAAACGCGCGCCCGCAGCCCGGCGGCGCCGGGCTTGCTGTCGCGCCTGGGCTCCGTCTTCGGCGGCGGCGCCAAGGCGCGCCCTGGCGATCCGCGCGCCATCGCGGCCGCCATCGGCGGGCCGGGCATCCTCGCCGTTTCGGGGCTGCGCAAGAGCTATGGCGGGCGCACGGTCGTGTCGGATGCCAGCCTGCATCTGCGGCAGGGCGAGGCGGTCGGCCTGCTGGGTCCCAACGGCGCCGGCAAGACGACGATCTTCTACATGATCACCGGGCTGGTCGCGGCCGATCTCGGCGTCATCTCGCTCGAAGGCAACGACATCACGCCGCTGCCGATGTATCAGCGGGCGCGCCTCGGCATCGGCTATCTGCCGCAGGAGGCCTCGATTTTCCGCGGCCTCTCGGTCGAAAACAACATCCGCGCGGTGCTGGAGGTGGTGGAGCCCGACAGCAAGGCGCGCGAGCGCCAGCTCGACCAGCTGCTGGAAGAGTTCAGCATCGCGCGACTGCGCAAGGCCCCGTCCATCGCCCTGTCCGGCGGCGAGCGCCGCCGCTGCGAGATCGCCCGCGCGCTGGCCGGCAAGCCCTCCTTCATCCTGCTGGACGAGCCCTTCGCCGGCATCGATCCCATCGCCGTCGGGGACATTCAGGCGCTGGTGCGTCAGTTGACCGATCGCGGCATCGGCGTGCTGATCACCGACCACAATGTCCGCGAGACCCTGGGGCTCGTCGACCGCGCCTACATCATCCATTCGGGCCGCGTGCTGACCGAGGGCTCCCCGGCCGAGATCATCGCCAACCCCGATGTGCGGCGGGTCTATCTCGGCGAAGATTTCCGTCTCTGACCGGGCCGCGTGCACCGCAGCCCTGGTCATGTCCCAGCTCCCGTCATCTCGCGGTTGCGAGATGGGTTCGCCCTGCGTTAACCTGAGCGCATGGATCGTCTTGCTGCCCCTTTGACGCGGGGCGGATCGAAGGCTAGAGTCGCCCGATAAGCAAGAAGCGTGCCGCCGCGGCCCGCTCGCTGGAGGGCCTGAGCCGCATGGCGATTATGCCACGCATGGAGCTGCGCCAGGGGCAATCCCTGGTGATGACGCCGCAATTGCTGCAGGCGATCAAGCTGCTCCAGCTCTCGCATCTGGAACTTCAGAGCTTCGTCGAGGGTGAGCTGGAACGCAATCCGCTGCTGGAGCGCGACGAGGCGGGCGAGGGCCCCTTCGCCGGCGATGCGCCGGCCGGTCCGCTCGCGGCCGATGCGGAGAGCTTCGCCCGCGCCGAAAGCCTGAATACCCAGGACGGGATGGAAACCCGTCTCGGCACCGGGCTCGACAACGTGTTTCCCGCCGAGCAGCCGGTGCCCGCGCGGGCGGAGGCCGCCGGCCCCGACAGCCTGCCCATCACCGGCGGCAGCTATGGCGCTTCCGGCGGCTCCTTCGACGAGGGGCCGGACGGGTATGAGAGCAACCTCGCGACCGAGCTGTCGCTGCACGACCATCTGCTGGCCCAGCTCGACCTCGCCGTCACCGATCCGGCCGACCGTATGATCGGACGCCATCTCGTCGATGCCGTCGACGATTCCGGCTACCTGGCGGAGCCTCTCGCCGAGATCGCGTTGCGCCTGGGTGTGCCGGTCGCCCGCGTCGAGACCGTGCTGGCGGTGGTGCAGGGATTCGATCCCTGCGGCGTGGCGGCGCGCAACGTCGCTGAATGCCTGGCGATCCAGCTGCGCGAGCGCGACCGGTTCGACCCGGCGATGCAGACCCTCGTCGCCAATCTGCCGCTCGTCGCCAAGCGCGATTTCGCAGCGCTGAAGCGCCTCTGCGGCGTCGATGACGAGGATGTCGCCGACATGGTCGCCGAGTTGCGCCGGCTCGATCCCAAGCCCGGCCGCGCCTTCGGAGGCTCGGCCGCCGAGACGGTGGTGCCGGACGTCTTCATCCGTGCCGCGCCGGACGGCTCCTGGCTCGTCGATCTCAACCCGGACACGCTGCCGCGGCTGCTGGTGAACCAGACCTATCACGCCCGCGTCTCCAAGGTCGCCCGCAGCGACGAGGAGAAGAGCTTCATCGCCGAATGCCTGCAGACCGCCAATTGGCTGACCCGTTCGCTCGAGCAGCGGGCACGGACGATCCTGAAGGTCGCCAGCGAGATCGTGCGCCAGCAGGACGGCTTTTTCGCCCATGGCATCGAGCATCTGCGTCCGCTCAATCTGAAGACCGTCGCCGACGCGATCGGCATGCATGAATCGACCGTCTCGCGCGTCACCTCGAACAAATATCTGACCTGCTCGCGCGGCGTCTTCGAGATGAAGTACTTCTTCTCGGCCGCCATCGCCGCCACCGGCTATGGCGAGGCCCACTCGGCCGAGGCGGTGCGCTTCCGCATCAAGCAGATGATCGACGAGGAAAGCCCGGCGGATGTGCTGTCCGACGACGCGATCGTGGCGAAGCTGAAGGCCGGAGGCATCGACATCGCCCGCCGCACCGTCGCGAAATACCGCGAATCCCTGCGCATCCCCTCCTCGATGGAGCGCCGTCGCGAAAAGGTCGCGATGGCCCATGCCGGGCGTTAGACCATCGCGCGTCCCAACGGACGCGATCACGGCGCTCTGAGACCGTGCTGGAGGATCGACCGGCGCCAGCGGGGCGCCGGTCGTTTGCGGCGCTGCTCAGAAGCTGACCTTGAGCGAGGCGGTGCCTCCGAAGCTGCGGCTGTCGGCGGCAAGGCTGCCGTCCAGCCGGCCGCCCAGCGTCACGTTCGGAGCGAGGCGGTAATCGAAGCCGGCACCGACCAACGCCGCATCGCGCTCGCGCCGCGCGCCGGCGACCGTGAAGCTGGCGGCGGGGATCGCCGTGAGCGCGCCGGAAAAGGTCAGGTCGCGCCGGAAGTCATGGGCCCAAGCGACCTCGCCGAACAGGGTCAGGGCCCGCCCGCCGAGTTGCGTCGCCACCTGCCCCTTGAGGCCGAGTTCGGAACGCAGCGCCGTGGCGTCGCGGCCGAAGCCGGTCAGGCTGCCGGTGCCCCCGACTTCGCGGAAGCCGGGCATCCGCATGCTCTGGGCCTGCAGGGCGGCATAGGGCGAGAGGGCGTAGCCCGCGCCCGAGACCAGCGCATAGCTCGCCTGCAGGCGCCCGGCGAACACATCGGCGCGGTAGTCGGCGCTGGCGCTCTGCCCCAGCACGGGAATGGCGCGCCGCGTCTCGACCCAGAGAGAGCCATAGGACAGCGCGCCCGAGAGATCGACGGGCCCGAGCCGCGTGGTGCCGTAGAGACCGGCCTGGAACACGTCGCCATCGGCCGAGCCGCGGCCGCCCGAGAGCTTGCTCTCTGCGCGGCCGCCCGAGAGGGCAAAGCCGGCGAAGCTGCCCGGCATCAGCCGCAGATCGACACCGGCCGCCACCGAGCCGTCGGTCAGGCGGGTATCGGCGGTGCCCAGGCGCAGCGCCTGGCCGTCGACGCGCCCGCTTTGGGCCGAGACAGCGGCCCAGGCATTGTAATTGGGCTCAACCCGAACGATCGGGGCGGCGCTCGGCGTGCGGCTCTTGCCGGCGGGCAGGTCGGCGGTGAAGTCGCTCGCCCCGCCGCCGATGAGCGCGCCGCTGCGGCCGGCGGCGGTGGGATCGAGCATCATCTTGAGGAAGCTGTCGGACAGCCGGTAGCCGAGCGCCGGGGCCGAGGCATGGACCTCGCCCGAGAGGCTGGAGAGAGCCGCCACCAGATCGGCGCGATTGGCGGAGGCGTAGACGGGATAGAGCGGCGAGACATTCGCGCCCGAGGCGGCGGCGCGGTCGAGCGCCAGGCCGACCGCCGCGACATTGCGGCTGGCCGCCGCGCCCAGCACAGGCGCTGCTCCGGCCGTCGCCGCAGACAGCGACGCTACCAGCGGCGCCGGCGCCAGCGTCAGGCTGACATTGCCCGCGTTATAGCCCAGCGTCGGCAGCACCGCGATGCCGAAGCCGCTATCGGCGGTGAAGCTCGCGAAACGGCCGGAGATGCCATTGCTCGCGGAGACGATCTGATAGGGCGTCGCGAAAACGGGGCCGGAGCCGAGAGAAACCATCTTCAGGCTGCCGCCGAGCGTCGCCGTGCCGTTGACGACGATGCGGTCGCTGCTGGCGCCCTGCACCTCGATGACGGTGGTGGATGAATTCGCCAGCGTCAGATTGCCGTTGACCGTCAGCGTGCCGATCGAGTTGCCGGGCGCGATCGTGCCGAACACCGTCGTGGAAGGCACGCTGCCGGTGCCGCCCAGCGTGGCTCCCGAGGCGACCGTGAGCCCGTTGACGGCCTGCAGGCTGCCATTGACCGACAACCGGCCCGACTGCACCACCGCCGTCGTGAAGCCGGAATAGCTGCCGCCGAGGACGAAGTTGCCGCTGCCCAGCGCGAAGGTGAGGGCGTTGGTGCCGCTGCCGGCAACGACATCGCCGAGGATGCTGCCGCCCTGGATGGTCAGGCTGTTGTTGCCGTTGCCGAAGCGCAGCGCGGTGCCTGAGGCGCTTCCCGCGTTGATGCTGCCCGAGCTGGTGACCGTATTGTTGCCGTCTCCAAACTGCACGGCGACGCCGGGGCCGCTGGTCGCGATCGTGCCACTATTGGTCAGGCTGTTGTTGCCGCTGCCGTTCAGGAACAGCGCCTGCGCGCTGCCGCTGGTGCTGATGGTGCCGCTGTTGACGATGCTGTTGTTGCCGTTGCCGTTGATGAAGATCGCGGCTTCGGTGCCGGCGCCGCTGATGGTGCCGCTGTTGGTGATGCTGTTGGCGTAGTTGCCGACCATGCCGATGGCTGCGCCGCCCAGGCCCTGGATGGTGCCGGCATTGGTGATGGTGGTCGCGGCCACGCCCGGGCCGAGCGCCCCGTCGTCGATCAGGATGCCGCGCGCCGCGCCCGAGATCAGGGCCCCGGCATTGTTCTCGATGGTGCCGCCGCCCATCGCGATGCCTTCCGAGCCGTTCGGGCGTCCGCCCGAATCGACGCCGCCGGCCCCGATGCCCTGGATGATGCCGAAATTGCGCACGGTTCCGATGAGGTCGATATCGACGCCGTCGCCGTCGCCGTTGAGCGAGGCCGTGCCGTCCGAGTTGAAGATGTTGCCGGCGCCCGCATAAGCGCCGGTGATCGTGCCGTAATTGGTGACGGTGCCATTGCCGTCCGAGCCGACGCCGGAGCCGTTGCGGCCGGTGATGGTGCCGAAATTGGTGACGGTGATGTCGGTGTCGGCGGTGATGCCGTGGCGCGCGCCGGAGATCAGCGCGCCCGCATTGTTGGTGACGGTGATGCCCGTGCGCCCGCCTGCGTCGATGCCGTCCGCCGTGCCGTTGCTGCCGCCGGAGGTATTGGCGCCGAAGCTGCGGATCGTGCCCCAGTTCTGGATGGACACGTTCTGGCCGGGCCGCACCGCATCGTCCGTCAGCGCCTCGATGATGCCGCCGGCGCGGTTGAGGATGCTGACGGTGTTGCCGCTCGTGGCGGTGATGGCCCGCAGGTCGAGCGCCTGGCCGAGCCCGGCATAACCGGTGCCGCCCGACTGGATCAGGCCGGAATTGTCGATGGTGATCGTGCTGCCGGTGACCGCGGTGTTGACGCGGACGGTGTCGTTGGCCGTCGAGCGGATGATGCCAGTCGCGCTGTTGGTGATGGTGAAGCTGCGCGTCGTGCTGCCGCCGCTGATGTCGATGGCCCGGCCCGTGCCGGTTTGCGTCAGCGTGCCGTCATTGTTGAGCGTGACGCCGGTTGCCGGTCCGTTGATGAGCAGGGAAACGGTGTTCCCGCCGACGCTGAGGGTTCCTGTATTCGCGATGGTTCCGGTGTTCGTGCCGCTCAGCGTGCGCTGCGTGGTCACCGTCTGGCCGGGAGCGATCGTGAAGCTCTGGGCCTTCGCCTCGCGGACCGTCAGCGAGGCGGCCACCAGGGCGGCGAGGCCCACCGAGGCGAGCGCGGCCCGATGGGCGGGGCGAAGCAGAGGCGACACGGCACAATCCTGTTTTGAGTCGAAATTGAGGCATGCTTTAAAGGGGGCCTCATATGACAGACCGATGACGATCCGCGCCTTCCTCGCCCTGTGACGCTTCGCCGTGCTTCTTGCGCCGGCGCATTGACAGAGCCGACTCGCAGTTCTTACCTCCTCATTGATGGCCGCTCACTGGCCATGACTGAAAGGGGAAGCACTCCATGAGCTTGCGTATCTCCGGCAAGAATCTCGATGTCGGCGAAGCCCTGCGGGGACAGGCCGAGACACGGGTCGCCGCAGCCGTCTCCAAATATTACGAGGGCGGCTATCAGGGGCACGTCACGGTCGACAAGGACGGTTCCGCTTTCCGCACCGATACGGTGCTGCACCTGTCGTCGGGCATCACCCTGGAGGCCTCGGCCACCGCGCACGATGCCTATGCCAGCCTGGACAAGATGGCGGAGCGCATCGAAAAGCGCCTCCGCCGCTACAAGCGCCGTTTGAAGGACCGCTCGGCGGGCCAGGGACGCGATGCCGGAATCGAAATCCCCAGCTATGTGATCGCGGCCCCGGACGACGAGATCGAGGAGATCGAGGCCGGTTCCGACGCCGATAATCCGGTGATCGTGGCGGAAAGCACGAAATCCCTCCATCGCATGACGGTCGGGGACGCGGTCGCCGAGCTCGACATAACCGGCGCGCCGGTGATTGTCTTCCGCCATGCTGGCAATGACCGCATGAACGTCGTATATCGCCGCCGCGACGGCAATATCGGCTGGATCGACCCGCCGGCATCGCTGTCCTGAAACCGGTGTAGTTGCGGCCGGTAGAACGCTCCTGTCCCGTGCCGGCGCTGCTCCGGCATGGGACGTGCATGGACTGGCGAATGACGCTGACCGATCTCCTGAGCCCCGAAGCGGTGATCGCGCCGCTCAGGGCCAACAGCAAGAAGCAGGCGCTGCAGGAGCTGGCTCAGCACGCGGCGGGCCTGACCGGGCTTCCCGAGCGGGAGCTCTACGAGGCGCTGCTCCAGCGCGAGCGCCTCGGCTCCACCGGCATCGGTGACGGCATCGCCATTCCCCATGGCCGCATGGCGGGGATCAACCGCCTCGTCGGGCTGTTCGCCCGCCTCGATCGCCCGATCGATTTCGAGGCGCTGGACGGGCAGCCCGTCGACATCGTCTTCGTCCTCATCGCTCCGGAAGGCGCAGGCGCCGACCATCTCAAGGCTCTGGCCCGGGTCGCGCGCGTGCTGCGCAACCAGACCGTCCTGGAGCAGGTGCGCCGGATCCGCGATCCGCAGGCGATTTTCGCCCTGTTGTCCGAATCGGCCGCGCAGGCCGCCTGAGCGACCGGCGCAAGCGGCCGCCGGCCGCGGCACGGCGTCTTTGCGAATTGGATCTTCTAAAGACTGCTTGGACCCGCGCCCGCGAGGGGCTATGACCCGCGCCTGACGGTGCCGCACGACGCATGACGCTGCGGCGCGCTTTGCTCGGAGCCGCTGGCCATGGCCTACACGCATGTCGATCTCTTCCCGCTCGGCGAGGATACCACTCCCTACCGCTCGCTCGGCAGCGAAGGCGTCAGCGTCGAACGGATCGGCGATCGCGAGGTGCTCAGCGTGTCGCGCGAGGCCATTCGGAAGCTCTCCGAGCAGGCCTTCATCGACATCAACCATCTGCTGCGGCCCGGCCATCTCGCCCAGCTCGCCAAGATCCTGGACGATGCCGAGGCCACCTCGAACGACAAGTTCGTGGCCTACGATCTCCTGAAGAACGCCAACATCGCCGCCGGCGGCGTGCTGCCCATGTGCCAGGATACCGGCACCGCCATCATCATGGGCAAGAAGGGCCGCAAGGTCTGGACGGATGGACAGGACGAGCAGGCGCTGGGCGAGGGTGTCTACGACGCCTATCTCAAGCGCAATCTGCGCTATTCCCAGGTCGCGCCGCTCTCCATGTTCGAGGAGAAGAACACCGCGACGAACCTGCCGGCGCAGATCGATATCTATGCCGAGGGCGAGGACGCCTATAAATTCCTCTTCGTCGCCAAGGGCGGCGGCTCGGCCAACAAGACCTTCCTCTTCCAGGCGACGCCCTCGCTGCTGACGAAGGAGCGCATGATCGCTTTCCTCAAGGAGAAGATCCTGACGCTCGGCACGGCGGCCTGCCCGCCCTATCACCTCGCCATCGTCATCGGCGGCACCTCCGCCGAGCAGAACCTGAAGACGGTGAAGCTCGCCTCGACGCGCTATCTCGACGCGCTGCCGACCCAGGGCTCGCCCTCGGGCCACGCCTTCCGCGATCTCGAGATGGAAGCGGAGGTCCACAAGCTCACACAGTCGCTCGGCGTCGGCGCCCAATTCGGCGGCAAGTATTTCTGCCATGACGTGCGGGTCATCCGCCTGCCGCGCCACGGCGCCTCGCTGCCGATCGGCCTCGGCGTCTCCTGCTCGGCCGACCGCCAGGCCAAGGGCAAGATCACCAGGGACGGCATCTTCCTGGAGGCGCTGGAGACCGATCCGTCGAAATACCTGCCGGAGGTCGAGGACGCCTCGCTCGGCGGAGACGTCGTGAAGGTCGATCTCAACCGGCCGATGAGCGAGATCCTCGCGACGCTGACGCAATATCCGGTCAAGACGCGGCTTTCACTGACCGGCACGATCATCGTCGCCCGCGACGCCGCCCATGCCAAGATCCGCGAGCGGCTGGAAAGCGGGCAGGGCATGCCCGATTATTTCAAGAACCATCCGGTCTATTACGCCGGCCCGGCCAAGACGCCGGAGGGCTTCGCCTCCGGCTCCTTCGGCCCCACCACGGCCGGCCGCATGGATTCCTTCGTCGACCAGTTCCAGTCCTTCGGCGGCTCGATGGTGATGCTCGCCAAGGGCAACCGCTCGGCGGCGGTTCGCGAGGCCTGCAAGGCCCATGGCGGCTTCTATCTCGGCTCGATCGGCGGCCCGGCCGCGCGCCTGGCCCAGGACTGCATCCGCAAGGTGGAGGTTCTGGAGTATCCGGAACTCGGCATGGAGGCCGTGTGGCGCATCGAGGTCGAGGATTTCCCCGCCTTCATCGTCATCGACGACAAGGGCAACGACTTCTTCAAGGAGCTCAACCTCGGATGAGGTCGGCTCTCGCCCTCGCGGCGCTGCTGCTGGCCGGGCCTGCCGTCGCCCAGAGCGCGCGCCCGGCGACGTGCTCGCGCGATCTCTTTCAGAACGAGGCGGGCCTGCGCCAGCAGCAGACGCGCCTCGCCGCCGTCGCCACCGCCGATCAGGCGACGCAGTGCCGCGCCTATCGCGAGCATGTCGGCTATCTGCAGAAATCCCGCGCCGTCTTCGCCACCTGCCAGAGCGGCGCCGAGCGCGAGCGCAACGTCGCCGAAATGGATTCCGACCTCAGGGACTACCGCGCCCTCATCGCCAATCGCTGTGGCGGGCGGTGAGCTTGCACCGTCACGGCGAGAAGCGAAGCGACGGAGCAATCCAGAGACTGGGTTGAACGCGCGCTTGTCTTTCTGGATTGCTTCGCTGCGCTCGCAATGACGCGGGAGCGGCACTTGGATTGTCGAAGGGCCCCATGACCGACCAGCCGCAGCCGCCGCTCCAGATCGCCGTCATCCCCGTGACGCCGTTCCAGCAGAACTGCTCCATTCTCTGGGAGACGAAGACGAAGCAGGCGGCGATCGTCGATCCGGGCGGCGATGTCGCGATGATCCAGTCCGCGTTGAAGGAAACCGGCGTCACACCCGTCGCGATCTGGCTCACCCACGGGCACCTCGACCATGCCGGCGGCGCCACGGAACTGGCCGAAGCGCTTTCGATCCCGATCATCGGGCCGCATGAGGGGGACAAGTTCCTGCTGGACGATCTGCCGACCTCCGGACTGCGCTTCGACATCCGTGACATGCGGGCGGTGACGCCGACGCGCTGGCTGAAGGACGGGGACACCGTCTCGCTCGGCGATCTCACCTTCGCGGTGGCACATGTGCCGGGCCATTCGCCCGGCCATGTCACCTTTTTTCAGAAGGATCTGCGCTTTCTGCTGGCGGGCGACACCGTCTTCGCGGGCTCGGTGGGACGCACCGATTTCCCCTATGGCGACCACACCACGCTGATCTCCGGGATCAGGACCAAGCTTCTGCCGCTGGGCGACGACGTCCAGTTCCTCCCGGGGCACGGCCCGGCGAGCACGCTCGGCGAGGAGCGTGCCAACAACCCCTATCTGCAGGGTTGACGCGCCGAGTCAGGCCGCAGCCGGCGCGGCGAACTGGTCATAGGCCCTGAGCGCGTCGGTCGCATACATCAGCGCCGGCCCGCCGCCCATATAGACCGACATCGCCGCGACCTCGGCCACCTCCTGCCGGGTCGCGCCCAGCTCGACCAGCGCCTTGGCATGGAAGCCGATGCAGCCGTCGCAGCGCTGCGTGATGCCGATCGCGAGCGCGAGAAATTCCTTCGTCTTCTTGTCCAGGGCTCCTTCCGCGCCCGCCGCCTGGGCGAGGGCGCCGAAGCCCTTCATCGCGTCCGGCTGGAGGGTCCTGAGCTCGCGCATATAGGCTGAGATGTCCTGCGTCAGGTTGCGATAATCCTTGGCCATGTCGGCCTCCTGTTGACAGTTCACCTTTTTCTAATATCATAAAAATATGAATTATCAAGATGCCTCCGAAACCGTGGCTTTGGGCTCGATGAGCGAGAAGGCCGAGGGTGTCGCCGAGTTTCTCAAGGGGCTCGCCAGCCCGCATCGCCTCCTGGTGCTCTGTGCGCTGGCACAGGGCGAAAAGACGGTCGGCGAGCTCATTGCGCAGACCGGCATCGCGCCGACCTCGATGTCCCAGCACCTCGCCAAGCTGAAGGCGGAGGGGATCGTCGACGCGCGGCGCGAGCACCGCAACCTGCATTACGCCATCGCCCACCCGGCCGTGCTCGAGCTGATGGCGGTGCTTTACGCTCATTTCTGTCAGGGGGACGAAGCATGATCCGCAAGGTGACGCCGCAGGAGGCCGCCGCCGCGATCGGCACAGGCGATGCGATCCTGCTCGATGTTCGGGAGCCTGCGGAGTTCGCTGCGGGCCACATCGCCGAGGCGATGTCGGTCCCGCTGTCGCAACTTCCGCAGGTGCTGGCTCGCCTGCCGGCGGAGAGGGGGATCATCTTTCAGTGCGAGCGCGGGGCTCGCGGCGAAAGCGCCTGTGCCGTGGCCGTGGCATCAGGGCGGACCGATGTCGCCAATCTCGCGGGCGGGCTGGCGGCCTGGCGTCAGGCCGGGCTGCCCGTGATCGGCGCCGCATCTGCAGGGGTCTCGATCTTCCGGCAGGTGCAGATGATCGTCGGCGCGGCCGTCGCTTTGCTGGTCGCGCTGGGCTTCGCCGGCTGGACCCCCGGCTTCGCCATCGCCGGGTTGATGGGGGCGATGCTCGCCATCGCGGGTCTTACCGGCTGGTGCGGGCTCGCGATGCTGCTCGCCCGCATGCCGTGGAACCGACCCGCCGCCGCGTCCTGAGGGGAGGGGCGCCAAGCGCCCAGAAACGCCAACGGCCATGCAGTGGAACGGTGCGCGTACATCCGGCGTCAACGTTCGACCCATGGCCGTCTACAACGAGATGGAGAACGGTCAGGCCGCCCTCGACATCGTCGTGATCCCGATATGGGAGGGCCATGCGGCGCTTTCAAGGCCGCCGCGCAATTTTCGAGGGAGCCCCTTCCTCAGGCGTCGAAAACGCCCCTGAGGAAGTCCTGCTTGCCGATCTGGAAGCCGTTCTCGCGCAGGATCGCATAGGCCGTCGTGGCGTGGAAATAGAAGTTCGGCAGGGCGAAGCGGGTCAGATAGGCCTCGCCCGTCATCGTCACGGTCGCGGAAGGGCCGCGCGGGAAGGTCACGTCGCGGGCAAGCCCGGCATCGAGCGCCGCGCCATTCGCCGCTTCGAGAAACGCGAGAGTCCTGGCGATGCGCTCCTTGAGCTCGAGAAAGCTCGTCTCCTCGTCCGGAAAGCGCGGATTCTCGCCACCCGAAAGCCGCGCCACCGCGTTCTTGGCGAAGTCGCAGCAGAGCTGGATCTGGCGGGTGAAGGCCAGCATATCGGGCGCAAGTCTCGCGTTCAGCAGCACATCAGGCTGGATCTTGCGGATATCGGCCTGTTCGACGGCCTTGTCGAGAATGGCATCGAGCGCGCGAAGCGTCTGCACGAAGCCGGACAGGATGGCGGCCTGGACGGTAAGCGGCATGCGGGTTCTCCAAACGAAAGCGGGCCCGGAAAAGGGCCCGCTCGCATCACTGTAGCGCAGAACGCCGCGCTGTCCCCTGCCTCGCGGGAGGGTCAGTCCTTCGCGCGCTCGACATAGGAGCCGTCCGCCGTCATCACGACGATGCGGGTGCCGACGCCGATATGCGGGGGAACCGCGCTGCGCACGCCGTTGGAGAGGATCGCGGGCTTGTAGGAGGAGGACGCCGTCTGGCCCTTGGTCACCGGCTCGGTCTCGACGACTTCGAGCACCGCGCGCTGGGGCAATTCGATCGCGACGGCCTTGTCCTCGAACACCGAGAGCGAGACCTTCATGTTCTCCTGGAGATAGGGCGCCGCATCGCCGACCACGTCCTTGTCGACATGGATCTGGTCGTAGGTCTCCGGGTTCATGAAGACGTATTGCTCGCCATCCTGATAGAGATAGGTGAAATCGCGGTCCTCGACATAAGCGCGCTCGACCTGCTCGGTCGTCTTGTAGCGCTGGGTCATCTTGGTGCCGTCCGAGATGCGGCGCATGTCGATCTGCGTCGTCGGGGTGCCCTTGCCGGGGAAGAAGCTCTCGGCCGAGATCACGGTGCAAA
Organism: Allobosea sp.; assembly: GCF_048595345.1. GTDB lineage: Bacteria > Pseudomonadota > Alphaproteobacteria > Rhizobiales > Beijerinckiaceae > Allobosea. The sequence goes on from NZ_JBMDWH010000017.1 coordinate 39,323, forward strand.
GATGCCCGTCCAGCTCGAGAACATTGCCCTTGCGGACGGAGGAGGCGATGACCTTGACCACGTGAGATGTCCTTCTGGTGCGCGGCTTCCGCGCGATTCCTGATTGGCCGAGCAGGGCGCCGGCGAAAAACGCGCTCTCGCTTTTCCGCGCAATGCTCTATGCGAAGTCCTTCGCCGCGCCACTACCGCATTTGCGCGCGAAACGAAAGCTTCACGACGGTTTCCAGACGTGGATTCGACGCCCCCATCCCCGCCGCCTTTCTGGCGGCCCGATATCCACGCCAACCGGCGCCCGGCCCTGCTGGCGCGCGGGCGGATCAAGGCCGCGTTGCGGCGCTGGTTCGAGGCGCGGGATTTCACCGAGGTCGAGGCCGCGATCCTGCAGGTCTCTCCCGGAAACGAGACGCATCTTCACGGCTTCGGCACCACCCTCGTCGACGATGCCGCCCGGCCACACCCCTATTATCTCCACACCTCGCCGGAATTCGCCGCCAAGAAGCTGCTGGCGGCGGGCGAGAAGCGCATCTTCGATTTCGCCCGCGTCTTCCGCAATCGCGAGCGCACCGCCCTGCACCATCCCGAATTCACGATGCTGGAATGGTATCGCGTCGGCGAGGATTACGAGGTGCTGATGCGGGACTGCGCTGCGCTGCTCGCGGAGGCCGCCGCCGCCGCCGGCACATCCGTGCTGCGCTGGCGCGGCACCGAGGTCGATCCGGCCGCCGAGCCCGAGCGGCTGACGCTGCAGGAGGCGTTCGCCCGCCATGCCGGCATCGATCTGCTGCGCACCGTGACCGCCGATGGCGAGGTCGACCGCGGCGCCCTGGCCGCCGATGCCCTCGAGGCCGGCCTTCGCGTCGTGCCCGACGACAGCTGGTCCGACATCTTCAGCCGCGTTCTGTCGGAGCGGATCGAACCGCATCTCGGCCGCGGCCATGCGACGATCCTGTGCGAATATCCCATCAGCGAGGCTGCCCTTGCGCGCCCGAAGCCCGGCGATCCGCGCGTGGCCGAGCGCTTCGAGCTTTATGCCTGCGGCGTCGAGCTTGCCAATGCCTTCGGCGAACTCACCGATCCGGCCGAGCAGCGGCGGCGCTTCGAAGCCGACATGGCCGAAAAGGAGCGCATCTATGGCGAGCGATACCCGATCGACGAGGATTTTCTAGCCGCGCTGGAGAGCATGCCGACCGCGTCCGGCATCGCCCTCGGCTTCGACCGTCTGGTGATGCTCTGCACCGGCGCGCGCCGCATCGAGGACGTGCTCTGGACGCCGGTCGCACCGCCGGGCGGGGGAGGGGCATGACGACCCTCTCCACCTCTGTGAAGCGGCTTCAGGCAGAAGGGCAGGAAGGAACGGCCCACGCGGCGCCGTTGCGCAGTATCGAGGCGCTGCGACAGGCCGGCTTCATCGGGGCCGCCGATCGGGACGCTCTGGAGGCCGTCGCGGCGCGCTATGCCGTCTCGGTGACGCCCGCCATGGCGGCTCTGATTGATCCGGCCGATCCGGCCGATCCGATCGCGCGGCAGTTCATTCCCGATGCGGCGGAGCTGACGACGCTGCCGCAGGAGCTCGCCGATCCGATCGGCGACGGGGCCCATTCGCCGGTCGAGGGCGTGGTGCATCGCTATCCGGACCGCGCGCTGCTCAAGCTCGTCCATGCCTGCCCGGTCTATTGCCGCTTCTGCTTCCGCCGCGAAATGGTCGGCCCCGGGGGCGATGCGCTGACCGGCGACAAGCTGGACGCCGCCTTCGCCTATCTCGCCGCGCAGCCGCAGATCTGGGAGGTCGTGATGACCGGCGGCGATCCGCTCATCCTCTCCGCGCGGCGCCTGCGCGAGGTGGCCAAGCGTCTCGCCGCGATCCCGCATATCAGGATCGTGCGCTGGCACAGCCGCGTGCCGGTGATCGATCCGGCGCGGATCACCGCCGAGTACGCCAGGGCGCTGAAGGTTCCCGGAAAGGCGAGCTATGTCGCCATCCACGCCAATCATCCGCGCGAATTCACGCCGGCCGCCCGCGCCGCGATCGCCCGCCTCGCCGATGCCGGCCATGTCCTGCTCAGCCAGTCGGTGCTGCTGAAGGGTGTCAATGCCGATGTCGAGACGCTATCGGCGCTGATGCGCGCCTTCGTCGAAAACCGGGTGAAGCCCTATTACCTGCACCATCCCGATCTGGCGCCCGGCACGTCCCATTTCCGCCTGACACTCGAAGAAGGCCAGGCGCTGGTGCGGCAATTGCGCGGAAACCTCTCCGGCCTGTGCCAGCCGACCTATATCCTCGACATCCCCGGTGGCGCGGGAAAGATCCCGGTCGGCCCGTCCTTCCTCAACGCCGCGGCGACGCCCGGCGTGGAGGCGCAGGTGGAAGACAGGCACGGCCGGCGCCATGCCTATCCGCCGCCATGAGGCGCCTCGCCATTCTGCGCCCGGCCGGCCGTCGGCAGGGCTCGGTCGCAGCCATCCTTGGAATTTCTACGTAAATCTGATTATCGAACCGGTGCCGCACCCTCGGGCGCGCCATTTTTCATCTGCCACAAGGTCAGGCCCATGGCTTTACCCGCGCGCTTGAAGGCCGCCGGCCGTTTGGGCCCTCGTTCCCGCGCTTTTGCCCGCCACGTCTGGCAGAAGATCGCCGCATTGACGCTGGGGGCGGTGTTCGTCTCGGAGCCCGGCCGCGCGATCCGCCGAAGCCTGGCGCGGTTTCGCCGCCCGGCTCCGCCGCCTGCTTTGAAGCTCGGCCTTGTCGCCCATCTCTATTATATCGATCTTCTGCCCGAGATCCTGGAGTGCCGGGCGCAATTGCCGGCCGGCAGCCGGCTGCATCTCACGGTGCCGGAGGATCGGATCGAGCAGGCACGGCAGGCCGTCGGGGAGACGCCGGAGGTGGTCCTCCACCCCAGCCGGAACCGGGGCCGTGATATCGGGCCCTTCGTGGCCCTGCTCAATGCCGGGGTGTTCGAACCCTATGATGCGGTGCTGAAGCTCCACACCAAGCGCAGCCCACATCTGCTGGACGGCGAAATCCGCCGCAGGCTGCTGTTCACGATGCTGGCCGGAGAGCCCCATGCGACGCGGCGGCTCCTGGCCTCCTTCGAGAATCCGCAGACCGGCTTGGTGGGTTGGGAGGCCTGTTATCGGCAAGCACCGCCCTACTGGATGGGCAACGAAGCCCGCGTCAGGGTGATCGCGGAACGCATGGGCGTTCCGGCCGCGCAACTGCGCCTAGGCTTTTTCGAGGGGTCGATGTTCTGGTTCAGGCCCACGGCTTTGGCCAGGCTGCGTGATCTGCGCCTGTCATGGGAGGATTTCGAGCCGGAGGCGGGCCAGCTCGACGGAACGCTGCATCACGCGATCGAGCGCTGCTTTACCATCGCGGCCTGGGCGGACGGCTTCAGCGTGCGCGATCTCGATGGCCGCCTGATGTGAAGGCGTGGTGGATCGGCCGGATCAGCGCGTCCAGTGGGCGGGCGCAGGGCCTAGCCGACCGCCCAGCCCGTCCATGAGCCCGGCTTGCACCGGTGCGAGCGAGCCGCCTTCGCCCCGCAACGCCAGCACGGCACTCTGAGCGGCGAGGGCAAGGCAGGATTTCAGGCGCCATCGCCACGGCACATGGCCGAGCCGCGCGGTCGCGATGACATTGCGGGCGTAATAGTAGTTGCGCAGCGCTGAATGGCGCAGGATCTGCGGCTTGCCGAGTTCCTCCCCGCTGACAGCCTCGCCCCAGCGATGCGGCATGTGCAGATCGGCGGCGAGATAGGAGGCCCAGCCCAGCGACCAGGCACGGAAGCCCCATTCGACATCGATCCCGGCGATGAAGAAATCCTCCCGAAACGGACCGACCGCAGCGAAGGCCGCGAGCGGGAGCAGGGAGCCGGAGGTCGGCGCGAAATCGAGTGGGACCAGCCCGTCTTCGCTCGGCCCACGGCGCTCATAGCGGATCGGCTTGTAGAACCCTTCCGCAGGCGGGACGAGCAGAGGAGCGAGCACCGCGACGGGCTGGGTGGCCTCGCGCGCAAGACAGCGGGCCGTCAGCCTGTCCAGCAGAGCTGCAGAGGGTTCGCTGTCCTGATCGAGCAGCATGATATGGCTGAAGCCGTCGCGCGCGGCCGCTTGCGTCACCGCATTGAGGCCGACGCCGAGACCGACATTCGCAGGGCTCCGGATCAGGCGAAGGTCCACGGTCGCAAGCGCAGCGAGGGCCTGGTCATCGAGAGGCCCGTTGGCGAAGGCGAAGAGCGTGCGGCCGCCGAGGCCGGCAGCCTGCCGGGCCAACAGCCCGATATCCGGTTTGTACAGCACGACGCCCGCGCAGGCGCGGACCTCCTGCTGCTCCATGTGCGGATCTGTCATCCTGCTGTCGATCCCGCTTTCGATCCTCGCGGCACCGATGGAGGGTGAGGCGGCGAGCGTGGCGATGACCTATCGAGTCGCCTCGCCGATCTCAAGTCCGACAGCCTGACAGAGCCGGCCGTTCGGGCTGTAGAGCCGAACACCCGCCTGGTGCTCCCGTCGATATCGCCGTGTGGCATGCTGGCGCGGTCATGGCGCAGGCGCCTGATTCGCTTGCCGGGGCCTCACTGCGAGAGGTACGAGTTCAGCACGATCTTCTGGAAGAGCGCGGTCATCGCGTCCGAGATGCCGCCATTCATCCCCACCTCGAAGTAGAGGCCCGGCGAGGCGCAGCTCTGCATGTTCGTCGGGATCTGGCTGGCGAAGGGCTTGATCCAGCTATTGTACCAGCCATCCGAGGGCAGTGGCAGATAGGTGGTGTAGAGCACCGCGACCTTGATGCCGCGCTGCTTCAGCGCCTCGCAGTATTTCGTGTTGATCGGCTCCTGGCAGCGGACGGAGCCGGCCACGGGCTTCGCGCAGCCATTGGCATTGGAGTAATCGGTCACTCCGTCGGAGACGAAATAGACGACCTTCTGCGGACGGTCCTTGTCGGCGCCCGCGCCGGCGCCGGGGATGACCGCGTTCAGGGCGTCGAGCGCGGCGTTGAAGTTCGTACACATGTCGGAGTTGTACTGATCGTAGGGGATGGTCATGAGGTCGATCGCCTCGGCCTTCTGTTTGGCCGTCGCCATGTTCTCGGTCAGGCTGCCGACCTCGGTCAGCTTCGCGCCCTGGCAGGAGGCCCCCATCGTATAGCTCGCCATGCGGTACTGGCCCGGCACCTTGGCCGATTTCGAGGCCGTATCCATCAGTTCCTGAGAGGCCTTGCGCACGACGTCGATCCGCATCTGAATGCCGATCTTCTTCGCGAGATTGTAGAAATTGTTCGGATTGTTCAGATCGTGACAGGCGAAGGCGCAGCGGCGCGTGTTCTTCGTCGCCTCTTCCATGCGTGTGATCTCGGCCTGCGTCGCCGCCACGCCCATGGACGGCGTATTGTCCAGCAGCAGATAGAAATCGATATAGGGCGCACGTGAGCCGGTGGCGGTCACGGAGTTGGCGAGGTCGATGGCGCTGAAGCCGAGAAGGGGCAGCAGGCTGGTCTGGTAGGTGGTCTTGTAGGATACCACGGCGGTGCGTATCAGGCCGTTCTCGGTCACCGTCACCGTGCGACTGGCCCCTGTGGCGCCGAGCGCCGCCGCATTATCGTCGAACAGCTTCTCTGCAGCGGCCTTGGCCTCGGCGACGGGCTTGAGGATCGCGGTGTTCGACGTCGCGCTCAAGGCGGCGGCGTCGGCCGCGGCGTTGAGCTCGGTGCGCAGTTGGCTGGCCCGCCCGTAATCGATCGCCACGCCAACGACCCCCAGGATCGGGATGAGCGCAAAGGCGAAAAGCATCAGGACGTTGCCGCGCTCATGGCTTTGAAAGCGGGAGAGCAGCCCGAGGATACGAGCGATCATGACATGGTGCCGCGCAGTGGGTAGACCGCTGCCAGCTAAGAGTTGTGTCGTTTCGGCAATCTTAAAACGATCGCTGACTTTGCGTAAATTCCGGGATCACCTAGGGTCATGGTAAACACGGGCGCCCCCGCCCCGCTGATCGGCTCCGGCGTGCTCCTCCCGCCTCGAGGCCCGGGGTAAATCCGCTTTAGAACATGTCCTCCAGCCGGCAATTCACGAGGAGTTCGGCGATGCTGGCGGTATTCGGCAGTGCCAGCAGCGTGGCGACGAGTTCCGCCAGATCGGCCGGCTGGGACATGGCGCCGGGCGCCAGTGCGGTGCTCGTCGCGGTCATGTCCGTGCGCACGAAGGAGGGGCAGAGCGCCGTCGCGCGCACGCCCTTGTCCCAGCCGATGCGCCGCGCCGCATGACTCAGTGCGACCATGGCATGCTTGGTCATGTTGTAGGCGACATGGTCGTTGCGCACCCGCTTGCCCGAAAGCGAGGCGACATTGACGATGCGCCCGCTCCCGCAAGCTTCCAGATGAGGAAGCGCGCAATGGATGAGGTGGAACGGCCCCTTGCAATTCGCCGCCCAGATCGCGTCCAGAGCCGCTTCGTCCGGCGCACGCAAGGTCATCGCGCTGTGCATCCCCGCATTGTTGACGAGTCCGTCGACCCGCCCGAAGCGCTGCGCCGCAGCCTCCAGCCAGGCGCGATGGCTCGCCCAGTCCGCAGCGTCGTAGCGGGCGAGGTGGACGCGCGCCGCGTCCCATCCCGCCGTCATCGCGCGCAGGGAAGGGAGGTCGCGCCCGCCGAGGCTGAGGTCGTAGCCCTCGCGATGCAGCCGCTCCGCCACCGCTCGGCCGATGCCGCGATTGGCGCCGGAAACCAGGATGACGCGCCCGGCGGGAGACAACATGGTCCAGAACTCCTGATCATGGCCCGAAAGCCCGGATCGGCCGGGCTTGGACCTGCGTCGCCTCCCGCCTGCGGGCGGATCGCTCCCGAACATTCGCGTCCATCGGAGTGGGCCGAAGGGCGCGTTTTTCGCGGGCCGCAACGGCCGAAGGGCGACTGTCTGGAGTATACCATTGGGGCGGCATCGCCCTGTCAAGCATTCTCCGGCTGCAATCGGCGCATCTTTGATGCTTGGCACGGCAAAATCGGCCGTGACAGCTCGGCTGGCGGCAAGGGTTTTGCAAGCTGTGCCGGAGGCCGATCGGGCGGGTGCGGCAGCCGTTGACAAGGTGGTATATACCAAACGATGCTGCCCCATCGGCCATGAGAGCCGCCATCATAACGAGGGGTATCAGATGGTTTCGATTTCTCGTCGCAGTCTGCTGGCCGCCGCCGCCGGCCTGCCGCTGCTGAACATGCGTGCCGGCGCGCAGGCCTCCGGCAAGGTGCTGCGCTTCGCCTTGTCGAGCTTCCCGCCAAGCATGCAGCCCTGGATGCACACCGGCACGGCCGCGCTGACCGTCAAGCTGCTGATCTTCCGCGGCCTGACCGGTTTCGACGAAAAGGGCGAGGTGCGCCCGGAGCTGGCCGAGAGCTGGACGCAGGACGGGCCGACAGGCTGGGTGTTCAAACTGCGCGAGGCCACTTTCCACAACGGCAAGCCGGTCACGGCCGAGGATGTGAAGTGGACGCTGGAGCAGGTCGCGGCTCCCAATTCGACCGCTTTCATGAAGGCCGAGTTCGGCGGCGTCGACAAGATCGAGACGCCCGATCCGCGCACCGTCCGCATCGTCATGAAGGAGCCCACGGTCACGCTGCCGATCTGGCTGGCGAGCCCGCACATGCCGATCGTCGCCAAGGATTCGATCGAGGGGCGGGCGGGCCTCGGCATCGGCGCCGGGCCGTTCACGTTGAAGACCCAGGAGCGCGGCGTCTCGATCGAGGTCGCCAAATTCGACAAATACTACAAGCCCGGCCTGCCGAAGCTCGCCGGCGTCAAGCTCACCGCCTATGCCGACGAAAACCTGCGCGTCGCGGCGCTGCAGGCGGGCGATGTCGACCTCATCGAATATGTGCCCTGGCAGCATATGAGCGCGATCGAAAAGGATCCGCGCCTTGCTCTGGTGGCCTCGGACGGCCCGTTCATGGGACTGAACTTCAATGGCGGCAGCGGGCCGTTCAAAGATGTGCGCCTGCGCCAGGCCGTGGCCCATGCCATTCGCCGCGAGGAGATCGTGCAGGCGGCGTTCTTCGGGCGCGGCAGCAAGCTCGAAGGAATTCCGATCTCTCCCGGCAGCCCGTGGTCCGACGAGGGACGTGCGAAATACTGGGCTTATGACAAGGACAAGGCCAGGAAGCTGATGGCCGAGGCCGGCGTCGCCAACGGCTTCTCTTGCACGCTGCTCTCCACCGCCCAATACGGAATGCATAAATCCACGGCCGAGATCGTCCAGGCGCATCTCTCGGAGATCGGGATCGAGGTGAAGCTCAATCTGCCGGACTGGGCCGGCCGCGTCGACGCGGCGGGCCAGGGCCGCTACGAATTCATGGTGCAGGGCACGACCGCCGACAACAACGACCCGGACGGCCTCGCTCCGCTGCTCGACGGCGACCTCGCCCCGAACATGAATCGCAGCTGGCAGCTGCCCACGCCCGAAATCCATACCCTCTTCGCCAAGGGCCGGGCCGAGTTCGACCCGGCCAAGCGCAAGGCGATCTATGCCGAGCTCGAGACCCTCGCGCTCCAGCAGGCGCCGCTGGTGGGCCTGGCCTGGCGCTCGCAGGGCTATGGCATGGTGAAGGGCGTGACCGGCTTCAAGAGCTATCCCGGCAGCACCAACTTCTTCTCCGCCTATTCGATGGAGGAGACCGCGCTGGCTTGAGCCGGACGGGACGCGGTCTGCACGGAAACGGGTCGTCATCCCGGGCTTGCCCCGGGATCCATCCATGGGCGCTGGAGCTCTACGATGGATCCCGGAGCGACGCTGCGACCCGAAATTCTATCTTTTAGAAGCGCGGGCAGAGCCTGAGCAGGACGAAGCGCTCAAGCCGCCGTCGTGCGGCGCAGACGCTCGAAACGGTCCAGCCGGAAGGGCGCGGGATCGGTCAGCGGCGTCCGGCCGGAGACCAGATCGGCGACCAGCCGGCCCGCACCAGGGCCGATGCCGAAACCATGGCCCGAGAAGCCGCAGGCGAGGAACAGCCCCGGCAGTCGCGGCACTTCGCCGATCACCGGCACCGCATCCGGCGTGGCGTCGATCAGCCCGCCCCAGGCCTGCGCCACTTCGAGCCCTGCGAAGGCCGGGAAGGCAGCGACGAGATGGGCTTTGGCCTCGTCGAGGATGGATTGCGAGGGGGCCGGATCGAGGATGCGCTCGCGCTCGAACGGCGTCGTCTCGTCGAGGCTCCAGCGTTTCGGCGTGCGCGCCTCGGTGAGAAAGCGCTGCCCGAGACTGAGCCGCAATTCGTGCCGCTGGCGCAGCAGCGAGGGCAGAAAATCGCGCATCAGCCGGACGCTGTCCGGCACGATTTCCGCCACGCTCGCCCCGCGATGGGCGATGCTGTAGCCGCCATCCTGCCGCTTGCGGAAGGCGAAGTCGGAGGCACCGACGGCATGGACCGGCGGCCCCTCCAGCGGCTTCGTGCGAAACACCGAGCCGAGCACCTTGAGCGAGGGCAGGTCGATGCCGAGATTGCCGAGAAACAGCCGTGACCAGGCGCCCCCTGCCAGCACGACGCGCTGGCAGGGGATGGGGCCCCGTTCCGTGACCACGGCGCTGACGCGACCCGCCGCCGTCTCGATCCCGCGCACCGCGCAGCGCGTCAGCACGGTTCCGCCCTGCCGGCGCAGCGCCCGCGCCATGGCCGGCACGGCCTTCTGCGGCTCGGCGCGCGCGTCGCTCGGCGTGAAGAGCGCGCCGGCGAAGGCTCGTCTGCCGCCGGGCAGCACGGCTTCGATCTCGCGCGCGCTCAGCAGCCGCGAATCGAGTTGGTACTGTTTGGCATGCTCCAGCCACGCCTCGTGCTCGGCGAGCTTGGCCGGTGTATCGGCGACATAGACGATACCGGAGCGGGTGAAGCCGGTTTCGCCGCCAACCAGCCGGTCCATCTCCTCCCAGAGCCGCATGCTCTCGATGCCCAGGGGAATTTCGCCGGGATCGCGCCCCATCACCCGCACCCAGCCCCAGTTGCGGCCGGATTGTTCGTGCCCGATCTCGCCTTTCTCGCAGACGGTGACGCGGATGCCCTCGCGCGCCAGGAACAGCGCGGTGGTGATGCCGATGATGCCGCCGCCGATGACGACCACCTCGCTGGCTGCGGGCAGGCTCTCATCGGGCTCGATCGTCTCGATGGTGATGCCCATCAGTCGTCCCCCTGCTCCAGATGCGTTTCCGGCGCGTGCTCCGCCTGCGGCGCGCCGCTGCTGCGAAACACGACATGATTCGGATGGTTGACCGATTTCATGTATTCGATCGGCCGCCCTTCGGCGTCATGCGCCACGAGGCGCAGCACCAGCGTGGGCGAGCCCGGCTTCAGCGCGAGCTGGCGCGCTTCCATCTCCGTCGCCGTCCCCACCGAGATCTCGCGCTCATCCATCGCAATGGCGAGCCCGTAGCGCTCGCGCAGCAGATCGTGCAGCGACGGACCGGCGATGAGATCCTCCGCGACCAGCCTCGGCACGCGCTCGGCCGGCAGATAGCTGGTTTCAAGGCAGAAGGGCTCGTCATTGACGCTGCGCAGCCGCCTGACCATCACCAGCGTCGTACCCGTCGGAACGGCGAGGCGCCGCGCCACGCTCTCATTGGCGGGCTCCTCGGCGAAATGCAGCAGCCGCGTGCCCGGATTGGCGCCTGCATGGCGCACCAGCCGCGTGATCCCGAGGCTGGGCCGCAGCTCGACCGGGCGCGTCACCTGCACCAGCGGCACGCGCGTCCCGCTGGTGCCGTTGCGCTCCAGCACATGCCGATCGACCAGCCTGTCGATCGCCTTGCGCACGGTCATCCGGTTGATGCCGAGCGTATCGGCCAGCGCCCGCTCCGAGGGAATGCGGTCGCCCGGGCCGTAATCGGGCCCGTTGATCAGGTCGAGGAGGAAATCCTGCACCTCGACATAGATCGGCTTGCGGGCATTTCCGGGGTCGGCCATCTCGCTCGGCTCGCTCAGGGGCGCATCTCCATCCTTGTTAGCGCCCGGTCGATCAGGCCGAAAGGGCGGATCGGGCGCGGTTGACAGCCATTGGTATAGGTGATTGGTGTATACCAATTCAACCGCTGAAAGCGGCCATCCGGCGAGGCCGTCGATCCTGCGGCTGGGCGGCTCGTTTCGGCAGCGCTCCCGGAGGGCGCGAAAGCCCGGCCGCATGGCGGTCCATGGCAGGAGAACGGGAATGGCTTGGCGGATCGGGATCGACTCCGGGGGAACCTTCACCGATGTCTGTCTCTTCGACGACGCCAGTGGCGAGGTCGCGGTCTGGAAGGTGCCCTCGACGCCGGACGATCCATCCCGCGCCATCGCCCGCGGCACGCAGGAGGGCACCGAGCGCGTCGGCGCCCAGCCCTCCGAAGTTACCTTCTTCGGCCATGGCACGACCGTCGGCACCAATGCGCTGATCCAGCATCGCGGCGTCAAGGCGGGGCTCATCACCACGGACGGCTTCCGCGATCTGCTCGAGATCGGCCGGCAGAAGCGGCCCGATCTTTATGACTTGCAGGTCGACAAGGCGCCGCCGTTGGTCACCCGCGATCTGCGCTTCGGCGTGAAGGAGCGGGTGCGCCATGACGGCTCCGTCGAGATCCCGCTCGACGAGGCCGGCGTGCGCGAGGCCGCCCGCGCGCTCAAGGCGGCGGGCGTGAAGGCCGTCGCCATCGGCTTTCTCTACGGCTTCGTGCGTCCCGAGCACGAGCAGGCCGCCAAGCGCATCGTCGAGGAGGAGTTTCCCGAGGCGTTCATCTGCTGCTCGCATGAAGTCGCGCCGGAATTCCGCGAGTACGAGCGTATCTCGACCGCCGCCGTGAACGCCTATCTCGGCCCCGTGATGCAGGGTTATATCCGCCGCCTCGCCGAGCGGCTGAAGGAGCTGGGCCTCAAGGCGACCCCGCATCTCACCCAGTCCAATGGTGGCGTGATCGGCTTCGACATGGCCGCGCGCCTCCCCGTTCGCACCGTGCTCTCGGGCCCCTCCACCGGCGTCGTCGCGGCGCAGGCCATCGGTGCCATGACGGGCATCGAGAACGTCATCACCTTCGACATGGGCGGCACCTCTTCGGATGTCGCGCTGCTGCGGGGCGGCGAGGCGAAATCGGCGAGCGACGCGATCGTCCACGGCTATCCCATCAAGGCGCCGATGCTGGGCATCCACACCGTCGGTGCCGGCGGCGGCTCGCTCGCCGCGATCGATTCCGGCGGGCTGCTCAAGGTCGGCCCGCGCTCGGCCGGCGCCGATCCGGGACCCGTCTGCTACGGGCGCGGCGCGACGGAACCCGCCGTCACCGACGCAAACGTCGTGCTCCAGACGCTCAACCCCACCCATCTCCTCGGCGGGCGCATGCCGATCGACCAGTCGCTGTCCAAGCAGGCCATCGGCAGGATCGCCGAACAGCTCGGCCTCGACCTGATGGCGACGGCACAGGGAATCATTTCGGTCGTCACCGCGAACATGGCCAAGGCGATCCGCGTCATCAGCGTGCAGCGCGGGCATGATCCGCGCGATTACGCGCTCGTCGCCTTCGGCGGGGCAGGGCCGCTGCATGCCGCGCGTCTGGCGCGCGAGCTGGAGATGAAGCGCATCATCGTGCCGCGCAATCCCGGCATCGGCTGCGCGCTCGGCCTGCTGCTGACCGATCTGCGCGCCAATTTCGCGACGACGCGATTGGCGCCGCTCTCCGACGCGCTCGTCCCCACCATGGCGGAGGCCTTCGCGGGCCTCGAAGCGCAGGCCGAGCACTGGTTCGCCGAGGAGAGCGTCGCCGCTGGCGACCGGCGCCTGCGCCGCACGGCGGATCTGCGCTACCAGGGCCAGAATTACGAGCTCGCCATCGACGTGCCGGCAGGCCCGATCGGCCCCGCAACCATCGCGGCGCTCGCCGAAGGCTTCGCCGAGGCCCATCGACGGCTCTATGGCTTCGTCGCCGAAGGCGAGACCGTGCAGCTGGTGACCTATCGCGTCGAGGCGATCGGCCTCGTGCCGAAGGCGCAGTTTCGGCCGCAGCCCGATGCCGGCCCGGCCTCCGACCATGCGATCATCGGCAGCCGCGAGGTCTGGTTTCCGGAAGCGGGTGGTTTCGTCGACTGCAAGATCTATGAGCGCGACAGGCTGAAGGCCGGCAATCGCATCGAGGGCCCGGCGATCATCGAGCAGATGGATTCCACCACCGTGCTGCTGCCGGGCATGATCGCGACCGTCGAGCCCTATCTCAACCTGATCCTGGAGACGCCGTGATGAACGCGGTCACCCCCGTCACCATCGATCCGATCACCGTCGAGGTCATCGGCTCCTCCTTCGCCTCGATCACCGAGGAGATGGGCGAGGCGCTGGTCAAGGCGAGCTATTCGACCAACATCAAGGAGCGCCGCGACTGCTCGACCGCGCTCTTCGACATCGACGGCCAGACGCTCTGCCAGGCCGAGCACATCCCGATGCATCTCGGTTCCTTCATCGGCATCATCCCGCATATCCTGAAGCGGCATAAGGTCGAGGAGATGAAGCCGGGCGACGTTTTCATCGGCAACGACGCCTATGAGGGCGGCGGCACCCATCTGCCCGACATCGTGCTGGCCGAGCCGGTTTTCCATGACGGCCGGATGGTCGCCTGGGCGGTCAACACCGCCCATCACTCGGATTTCGCCGACCGCGGCCACGCCCATATCTATCAGGAGGGCCTGCGCATCCCGCCGATCCGCCTCTATGACGGCGGCGTGCTGATGAAGGACGTGCAGGAACTGATCCTGCTGAACTGCCAGGTCCCGCGCGAGCGCCTGTCCGATTTGCGCGCCCAGATGGCGGCCAACCGCCTCGGCGTCGAGCGGGTGCGGGCGCTCTGCGACAAATACAGCCAGGCCACGGTGCTCGCCGCCGGCAAGGCGCTTCAGGACTACGCCGAGCGCAAGATGCGCGCCGGCATCGCCTCGATCCCGGACGGCACCTACCGCTTCAGCGATTTCTTCGACAATCCCGAGATCGAGACGCCGCTGAAATTCTCCGTCGAGATCACCGTCGCCGGCGACGAGATGCGGCTCGCCTTCGACTCGCCGCCGCAGGCGCGGGCCGGCTTCAACATGGTCTACACCGCGCTGCTTTCGACGGTGTATTATGCGGTGAAGACGGTTTCCGATCCGACGATCCCGCCCAATTCCGGCCTGGCCCGGCCGCTGACGGTCGTCGCGAAGGAGGGCACGGTCCTGAACTGCGTCCATCCGGCAGCCGTCAACGGCCGCATCGCCTCCTGCCAGCGCGTGGTCGATCTCATCCATGGCGCCCTCGCCCAGGCGGTCCCCGATCGCGTCATCGCGGCCTGCTGCGGTACGGCGACGGCCATGACCTTCGCCGGCGCCCAGCCGGGTACGGGAGAGCTCTGGGTTTATCTGGAAACCATCGGCGGCGGCTCCGGCGCGCGCGCCACCAAGGACGGGCTCGACGGCGTGCATGTCCACATGACCAACACCTCGAACCTGCCGGTCGAGGCTCTGGAACTGGAATACCCGCTGACCCTGCTGCGCTACGAGCTCGTCGATGGCTCGGGCGGCGAGGGCCGCCATCGCGGCGGCATGGGTCTGCGCCGCGTCTACCGCGCCGAGGCGCCGTGCCGGCTTAACGTCGACAATTCCCGTCTGCAATCGCGCCCCTGGGGTATCGCTGGCGGCGGGGAAGGGCAGGGCGGCTCCTATGTCTTCAGCGAGGGCGTCGAACCCTTCGTGAAGGGCGACGGCTCGCTGGAGCCGGGTCAGATCGTGGCGATCATCACGCCGGGCGCCGGCGGCTACGGCCCCGCCTCCGAGCGCTCGGCCGAAGCCCGCGCCCGCGATCTGGCCGAGCAGCGCTTCTGAGGCCGCCAGGAAACCTCCGGCGCAGCTTGGTGGCGCTCAGCGCGCCACCGCCTTCACCGCCTCCTCGGTCGCGGGCAGCGCGGCGAGCTCAGCGAGCGTCACCGGTTTCACCGGCGTGCGCAGCCGGTAATAGCCCGTTTCGGCGGGCGTCGTGCCGCGCGCCTGCGCGATCAGCTCGACCACGGTCGGCCCGCAGAGCCTGCCCTGGCAGGGCCCCATGCCGCAGCGCAGGAAGGCCTTCATCTGGTTGGGGCCGGTGACGCCGAGGCGGGTTGCGGCATCGCGGACCTGGCCCGCGGTGACCTCCTCGCAGCGGCAGGCGATCGTGGCGTCATCCGGCGGCGCGAGGAACTGCGGCGCTGGCTTGTAGAGCCGATCGAGGAAGCGCCGGCCCCGCAGGCTTCGCGCGAGAGCGGCGCGTAAACCGGCCGATTCCCGGTCACGCCGGCTGGGGCTCAACCGCTCGAGCCGGCAGGCTGCGCCGAAGGCCGCGATTTCGCCCCGCAGCGCCGCGCTCTCGGCGCCGCCGATGCCGGCCCCGTCACCGGCGATGGCGATGCCCGGCAAGGATGAGGCGAACCACTCGTCGATCCGTGGAGCGAAGGCATGCTGATCGGTATCGAAGGCGAGCGCGCAGCCTGCCGCGCTGGCGAGGTTGACGCTCGGGATCACGCCCTGGTGAAGCAGCAGCGTCTCGCAGGCCAGATGCGCCGCCCGGCCGCCGCTGACATAGCGCACCCCATCCAGCCGGCCGGCTCCTTGCCCTTCGAGCGCCGTGACGCCAGAGACGAAGCTCAGGGTCCTGCGGGTCCCGAGCAGCAGTTTCAGCCCTTTGGCGAGATAGGGCGAACGCAGGAAATCCGGCAGGGCCGGCAGCGCCGCGCTCCAGTTGGAAGACGGGGTGGTTTCGAGAACGGCCACGATCTCGGCCCCGGCCGCGGCGAGCTGGCCCGCGAGCAGATAGAGCAGCGGCCCGCTTCCTGCGAGCACGGTGCGTCCGGACGGCACGAGTCCCGAAGCCTTGAGCGCGATCTGGGCGGCGCCGGCGGTCATCACGCCCGGCAGCGTCCAGCCCGGGATCGGAAAGGGCCGCTCCTGAGCGCCTGTCGCCAGAATGACCTGACCCGCCGAGATCAGCCGCGCCTTGCCGCCCTGGGAGAGCCCGAGCTCTGACCGACCCGGTGCGGCCTCGTCCGGCCTGAGCGACCAGACGGTGCAGCCCGGCGCATAATGGGCGGCGCTCTCCTCGAGGCGCGCCAGCAGTTCGGCGCCGCGCCAGTAATCGGTGCCGAGAATGGAGCGGTCGGTGACCGGCGTCGTGGTGACCGCGCGGTAGATCTGCCCGCCGGGGGAGGGGTTCTCATCGGCCAGCAGCACGGAAAGACCGAGTTCGGCGGCGCGGGCCGCGGCCGCCAGCCCGGCCGGGCCGGCGCCGACGACGACGATGTCGTAGCCATCCGCGGCCGCGGCGATGTCCCGGTGCGCGATCAACCCGGCGTCTCCTGCAGATTGCGTCGGCCGTGCTGGGTTTCGATGCGCATGCCTTCTGCGAGAGGCACGAGGCAGCCCTGGCGGTTGCCGACGCCGTCGATGACGACGAGGCACTCGAAGCAGACCCCCATCAGGCAATAGGGCGCGCGCGGCGCTCCCGAGACCGGAGTCTGGCGGCAGGTGACGATGCCGTTGGCGAGAAGCGCGGCCGTGACGCTGTCGCCAGCCCGGCCGGACAGCGCTTGCCCGTCGAAGCTGAAGGCGAGCGCTGCGGCGTCCGCCCGCTCACGCAGAGGCCTGAACATGGAACCTCCTCGCGGAAAAACGGCTGACGGCCTCCGGAAGCCGGCCGGCGAGCAGGGCCGGAGCGAGCGTCAGGACATGGTTGGCGGCCAGCGTCACGCCCGAA
The DNA here is from genome assembly GCF_048595345.1 of Allobosea sp. Classification (GTDB taxonomy): domain Bacteria; phylum Pseudomonadota; class Alphaproteobacteria; order Rhizobiales; family Beijerinckiaceae; genus Allobosea. The sequence continues at coordinate 56,057 of NZ_JBMDWH010000017.1, forward strand.
TGGCAGGTGACGACGAAGGCACCGGGATGGGCGAAGGACTGGTCGTAGATCGGGAAGCCGTCCGGGCTCATCACCCGCAGGGCCGACCATGTCCGCACCACATTGAGACCGGCCAGCCGTGGAAACATCCGCACGGCGCGCTCGGCCATGACCGAGAGAACCGGTTGGGAGACGCTGGTGTCGAAGCCGCGATCCTCCTGGCTGTCGCCGATCATGACGCCGCCCTCGTCGGTCTGCCGAAGCGTCGCCATCGGGTGGTCGAGGAAGGGCGCGGTCTTCTCGGTGACGATGATCTGTCCCTTGCTCGGCCGCACCGGCGCGTCGAGCCCCACCATCGGCGCCAGCCGGGCATTGCCGAGGCCCGCGCAGAGCACGACCCGCGCGCTGCGCATCTCTCCCCATGGTCCCCGGATGGCGAACCCGCCTCCTGCGGGCTCGATCGCATCGACGCCATGGTTCGGCCGATAATCGACTCCCCGGCGCAGACAGGCCTCGCGCAGGGCCCGGAACAGCTTGAGCGAGTTCACATGCCCGTCGTGGGGCGAATAGAGCGCGCCGACCACATCCTTGCCGATCGCCGGCAGGCGCCGCTTCGTTTCGGCATGGTCGAGCACCTCATGGCTGAAACCGGCCATCGCCGGCTGATTGTGCAGCCGGTGCAGCGCCTCGGCGCGCCTCTGCAATTCGCTCTCCGAAAGGCACAGCATGAAGCCGCCGGGCTGGCTGTGCGCCACGTCGATGCCGCTCTCGGTGCGCAGCAGATCGGCGAGGGTCCCCCAGTCATCCGCCGAGCGGCGCGACCAGAGGGCGTATTCCGGCATGCCGAGGCCCTTGGACTGGACCCAGACCAACGCGAAATTCCCGCGCGAGGCGCGAAAGGCGTCGTCTCCCTCGTCGAGAATGGCGACGCGCGCCCCGCTGCGGGCGAGACCCAGAGCCATGGCCCCACCCACGACGCCGCCGCCAATGACGACGGCATCCGGTTCGCCGGCAGGAGCGGCAGGCGCGGGCCCTTTAGCCATGGGTCTTTTGTCCGGCGACGGAGACGACTCGAAAGGCGCTCTGCATGTTTTCCCGATTCCAGGCGATCGACGGAAGGTCCCGAACTCTTGGGACGCGGTCAAACTGAAATTCCGGGGGGCCGATATCCGATCCGACGGCCGCCCGCAGCAAGGCTCCGTTTATCTTCGCGAAGCCGAGCCGGTCAAATTCTTCGCTACGGTAAGATCGGCAGAGAAGGCCCACCCGACGATCCGGCGCGACCAGGCGTCCATGACGACGGCCAGGAATCAGGAAGCCAGCGAGCGTGGGCACGAAGGTGATGTCCGCGACCCACAGCTCGTTCGGTTTCCCGGCGAAGAAGTTGCGGCGGACCAGATCGCTCGCTGGGCGGTGATCCGGATGAACCGCCCCGCATTCACGCGGAACTCAAGGCAGAGGGCGTGGCGATCGGCAAGAAGCGCTTGGCTCGCCTGATGAGCGCCGCGCGGCTCTCGTGGGCGCCAGCCGGCGCCGGAGCGTCACGACGACGAAGCGCGATCCCGATCATCGGCCAGCCCACGACCTTGTGCGTCGCACCTTCTTCGTCGAGAAGCCCAAGAGCTTTGGGTCGCCGACATCACCTTCGTGCCCACGCTCGCCGGCTTCCTGTTCCTGGCCGTGGCGCTGCACGCATTGCCCAGGCGTATCGGCGGCTGGCCCTTTCTCCGCCGATCTCGAGACCTGCGTGGTTCTGAACGCCCGCGACATGGCGCTCGCGTCCGCAAAACGGAAGCGTCATCTTGTTCGGAGGCTTCTACAACCCGTCACGCCGCCATTGGCGCTGGGATACCTCTCGACCATCGAATACGAAAGGCCTCATAATCAGCTGAATTGACCGTCCAAGCCATGAACGGTCCACGGGAACGGGTCGATTTGAGATCGGGCTCGTTCCATTGCTTTTGGACAGCATGCTGATCCAAACTCCGCATTCCTCGACGAGCGTGCGTAGGGCGGTAACGTCTCAGCATTTTTAAGCCAACATCAACGCTGCCTGGACCAGGGCTACCCCTCAGCTTGGCGTCACGGGTGATTGTCGCGGCCAGTCGGCTGTCTGCTCGATGCCGCATCACTCAAGCGCGCTCCCATAGTGTCTCGAAAAATTTATCCTGCACCGGGTCTATCCGGTCTACAAGACTGCGCCAGCCTGACGGCATATCAAAGTCCTCTCGGTTATATACGTGCTTGTCCAGAGTATTTTCTGAGTTGATCCACTGCTTGATATAGACGAATGATCGGACCTTCCTGTCGAAGCTTGCCAGATAGTATTCGACCTGCGCGGGCGTCATCTCGGCGAGATTGCTGATGGCGATCCCGATGTCGAAGGCGGCGTCAGGCACCCTATAGAACTGATCGGGCGTCAGGAAGGCGATTTCGCTGTCCTCGAACGCGCTGCGGACTGACTCAAACTCAGTCCAGGGCCGGAAGGTGAAGGCTTTCTTCTGTGGAAAAAGCCGCGTCAGGTACCATTGCGACACATACAGTGCCGGAGGGATGTCTACAATGGTGTAGCGACAGGGTGCTGAACTCAAAATCACATATGCGAGGCGCCCGTATCCCGCACCGATCTCCACGATGTTCTGCTGAATACCCTGGCTCAATTTGGCCTCGACCGGCCCGAGGATTGTGTTGCGCTCACGGATGCTGTTAGCGAGATCCTGTGAGATTGCTCGTCCTTTGAGGCTGATGCGGATTGGGTTGCCCAATGCCGGTTCCTCCAAGATGTCGATCAAGCCGTTCGGCAGGCTGGCCCGCGTGTATTCCCACAGCATCCCGACGAAAAGCCGATAAATCTCTTTGGCGGCGGGCGAGCCAAGCGGCGATTTAGAGAACACGCTCTCAACGAAGGCGTCGCCCTTGTCGATGACCGCCATGAACGCGTCGGGGCAAGGCTGCTCCGCCATCAGCCGCAGCAGAGCCTTGAACTGATTGTCCTCCGGGGTCGTTGGCAACCAGTTGAAATAGTTCTGATTGATCGTACGCTTAAAATTCTCGATGCCCTCCGCATCGAGCTGGCGCAAATTCTTTTCGTCGAAATGATCCCAGAAGGCCGACGGACGAAAGACGCCCTCGCAGCGCTGCATGTGCAAGAGCATCGCCTGTAGGTCCGGGGGAACGGTTCGCATCGACGCAGCCTTGGCGTAGGAGGGATTTTGGTCCTGTACCGTTGCGCCAGCGGTCCCGCAGGAAGGCCAGTCTAGTACGCGGGTGACAGACCGAAACTCGGTGTATTAGAACAGGATGGGGGATAGTGGAAAGCGCTCTTTCGCCGGAGCGGGCCATCGTGCTTTGCCCTCGCCAAAAAAACCTGACGCTTGTCATCACAGAGGCCGTCGACTAAGAAACCGGCGCGCATGACGAAGGATCGGCCGACGGTCGAAGTCATCGATTCATTGCGAGATACTGGCACAGTGGTCGGACGGCTCCACGCTGAGGTGACATGCAGTTGTTTCGTGGAATCCTTGGCTTGGCGCGGCTGCTCGTCAGTGATCCCCGACGTTTCATGGAGCGCCTTTCGGCGCAAGCTGACGCCGAAAAGCCTCTCCATTCTTATCTTCAATATCGCGACGGATTGCCTGGTGTCGCGCCGCTTAATTTCGCCATCGACCCGCAGCTGGATTCGCGCCCAACCTTGAACGTACTGCTGCCCGGCATGGCGATGCGGGCGATGTCGGGTGGGCCTAACACTGCGATCAATCTAGCCTATCGGCTTGCCGCGCATGGTGTGGCGCTGCGCTTCATCTCGACCGACATCCCGATGGACGAAAATCACGAGCCGATCCGGGCCCATTTTGCCAGCCTGACCGGTCTGCCGGCCGATCTTCCAAATGTTGAGATTGTCTGCGCCTTCGATCGTTCGAAGCCGTTACTCATTGGTCGCAATGACGTATTTTTTGCGTCAGCCTGGTGGAACGTTCAAATGATCAAGCGCGGCCTAGCGCTGACCGGCCCGAAGCGATTCCTTTACATTGTTCAGGATTTCGAGCCCGGGCTTTATGCTTGGTCGACGCGCCACGCATTGGCGCTCGAAACCTATAACCTCGATTTCCACGGCATTATCTGCGGCAACTTCCTGGCCGACTACCTGTTCGAGAGCAGGGTGGGGCGCTTCGGCGAGCCGGATTTCCGGGCCGCGTGCACGGTGTTCGAGCCTGCGGTAGACCGCAACAAATTTTATCCCGACCCTGTCAAGTCGCGCTTCGCGGTCAGGCGGTTGCTTTTTTACGCCCGCCCGACGAGTGCCGAGCGCAACCTATTCGAGCTGGGTCTCTACGCTTTGCGCTGCGCCGTGATGACCGGCGTCTTCGCCCAGGGACAGTGGGAATTCTTATTCATCGGGGAAGCGCTGCCCGATGTCGATCTCGGTGCCGGGATCACCATTCGTAGCGCGCCTTGGCTGAACTATGAGGGCTACGCTGGGTTGATGCGGTCGTCGGACGTCGTTCTCTCGCTCATGCTGTCGCCTCACACCAGCTATCCGCCGCTCGAAGCGGCCGCCGCGGGTGCCGTCGCTGTCACTAATTCATACGCTAACAAAACGGCCGATGCACTGACTGCGGTATCGCCGAACATTGTGAGCGTCCCCCCTACGCTCGAAGGCGTTGTCGAGGGGCTGACCGAAGCCGTGCGCCGGCTCGGCGGGGAGCGTCCTGGACGCGGATTGCTTAACGTCCCCGCCGACTGGGATGAAAGCTTCGCAGAGACGGTGCCGCGGGTACTAGCGATGCTAGAGCTCTGCCGCGCTTCGGGCGAAGGCCAACTATGAACATTCCTCATCTGCGCGTGCGCGCGATCTCGTATCTGCGCCGCATCCTGATCCGGTACCCGGTACTGCTGCGGCTGATCGCCAACCCCGTCGGCCGGCTGGCACGCCGGGTCATCGTGGGCGTTTCGTCCTTCGAGGAAGCCCAGGCGCGTGCAGTAGTTCCCGTGCCCCCATATGAGCAGTATCGCTGCGACCGTATCGTCGCCTGCGAGAGGCTATATCTCGACAGGCGCGAGCCCGGCCTGTTGTCGTTTGTGACAACCGTCTGGAATACTGACGTCACCTTCCTAAAGGCCCTGACCGAAAGTCTGCTCGCGCAGCGCGGTGGCATCGGCTTCGAATGGTTCGTGCTTGACAATGGCTCTACCGAGCCCGCGACGATTGCCTTTCTCGAAACACTGCGGGCCTATGACTTCATCAGGCTCGACCGGGTGGAGACGAATCTTGGTATCATCGGCGGTATGCGCTACTGCCTTGAACGAGCAGGCGGGCGCTATATTTTGCCGCTCGACAGCGACGACTATCTCTATCCGCAATGTGTCTCGATCTTCACTGCGGCGATCCAGCAGAGCGGATATCCGGCGCTGCTCTATTCAGACGAAGACAAGCTCCAGGACGGGGTGTATCGCGACGCCTACTACAAGCCTGACTGGGACCCAGTCCTTTTCGTCAACAGCTGCTACATAGCCCATCTGTGCGCCATCGAGCGCCGGCTTGCCCTCTCTCTTGACGTCTATGGCGATCCGGAGACCGAGGGGTCGCATGATTGGGACAGCTTCACGCGATTTATGGTCGCCGGTCACAAACCGGTCCATATTCCCGAAGTCGTATACAGCTGGCGGATGCACCCGCAATCGACTGCTGGCAATTTCCGCTCGAAACCCGTGATCTACGATAGCCAGCTCAGTGTCCTACGGCGCTTTCTCGCCGCAGCTCAGGAACCGGGGAAATACGAAATCGTCAGAAGTCCGCTGTTCGACGAAACGCCAGATTGGTGGATAAGCCGCCGCCGTTTCGATCCCCGCGCGATCACGACAATCCGCCTGATCGATGATTATCAACCGAGGCCGGCACCGAGCCGTCTGCCGCCCGAGAAAGGTACGATCAGCCCAAGTGCGGAGATAGCGCTCTCGGACGGCCTCCCAGGACTTTTACGCAATCTCAGTGCGGCCGCCGAAGCTGGAGCGCTGGTGCATCTTCAGGGCGAGCATGTGGTGGTGATCGGTGGCGACTGGTCGTGGGAGGCGCGCACGATGTTCGAGCTGTTCCCCGACTGCGTCATGGTCGGTGGACGTATCGTTTCGCCCGAGCAGGTCGTGCTGTCGGCAGGGCAGTATTTCGGCTTCGGCGACGGTTGCTCCTCGCCGGATCGCGGGCGAACGACAACCGATCCGGGCTATTTCGCCCAAATGTGGAAATCTCATTCGGTTTCGGCGGTCTCCAGCGACCATGCGGTGGTGTGTGCGATCTTCCTAAAGACCGTCGTCGAACGGCTGATCGCAAATCGCCTGCCTGCGTCCCTCTTGCATCTTGGTGCCTGGTGTGGCGCTTTTGCACGACGGGAGGCTAAGCGCGTGATCTACACCCCGTTCATGCATGCAGTCACGCCCAGCGGGTTCGAAATCAGGGTGACCGAAGACGAGCATCGCGCCTTCGCTCGCTTCGCTTGGGATCTCATGCCGGATGACACATTCCTGTCGCCGCGCTTGGGCCTAAATCCGGATAGCGCATATCGTCCGGTGCCGGAGGCGATGCGGCGCAGCCATATCGAGAGCCTGGCACGCCGTTTCGGTATTCCGGTTCCGGCCGTCGAGCCTGTTTCGTAAGCGTAGCGGCGATGCAAAGCTATGCAGCCTGGCTTCAGGGCCATCTGGAACAGCGTGCCCGGGAGCGCGCATCGGCTGCGCCGGGCACTTTGCGTTTCTCGATCCTGACGACTGTCTACGAACGGACGGATCCGCAGCTGTTCCGCTTGACGGCAGATTGTCTCACCGGGCAGACCCTGCCGTTTTTTGAGTGGATTGTTCTCGCCCATGGACCGACGACAGCGGCCCTCGATCGCGAGCTGGCCGCCCTTGATCTGCATCCTGACGTGCGGATCGAGCGGCTGCCGGAGAACCTCGGCATCGTCGGCGGCATGGCGTTCTGCCTCAGGCTTGCGACCGGCGATTATGTCGTGCCGATGGATGCCGATGACCTGCTGACACCGGACGCATTGCAGATCCTCGCCGAAACGGCCGAGTGCTCAGCGCGACCAGCTTTTCTTTATTCCGACGAGGACATCCTGATCGATGGCAAGCCAGCCGCGCCCTATTGGCGGCCTGATTGGGATCCGATCCTCAATCTTTCGAGCTCCTTCATCTGGCATCTTTGCTGCATTCGTCGCGACGCGGCGGTAGAAGCAGCTCTCTACAGCGACAGCGCAGCAAACTGGTGCCACGATTGGGATACCGTGTTCCGCATGCTGCGGGCAGGCCACCAACCGGTCCACATACCCCTGATTCTTTATCACTGGCGCCACCACCCGGTTTCGAGCACCAATCGCGCTGATCCCGATAGTGGCTCGCGTACCTCGACGCATGCTCTCCTGCAAAGCTTTATTGCAGGCACTGCGCGCCCGCACTTATACGAGATTGAGGATTTTCCTATTTTTCGCGGTGCCCCTGAATGGACCGTGAAGCGCCGGCCGACACCGCCTGCGCCAGTCGCCCTGGCGACGATAGGGCAGGGGGTGCGCCACGCAGGGCTAGAAGGACCATGGCGGGCCTCAGGTCCGCCCGACGATGCCACGCGGGCGGCACCGCCTCCGGCGAGGGCCGCCTGGTGGAGGTTCTGGGGCGGGGGTGAGAAGCGGCAGGAAAGCCCCGCTACCGTCGGCCAGATGAAACGCTTCCTGGCGACGACGGTGGAACCATTGACGCTGATATTGTCGTCGGCGGTCGAGCCGATCGGTGAGGACTGGTTCTGGGAAGCGGTTAAACTGTTCGAACTGCATCCCGATGTCGCGCTTGTCCACGGCCTTCTGGTCAACGAGCAGGGCCGCGTCCGGCGAGGCGGAGAGGTTTTCTTGAGCGATGGAACCCTTGTCTGCCCACAGGCCGGCAAGCCAATGTCTGATCCTGGTTTCTTCGCACTGGCGCTCAAGCCTCATTCGGTAGCCGCAGCACCGACCGATTTCTGTCTGGCCGAGACTGGATTGCTGCGCGATTTGCTAGCCCGCTTGCCGGGTAACGCGCCGCTCGCCGGTCTTGGCATCCGGCTGGCGGCAGCGGCGCGAGAACGTGACCTGCGTACCGCCTTTTCGCCGCTGATCGTGGGACGTATCATTGGGCGCTTGGCTGATGGCGACCCAGCCGGCCTTGCACAACTGGCAAGGATTACGCTAGGAGCACCGCAATGCGAAACAGCTGGTCGTGAGATCCGGGGTGCTGCCGGCTTTATGAACCACATTGGTGAATATCGTTGAGACCCCAACCACCATTTTTAGCCCGGACAATCACCTTTGCTCCTTAGGAATCGATCATGATAACAAAGGCCGTTATTTTGGCTGGGGGACTTGGGACGCGTCTTTCGGAAGAAACGGAAGCCAAACCTAAGCCGATGGTGGAGGTTGGCGGAAGGCCAATCATTTGGCATATCATGAAGATTTACTCGCATTATGGTATCAACGAGTTCATTGTTTGCCTTGGCTACAAAGGATATGTCGTCAAAGAATATTTTTCCAATTACTTCTTGCACATGGCCGACGTTACGCTCGATCTTACGACAAACGATCACACTACTCATTATCGCCGCGCCGAGCCTTGGAAAATCACATTGATCGATACCGGCGCCGAGACCATGACCGGCGGTCGGCTGAAACGGGTGCGCGAGTATCTCGGCGATGAAGATTTCTGCATGACGTATGGCGATGGTGTAGCAGACATCGATATCGGCAAGCTGTTGGAATTTCATCGCAGCCATGACCGTCTTGCGACCGTTACCGCCGTTCAGCCGCCTGGCCGCTTTGGGGCCCTCGAACTCGACCAGGACGACGTGCTCGGGTTCCGTGAGAAGCCGCAGGGAGACGGCAGTTGGATCAACGGGGGATTCTTCGTGCTGTCGCCGAAAGTTATCGATCGTATCGCCGGCGACGATACCGTCTGGGAGAAGGGGCCACTAGAGGGGCTGGCTCGCGATCGCCAACTGGCGTCTTACAAGCATTCGGGATTTTGGCAACCGATGGATACGTTGCGCGACAAGCGTCATCTTGAGAGCTTGTGGGAAGAAGGCAAGGCGCCATGGCGCAAATGGTGAACCCCACGCCGGAATTCTGGCGCGGCAAGCGTGTTCTTGTCACCGGTCACACCGGCTTCAAAGGAGCTTGGTTGTGCATGTGGCTCGAGCGGCTCGGGGCTTTGCCGTTCGGGCTCGCGCTGCCGCCGGAGACACAGCCCAGTCTCGCCAAGGAAATTGCGGTCGATCGCCGTTTCAACTGCGCGACCGCTGACATCCGTGATCTGGGGGCCGTCCGGTCCGTCATGGAGCGAGTACAACCCGACATTGTGCTGCATTTGGCTGCACAGGCGCTGGTGCGGCGCTCTTATCGCGAGCCGGTGGAGACCTTTGCCGCCAACCTGATGGGGACGGTCAACGTGCTTGAGGCCGCGACACGGTGTGGCGGCGTGGCGGCCACGCTGATCGTCACGACAGACAAATGCTACGAGAACCGCGAATGGGTCTGGCCCTATCGCGAAACCGACGCACTCGGCGGCTACGATCCCTACAGCGCGAGCAAGGCCTGCGCCGAGATCGCAACATCAGCTTGGCGCCAGTCGCAGAAGTCTCTCGCCGGCGCGCAGGGCAGGGCGACTCCGATGGCGATCGCATCGGCACGTGCAGGCAACGTCATCGGCGGCGGAGACTGGTCTCAGGACCGGCTGATTCCCGACTGTATCCGCGCGATGTCGGAGGGCCGGCCGATCGTTATCCGGAGCCCCGGCTCGACACGGCCTTGGCAGCATGTACTGGAGCCGATCTGCGGCTACCTTGTTCTCGCCGAACGCCTGCTCGACAAGAGCGGTCTCTCGGTCGAGGAAGCCTGGAATTTCGGGCCGCCGATCGACGATGTCGCCCCTGTCTCTTGGATTGTGGAACGCGTCACCGGCTTATGGGGAAACGGCGCGCGCTGGGAAACAACGGGCGAGGTGCAGCCGCACGAGGCTATGCTGCTTGCAGTCGATGCCGCTAAGGCGCGCACAAGGCTTGGCTGGGCCCCACGCCTGCCGCTCGCCGAGGCGCTGCGGTGGACTGTTGATTGGTACAAAATGTATCAGGACGGCAGGGCAGCAGACAGTTTGATGGTGGACCAGATCCACGCCTTCGAATCCATCGAAATGGAGTTCAAATGAAGCCCCTTGCCTGCCGTTTCTGTGGGAGCCATCTCACCGAGACTTTTGCCGATCTCGGCATGTCGCCACTGGCCAATTCCTATGTCCGCCCGGAAGCAGCGCGTGACATGGAACCGTTCTACCCGCTGCACGCCTATGTTTGTAGCGACTGCCGACTCGTCCAGATCGAGCAGGTGGCGACCCCGGATCATATCTTCAGTGACTACTTGTATTTCTCGTCTTATTCCGACAGTTGGCTGCGCCATGCCGAGGCGTATTGCGACGCGATGATTAAGCGCTTCTCGCTCGGTCCACAATCGCAGGTGGTCGAGATCGCCAGCAACGACGGCTACCTGCTGCAGTACTTTAAGGCGCGCGGTGTGCCGGTACTGGGTGTCGAGCCTGCGGCCAATGTCGCCAAGTTCGCGATCGAAAAGGGCATCGACACGCGCGTCGCGTTCTTTGGTGCGCAGACGGCGATCGGTTTATCCGACGAGGGCTTTGGCGCGGATCTGGTCGCGGCCAACAACGTCATGGCTCATGTGCCTGACCTGAATGATTTCGTCAGGGGGTTCAAGAACCTGCTGAAGCCAACCGGCGTGGTCACCGTCGAGTTCCCGCATCTTCTGACACAAATGCGGGAAAATCAGTTTGACACCATCTATCATGAGCATTTCTCCTATTTCTCGCTGCTGGCGGCTGAGAAGGTTTTCGCCCATCACGGTCTGGTGATTTTCGACGTCGACCAGTTGTCGACGCATGGCGGCTCGCTTCGGATCTATGGGCGTCATCGCGAGAACGACGCCCTGCCGGTCACCGAGGCGGTGGGGCGCGTGCGCGCCGAGGAGAGCGCCGCCGGGCTGGACGGCCCGGATGCCTACAAGGCTTTCGCCAAGCAAGTCGTGGACATCAAGTGCGAAGTGCTGTCGTTCCTGATCGAGGCCAAGCGGGCTGGCAAAACCGTTGTCGGCTACGGTGCTCCTGCCAAGGGCAACACGCTGTTGAACTATTGCGGCGTCAAGACCGATTTCATTGCCTTCACAGTCGATCGCAGCCCGCATAAGCAGGGTACGCTTCTGCCAGGGACGCACATCCCCGTCCGTGCGCCGGAGGCTATTGCGGAGTCCAAGCCGGACTACGTCCTCATTCTGCCCTGGAATCTGAAGGACGAGGTCATGGAGCAGATGAGCGGTATCCGGGATTGGGGCGGCAAGTTTGTCGTCGCGATCCCGCGGCTTCAGGTGATCGAGTGATCTTTAGGTCGACGCCGATCCCCGGGGCCTTCGTCGTCGACATCGAGCCGCGAGCCGACGATCGCGGCATGTTTGCCCGAACCATGTGTCGCGACGAATTCGCGAAGGCCGGCTTGCCTTCCGATTTCGTCCAGATGAACATCTCGGTGAATCGCCGCCGCAATACCTTGCGTGGGATGCACTATCAGGCCGAACCGCATCCCGAGGGCAAACTCGTCCGCTGCACGCGCGGCGCCATTTTCGATGCGTTCGTCGATCTGCGGCCGAACTCGCCGACTCTAGGGCGCTGGTTCGGAACCGAATTGACGCAGGATAACAGCCGCGCGCTCTACGTGCCGTGCGGTTGCGCCCACGGTTTCCAAACGCTGGTCGATGACTCCGACGTGCTCTATGCGATGTCCGAAAGCTATCATCCCGACCTTGCGCGCGGCGTCCGCTGGAACGACCCGGCCTTCGCAATTCGCTGGCCGTTATCTGATCCGCTGATGAGCGAACGCGACGCCAGCTACCCCGATTTCCGAGTATGACTAGCGCGCGGCGTATCCTCGTTACCGGTGCAACCGGGTTCCTCGGCAGACCGGCCTGCCTGAGCCTGCGCGAGCGCGGGTTTGAGGTTCATGGCGTGGCACGCACCCAGCCAGCCGGCCGCTGGCTGGATGACGTCATTCTGCATCGCGCCGATCTTCTCGACACTGCAGGTCATGCGGGACTGATCGAAGCGGTGCGCCCCTCGCATTTGCTGCACCTAGCCTGGGTCGTGACTCCCGGCCGGTTCTGGACCGACCTCGGCAATCTGGATTGGGTCACCGCTACACTGTCTTTGACGCGGATTTTTGCCGAAAATGGCGGACGGCGCGTTGTCCATGTAGGATCCTGCGCCGAATACGACTGGAGCCACGCGCTTCTGCGGGAAGGCGAAACCCCCTTGCTTCCGCATACGCTTTATGGCGCTGCAAAGCTCGGCCTTTCGACGATCGTCGCGGAACTTGCTCGGCAGGTCGGTCTCTCGGCCGCATGGGGGCGGATGTTCTTCCTTTATGGTCCGGGCGAAGCGCGCCGCCGACTCGTTTCCGATGTCTGCGCCAGTCTTCTTGCTAACGAGCCCATAGATTGCACGCTGGGCACCCAGTTGCGTGATTTCATGCATGTCGACGACGCGGCCGCGGCACTTGCGGCGCTGGTTGACTGCGATTGGAACGGCCCGGTCAACATCGCAAGCGGCGAGACGATCGCGGTCAGGGAAATCGTTGCGACGCTTGGCAGCCTTGCCGGCCGGCCTGAACTGCTGCGGATTGGCGCCAGGCCGACAAACGAAGGAGAGCCTGCGTGCCTTGCCGCAGCGACAGAAATCTTACGCGAAAAGATTGATTTCTCGCCGGGCTTTCGGCTTGAAGAGGGCCTTGCAAACACGCTCGATTGGTGGCGTGGCATGGAGTCGGGGCGGGATGACAGACGCGTGTGAGGCCCAAGTTTCGCAACCAGAGGCGATCGGCGAACTGCAATTCGACCTGTTCGCTCGGTACTCCCTGCTCGCAAACATCGTCCGGGCGGTCTCGGAGCCTGACGAAACCGCACGGCTGATCGATGTCGGCGCGGGATTTTCACAATTGACCGCAAGGTTCCTGCCCGGTCATTTCGGCAGCATCGTCCGAACCGACATCGAGGACTTCGGCGATAGCAAGATCGTCGTGGTTCCTTCCGGAGCGGCATTGCCCTTCGCCGACGACAGCTTCGCCTGCTCTGCAGCGATGGACGTGTTGGAGCACATGCCCGACGAGATTCGGGGCGGGTTCATCGCCGAATGCTTGCGTGTCGCCCCACGCTTGGCCGTGATCGCGACGCCGATCGGGCTGCCGGAGATTTCGGCGGCCGAGAGTGTAATGGCCGAGGGTTATCATAGCCTTTTCAGCACGCGTCTTGCTTTCCTCGATGAACACACCAAATTCGGCCTGCCCCAGTCCGAAAAAGTCGCGGCGATTGCCCGTGAGCTCGGTGCCGAGCTCGTTATGATCGACAATGTCAGGATTTCGGAATGGCTGTCGTCGAATTTAGTCGATCTCTATTGCTCGACTATCAATGATGGGGGCGCGGCCAAACGGTTCATGGCCAGCCGCGCCAGCTCGCTCTATCCACTGTGTGGATCGCCTTTAGAGCAGCACTATCGTCGCTTCTATGTATTTACACGGGATCGCGGTGTCGCTCGGACGTTGAGAGAGCGCTTCGGCACCGATCCGCAGGCTATGGGCACCGCAGTCGGCGAGGCTCCAATTCTCGTGATGGCAAGACAGTTCCGAGACTATGTTGCCGATTACAACGCGCCCTTCCTGGATGCCGAGCTGGCAGATCTGCGTACTCAACTGATAGACAGCCGATCGATCGAGGCTGAAAAGGCCAAGCATATCGTCAAGCTTGACAACGAGATTGCTAAATACTCCGCCGCACTTAAGGCCAAGGACGAGCATATCGGCAAGCTTGAAGCTATCATCGCTGAGATGCTGGCGCAATCGAAGGTAAAGGACGCATAGTGACCGACCGGGATGACCGCGCGAAGCCAAACCAAACAGACAGCATATCGCCTTTCAGAATGGTCAAGTCATTTTGGCGGCACAGAGATTTACTTTGGCAATTGGTCCAGCGTCAGGTTAAGATTAGCTATTCTGGTTCGTTTCTTGGTATTTTTTGGGCTCTCGCCCGGCCGCTTCTGCTCCTAGGGGTCTACACGTTCGTCTTCGGGAGTATCTTCCGTGTGCGATTCTACGGCGCTCAATCGGGTGGAACGATTGAGTTTGCGCTGGTTTTGCTCGTGGGGCTTTCGATTTTTACGATCTTCGCGGACATGTTAGGACGCTCTCCTGCGCTGATCGTCGGTAATGCCAATCTCGTGAAGAAGGTCGTTTTTCCTCTTGATCTCCTGATTGTGGCCGAGCTGGGGGCGGTGCTGTTTCACTTTGCCCTCAGCATGGCCGTCTTTCTAGTGTTCTTTGCGCTCTATCGCGGCGGCGTCCCGCTTGCAGCGCTGGTCGCACCGGTGATACTCATTCCGTTCTTGGGGTTGACGCTTGGCGTCGCCTGGTTTGTCTCTGCGACAGCCGTCTTCTTCCGCGATATCGGGCAGATGACCGGCATCTTGATTTCTGTCTTGATGTTCATGTGCCCGATTTTCTTTCCGATTTCGGCCGTTCCAGAGGCAGTTCGCGGCCTAATCTCCCTGAATCCCATCTCGTATTACGTCGAGACCATGCGGGAGCTGTTTTTCTCCGGCATAACGCCCGCTCCCGCTGAGTTGTTCGTGCATTATTTGATCGGATTCACTGTGATGTGGCTCGGCTGGGCTTGGTTCCAGGTGACGCGGCGAGGGTTTGCCGATGTCCTCTAAGGCTGAAATCCTCATTCAGGCTACCGATCTCGGCAAGGCCTACCAAATTTACAGTCAACCGATCGATCGGTTGAAGCAGATGTTCGCTGGACGGCGCCGGCGCTATTATCGCGATTTCTTCGCGTTGACCGGCATCAACCTTACGGTTCGGCGGGGCGAAACGGTAGGCATTCTCGGCCGAAACGGTGCCGGCAAATCGACGCTATTGCAAATACTGTGTGGCACGCTACAGCCAAGCCAGGGCGAGGTTCGTGTGAGCGGGCGGATCGCCGCGCTGCTCGAGCTGGGGACAGGCTTCAACCCCGAATTCACCGGGCGCGAGAACGTCTTTCTCTATGGCACCGTGCTTGGCCTGCGTCGAGCCGAGATCGAAGACAGGTTACAGACCATTCTCGATTTCGCCGAGATCGGCGAGTTCATAGACCTCCCGGTCAAGACCTATTCATCAGGTATGTTCGTGCGTCTGGCTTTCTCGGTTGCGATAAACGTCGACCCCGACATCTTGATCGTCGATGAGGCTCTGGCCGTTGGCGACGCCCGCTTCCAGCATCGTTGTATGACTCGCATCCGCCAGATGCAGGCTTCGGGCGTGGCAATTATCTATGTGAGCCATGACACGGAAGGCGTGAAGCGCCTATGCGATCATGTTCTGGTGCTGCATGATGGCAAGGTCGTCAACGAGGGACCAGCCTCGCCGATGGCGAACTGGTATCTCGCGCTGATGACGACCGACTATGACCTTGGGAAGCTCAAGGAGATTGAGGCGCAGGCAAAGGCGCGCGACGCCCGCGATCAAGGTGGGGACGAACGGCCAGACGGGACCGTCGATCTTGATGCCTCCGAAGTTGTTGCCGTCGCGAGGCGGCAGGTCAAACCAAGGATCGAGACCGATATCGCCGAATTTAAGTATTTTCGCTATGGCGACGGGCGTGCGCGCATAAACAACATCTTCTTGTCGGACAATAAGGGTGATGTTATAGATGCAGCGTTTGTCGGAGAAACGGTCTCTCTAAATCTTGAGATTGAATTTCTCCAAAACGTCCCAGAATATGGCATCGGTCTTTACATTCGTGACACGCTCGGGACTAATGTCATTGGGTTGAACACCTTTCAGGAACAATTCGAGCCGGGGCCCGGCATCGATGGGCGTCGGATATTGTTCAGGTTGCGCCTTAGCCTTGATATCAAACCCGGCTTCTACAGCGTCAGCCCTGCCATTGCCTATGACCAATTCCGGGCGGAATGGTTGGATTATATCGACAATGCGCTGATTTTCCGCGTAGTCGACCGCGAGCCTAACCGTTTGATATTTGGTCTGTACTATCCGCCAATACGGATATTTTCTGAGGTCGAAATTGATGTTTCGGCCAGAGAATAGATTTTGCGATTCAATATTAAACGATGACGGTGCTTCCTTCGATCTAGTGAACTTTAGCTGTTAAGCCAAAATAGGGAGTTCCACTGAGCACTCGAGAGGTGGAAGACGTTGATGCGATTGCCTAGGGTGAAGGCGCGTGCTGGCCGCAGCTACTGACGCAGCGCCAGCATCCAGGGTTCGGACCCATAAAATGGCAGGCGTCTTTGGCTCGGTGTGATCCACGGCTTCCAAGACCTCGGGTCGAGCAGCATTTGCGACGAATACGCGCAGCAAGCCGCGCGGCGGCCACCGGCTAATTGTTCGACTGTGCGGACGGCCGTCGCCGCGCATCTGTTCGATCTCGATCTGCTGCCAGAGATATTGGACTGCAATTCCTGCGGCTGGGGCGCTCCAGCTGATAGCGGTAGCTTTCGAGTCCGAGGCGAGGGAGCTCGACGAAACGCTCGATCTCGCCATCGAACGTTGTTTCACGATTGCCTCATGGGCGGACGGTTTCAATTTCAATGACTGAACGGAACGATCCTTCAATATGCCGCAGAAGCATCAGCCCGCCAGCTCTTGCGCGACACGCAAAATATACTGCCCGTAGTCACCCTTCTTGAGCGTCTCCCCAAGCGCTGCGAGCTGCTTCGCCGAAATCCAGCCCTGCCGCGCCGCGATCTCCTCGGGGCAGGCGATGCGCAGGCCCTGGCGGCTCTCCAGCGTGCGCACGAACTCGCCGGCCTCCAGCAGGCTGTCGGGGGTACCCGTGTCGAGCCAGGCGAAGCCGCGGCCCATGCATTCGACGGAGAGTTCGCCCCGCTCGAGATAGACCCGGTTGACGTCGGTGATCTCGAGTTCGCCGCGGGCGGAGGGCTTGAGATTGGCGGCGATGTCGACGACCTGCTCGTCGTAGAAATAAAGGCCCGTCACCGCCCAGTTCGATTTCGGCGTTTTGGGTTTCTCCTCGATCGAGATCGCCTTGCCGGCGGCGTCGAACGCCACCACCCCGTAACGCTCGGGGTCGCGGACATGATAGGCGAAGACGCTGGCGCCCTTGGTGCGCGCTGTGGCCGAGGCCATCATCTCCGGCAGGCTGTGACCATAGAACAGGTTGTCGCCGAGGATCAGCACGGAGGGCTGGCCTGCGACGAAATCGGCGCCGATGATATAGGCCTGCGCCAGCCCGCCCGGATGCGGCTGCTCGGCATAGGACAGGCTGATGCCCCAATCCGAGCCGTCGCCCAGCAGGCGCTTGAAATGCGGCAGGTCGTGCGGCGTCGAGATGATCAGCACCTCGCGGATGCCGGCGAGCATCAGCGTCGAGAGCGGATAATAGATCATCGGCTTGTCATAGACCGGCAGAAGCTGCTTGGACATCGCCAGCGTCATCGGGTGCAGCCGCGTGCCGGAGCCGCCGGCCAGGATGATGCCCTTCATCGTCGTCTATCCCGTCTGTTCGGTGCTCACGAGCCGGCGCACGCACGATGCGAGCGAGGCCTGCCAATGCGGCAGGGCAGCCCCATGAACCGTCTTGAGCTTGGAGGAGTCCAGCCGCGAATTCGCCGGGCGCTTGGCCGGCGTCGGATAATCGGATGTCGCGATCCGCTTGACCCGCACGGGGGTGCCGCCCAGCCGCTCGCGCTCGGCGAAGATCGCCTCGGCGACATCGGCCCAGACCGCCTCGCCCTGTGCGCCCATGTGGAAGACGCCGCGCAGAGCCGCCTCGTTGGGACGCCGGACCAGATGATGCGCCACGGCGAAGACCGCACCCGCGATATCGAGGGCGCTGGTCGGGCAGCCGGCCTGGTCGGCGACGACGCCGACCTCGTCGCGCGTCTCGGCCAGCCGCAGCATGGTCTTGACGAAGTTCTTGCCGAAGGGGCTGTAGACCCAAGCGGTTCGGAGGATCGCGTGGTTAGGGGTGGCGGCGGCCACGGCCTCTTCGCCGGCGAGCTTGCTACGGCCATAGGCCGAGATCGGCCCGACGGTATCGTCTTCCCGATAGGGCCGGTCCAGGGTTCCGTCGAAGACATAGTCCGTCGAGATCTGGATGACCGGAATCCCGAGCCCGGCCGCGGCGCGCGCGACCTCGCCGGCGGCAACGCCATTGACGATACGGGCCCTCGCTTCTTCGCTTTCCGCCAGGTCGACGGCGGTGAAGGCAGCCGCGTTGACGACGAGGTCCGGCCGGGAGGCAATGATTGCCGGGCCGATCGAGCCGGGCTGCTCGAGGTCGAGCCCGGGGCGGCCCAGCGCCGTCACCGTCACGCCCTCGGGCGCGCGCTCCAGCATGGAGAGCACGACCTGGCCCGATTGTCCCGTGACGGTGATCCTCATGGCCTGTCGCTCCCGCGCTCAGTCGAAATAGCGCGGCAGGTCGGCGAGGCGCGGATGCTTGCGGTCCTTGTCCGAAAGCACGAGCTCGGCATGGGGCAGGCGCCAGTCGATGCCGAGGGCCGGATCGTCGAAGGCGAGGCCATGGTCGTTGGCAGGGCCATACGGCGCCGTCACCTTGTAGAGCACCTCGGTATCCGGCTCGAGCGTGACGAAGCCATGGGCGAAGCCGACCGGCACCAGGAGCTGGCGCCAGTTCTCGGCCGAGAGCTCGACCGCGACATGCTGGCCGAAGCTCGGCGAGGAAGCGCGCAGGTCCACGGCGACGTCGAGGATGCGGCCCTTGGCCACGCGCACCAACTTGTCCTGCGCGAAGGGGGGCGACTGGAAATGCAGGCCGCGCAGCGTGCCGATTTGAGCCGAGAGCGAGTGGTTGTCCTGCACGAAGACGAGGTCGATGCCCGCCGCCGCCATGTCGGACTGCTTGTAGACCTCGGAGAAGAAGCCGCGATGGTCGCCATGCCGCTTCGGAGTGATGATCTTGACCGC
>NZ_JBMDWH010000018.1:0-7454 GCF_048595345.1 Allobosea sp.
CCGCGCTTTTTCGGTTCGGTCTCGCTCATCGCTGTTCCATCTTCGGTTCGGCGGATCCTGGCTTGCGCCGCCGGGCCGGTATCGCTAGCGCAATGCCATGGCGCAGACGGACCGACCAGAGAATTCGAAGCCGCAGGAGCCGGCCGAGACCGATCTGCCGGTCCCACTGCTCTATCGCGACGCGATGATGCTCGTGCTCGACAAGCCGGCGGGCCTGCCGGTCCATCGCGGGCCGCAGGCGAAGCGGCGCGAAATCCCGGTGCTGACCGATTATCTCGATGCGCTGCGCTTCGGCCTGCCGCGCCGGCCCGAGCTGGCGCACCGGCTGGACAAGGACACCTCCGGCTGCCTGGTGCTCGGCCGCCACCCGCGCGCCATGGCCGAGCTCAACCAGATGTTTCGCGAGGGCCGGGTCGACAAGACCTATTGGGCCATCATCCAGGGCGGACCGGAGGAGGAGCAGGGGCTGATCGATCTGCCGCTGGCGCGCCGCGACCCCGATCGCGGCTGGTGGATGAAGATCGATCCGGCCGGCCTGCCCTCGCAAACGCGCTACATGGTTCTCGGCCGCGGCACGCTCGGCGGCGCGCCGATCGCCTGGATCGGCATGGAGCCGCTGACCGGCCGGACGCATCAGCTGCGGGTCCATTGCCAGGCGAGCGGCTGGCCGATGCTGGGCGACGAGATCTATGGCGACGCCCCGCGCGAGGGCGGGCCGGGGCTGCATCTGCACGCCCGCGCGATCACGATCCCGCTCTACAGGAAGCGCGATCCGATCCGCGTCGAGGCGCCGCCGCCGCCGCACATGGCGGAGGCCCTGCGCGCCTGCGGTTGGAGCAGCTGACCTCGCTCAGCTCACCAGCGCGTCGATGGCGCGCGCGAGCTTCACGTCCAGCTCCGTGAGCCCGCCGGCGTCATGCGTCGCGAGCGTCACCGTCACCATCCGATAGACATTCGCCCATTCCGGATGGTGGTTCATCGCTTCCGCCAGCAGAGCGACCCGCGTCATCCAGCCGAAAGCCTCGTTGAAATCGCGGAAGACGAAGCGTTTGGTGATCGCCTCGCGCCCCTGCACGGGCTTCCAGCCGTTCAGCGTCAGCAGCGCCTCGGCCTGCGCATCCGGCGAGAGGCGCTTCGGCGTCATCTGCGCATCTCGCGGGGCAGCCGGTTCGGATAGCAAGGCCCGAGCGGATAGGCCGCTTCCAGCACATAAGGACCGCCGCCGACCGAATCGCGCGACGACATCAGCGCAACCCGGCGCGCAGTGAAGGCGATGGGCCGAACGATCGGGTGCAGGCCCAGATGATGCGCCACCTCGGCGGGAGCCGTGTCGCGCAGCCGCGCCAGGGTGACGTGCGGCACGAATTTGCGGCCCTCCGCCGGCAGCCCGATTCGCCGCATCTGCCGTTCGATGTCGCCCTGCAAATCGGTCAGGGCCTTGGTCGGCTGCACCCGCGCGAAGACGGCGCGGGGCTTGTCGCCGCCGAAGCTGCCGAGCGCATCGAGCGTGATCTGGAAAGGATAGGCCGTGATGTCGGACAGCATGGCATCGACCTCATTGGCGGTCCGCCGGTCGACATCGCCGAGAAAGCGCAGCGTGACATGGTAGTCCGGCGCCTCGATCCAGCGCGCTCCGGACAGCCCGCCGCGATGCAGCGTCAATTCGGAAGCCACGTCGGCCGGAATTTCCAGAGCGATGAACAGCCTCGGCATGACGCGATTCCTGCCTGCGGAATATGACTCTGGCGAGACGGTAGGCGCGAAGCCGGCTCATGGGAACCGGTTTCGCCGCCTTTGCCCCGCTCAGATCAGCGTCAAGCCGGTGTCGAAACTACCCTCGTCGCCGGAAGGGCGGGCCGCCGTCAGGGGCAGGGATTGCCGACCCGCTGATGCACCACGTCGATCGCGGCGACGACATCGGCCGGGAGCGTGACATCGACCGAGGCGATGTCCGTTTTGAGCTGCTCCATCGAGGTCGCACCGATGATGTTGGACGTCACGAAGGAACGGCTGTTGACGAAGGCCAGCGCCATCTGGGCCGGGTCCAGCCCCGCCTCGCGCGCCACGGCGATGTAAAGCTTGATCGCCTCCTCGGCGCCGGCGGTCTGGTAGCGCTGGCCGCGATCGAACAGGGTGGTGCGGGCCCCGGCCGGGCGGGCGCCGTCGAGATATTTGCCGGTGAGGAAGCCTTGGGCCAGCGGCGAATAGGCCAGCAGCCCGACCTGCTCGTGCAGGGCGATCTCTGCCAGAGCCGTCTCGAAGGTGCGGTTGAGCAGGCTGTAGGCGTTCTGGATCGACTGGACGCGCGGCGTGCCGCGGACCTCCGAATCGGTGACGAAGCGCATCGTGCCCCAGGCGCTCTCGTTGGAGAGCCCGAGATGGCGGATCTTGCCCGCCTTCACCAGCTCCGCGAAGGCGTCGAGCTGCTCGGGGATCGCCGTCTCGTCGCCGGCCAATTTGTAGGCCGCCGGGTCGAACCGGGTCGGATTCGACCCCCAGGGCATCGGCCGCTCGGGAAAATGCAGCTGATAGAGGTCGATATAGTCCGTCCCCAGCCGCTGCAGGCTCTTCTCGACCGCCTCGAAGATCTGCTTGCGCGTCACCCGCGTCGGGCTCTTGTCGTCGCGGAACCAGGTGTTCCCGCCGCGCCCGCAGACCTTGGAGGCCAGGATGATCTTGTCGCGGTTGCCGCGCGCCTTGAACCAGCTGCCGATGATCTGCTCGGTCGAACCTTGCGTCTCCGGCTTCGGCGGAATGGAATAAAGTTCGGCGGTGTCGAAGAAATTGACGCCCTGCTCGAGGGCGTAGTCCATCTGTGCGTGGCCTTCGGCCTCGGTGTTCTGCTCGCCCCAGGTCATGGTTCCCAGGCAGATGACCGAGACGTCGAGATCTGTGCGGCCGAGACGGCGATAGTCCATGGCGAAGCAACTCCGGAAGCGGACCGGCCGGCCGCGATGCAAGAATCGGAGATACGCCGAAGCGGAGAACCCGCGGGCGGATCAGGATCTGGGCGGCAGCGTCGCGATGAAGCTCTCGACCGACGGCAGGATGTTGCGGACGATGGTTTTGACGCCCTCGGCCGTGGGATGAAGCCCATCCGCCTGGTTCAGCGCCTTGTCTCCGGCGATGCCCTCCAGGAAGAAGGGGTAAAGCACCAGACCGTATTTCTGCGCAAGCTCCGGATAGATCGCATCGAAGCGGCGCACATAATCGCCACCGAGATTGCGCGGCGCATACATGCCGGCGAGCAGGACCGAGATGTTGCGGCCCTTCAGCCGCGCGATGATCGTATCCAAGGCCTGCCGGGGCAGCGCCGGATCGAGCCCGCGCAGCGCGTCAGGGGCGCCGAGTTCGAGGATCACGCCGTCGGTGCCGTCCGGCACCGACCAGTCCAGCCGCTCCAGCCCACCCTGCGTCGTGTCGCCCGAGACGCCGGCATTCACGATGTCGACAGCGATGCCCTTCTCGCGCAATGCCTTTTCGAGCACGACGGGAAAGGCCGCGCTCGCCGGCAGATTGTATCCGGCGGTCAGCGAGTCCCCGAGAGCGACCAGTTTCAACGGACGTCCTCCCGTGTTCGACGGCGACGTCTGCGCCTGTGCGTCGCTGGCGGTCATGGGCAGCCCTAGCAGGCCGAGCCCTAGCAGCACCGCGAAAAACCGTCGCAGCGATTGGACAATCGGCACCCAAGGCCCATATCGCCTCGGAACGGAGCCAGGGCCGCCGGTTGCGGCGCGCCCGCGCAGAACATCTGTGTCGGTCATCATGAGGGGTCAAGTCGGGATCATGACGCGATGAATCAAGCCGCCGATCCCACGATCCTCGCTGCGCCGGCGGGTCGCCCCGCGATCGAACTGCGCGACGTCCATCTCAGCCTCGGGCGCGGCGCCGCCCGCGTCCACATCCTCAAGGGTGTCTCGGTGGCGCTGGACGAAGGGGAGGCCACGGGCCTCGTCGGGCCGTCCGGCTCGGGTAAATCCACCCTGTTGATGACGATGGCCGGGCTGGAGCGACCCGATTCCGGCCTCGTGACCGTCGCGGGGCAGGATCTCGGCGCGCTCGACGAGGACAGGCTGGCGCTGTTTCGCGGGCGCCATATCGGCATCGTCTTCCAGTCCTTCCATCTCGTGCCGACGATGACGGCGCGAGAGAATGTCGCGCTTCCGCTGGAGCTGGCCGGCGTCGCCGACGCCTTCTCCCGCGCCGAGGCGGAGCTTCGCAATGTCGGACTCGGCCACCGCATGGATCATTACCCGGCTCAGCTCTCCGGCGGCGAGCAGCAGCGTGTCGCCATTGCCCGGGCCGTGGCGCCCGATCCGGCGATCCTGGTCGCCGACGAGCCCACCGGCAATCTCGACGAGACCACCGGCCGCTCCATCGTCGATCTGATCTTCGCGCTCAAGCGCGAGCGCGGCGCGACGCTGGTGCTGGTCACGCATGATCTGGCGCTGGCCGGCCTGTGCGAGCGCACGGTCAGGCTGCGCTCCGGCGTGATCGAGACCGAAGACGCCGTCGTGGCCGCCTGACGATGCACGCCCCGTTCAAGCCGACGGGCCGGCAGCCCGCCTCTTCCCCCGGTTTCGCCCTGCCTTTCCGACTGGCACTGCGCGATCTGCGCGCCGGCCTGCGGGGCTTCGGCGTCTTCATCGCCTGCCTGGCGCTGGGGGTCATGACCATCGCGGCGGTGGCCTCCGCCTCGCGCGGCCTCACCGAGGGCCTGGCGCGCGAGGGCCGTCGCATCCTCGGCGGCGATGCCAGCTTCAGCCTGATCCAGCGCGAGGCGAATCCGCAGGAACTCGCCTTCCTGACCGCCCGCGGCACGGTGTCGAGCATCGCGACGATGCGCGCCATGGCCAATGCCGGGGAGAAGGGCTCCGCGCTGGTGGAGATCAAAGCGGTCGATGGCGCCTATCCCAGCATCGGCACGCTCGATACCGCGCCGCAGGAGCCGCTGCCTGCGCTGCTCGCCGCAGGCGGCGCCGAATTCGGCGCCGTCGCCGATCCCATCCTCTTCGGCCGTCTCGGGCTGAAACCCGGCGACACCGTCACGGTCGGCGGCGCCACGCTGCGCCTGCGCGCCGAGCTGGTGGCCGAGCCCGACAAGATCGCCGCGGGCGTCGGCTTCGGCCCGCGCCTGATGATGTCGCAGGAGGCGCTGCGCGCCACCGGGCTGATCCAGCCGGGCAGCCTCGTGCGCTGGACCTACCGCCTTTCGCTGCCGGCCACCGCCGCGAGCGATGCCGAGCTCAAGCGGCTTCTGGCCGACGCGGCCGCGCGGCAGCCGGATGCAGGCTGGGAGATCCGCTCGCGCGACAATGCCGCGCCGAGTTTCCAGCGCAATCTCGAGCGCTTCACCCAGTTCCTGACCCTGGTCGGCCTCACCGCCTTGCTGGTCGGCGGCGTCGGCGTCGCCAATGCGGTGCGCCGCTTCGTCGCCGCCAAGAAGCTCGATTTCGCGACTCTGAAGGCGGTGGGCGCCACCGGCGGCACCGTCGTCGCGATCCACCTGACGGAAGTGATGCTCGTCGCCGCGCTGGGCACGGCCATCGGCCTCGTGCTGGGAGCAGCTGCGCCCTTCGGCCTCGGCGCGCTGCTGCAGAGCCTTCTCCCGGTTCCCTTCGAGCCCAATCTGGCGCCGGCCGAGCTCGCCATCGCCGCGCTCTATGGCCTGCTGACGGCACTGGTCTTCGCCATCCTGCCGCTGGGCCGCGCCCATGACGTGCCGGTCTCGGCCCTGTTCCGCGACCAGATCGAGCCCGATCCGCGCCGGCCTCGGCCGATCTATCTCGCTCTTTGCCTGCTGGCATTGGCGGGGCTTGTCGGCGTCGCGCTCGGCTTCGCCTATGACCGGCGCATCGCGCTGATCTATATCGGCGCCATGCTCGGCGTCTTCGTGCTGCTGCGCGCCGTCTCGCTGGGGCTGATGGCGCTGGCGCGCCGCCTCGCGCGCCCCCGCAGCCCGGCGCTGCGCATGGCGCTCGCCAACAGCCACAGGCCGGGCGCCCTCACTCCCTCGCTGGTGCTTTCTGTGGGCCTCGGTGTCGCACTGCTGACGGCGCTGTCCTTCATCGATGTCAGCCTCACCCGCCAGCTCACCGGCGCCCTGCCCGACAAGGCGCCCCGCTTCTTCTTCCTCGACATTCCCAGCCGCGATTCCGCCCGCTTCGACGCTTTCCTAACGCAGGAACGGCCCGGCGCAAGGCTGGAGCGCGTGCCCATGATGCGCGGCCGCATCCTGCGCGTGAACGACACCCGTGCGGAGGACATCAAGGCCAGCGAGCAATCCGCCTGGGTGCTCGATGGCGATCGCGGCATCACCTATGCGGCGACCACCCCGGAGGGCTCGCGGGTCACGGCCGGGCAGTGGTGGCCGGCCGATTACACCGGCGAGCCGCTCGTCTCCTTCGACGCGCAGAACGCCGAAGGCATCGGCCTGAAGATCGGCGACCGGCTGACCGTCAACGTGCTCGGCCGCAGCATCACTGCCCGCGTCGCCAATCTGCGCACCATCGACTGGCGCTCCTTCGGCATCAATTTCGTGATGGTGTTCTCGCCCAACACCTTTGCCGGCGCGCCCCATACCGATCTCGCCACCGTCACCGCCACGCCGGACGGGGCCGGCTCCACCGACGCCGCGCTGATGCGCCGCCTCGCCGCCGAGTTTCCGGCGGTGACGGCGGTGCGCGTCAAGGACGCGCTGGAGGCGGTGAACACCATCGTCCAGCAGCTCGCCTTGGCGATCCGCGGCGCCTCGGGCCTCGCCATCGCAGCCAGCCTGCTCGTTCTTGGCGGCGCGCTGGCGGCCGGGCAGAGGGCGCGGCTCTATGACGCGATGATCCTGAAGACCCTCGGAGCGACCCGCCGATTCATACTTTCGTCGTACGCCCTTGAATACGCGGCCATCGGTTTCGTCGCCGCGCTGTTCGGCGTCATCGCAGGCACCGTGACGGGCTGGGGCGTGGTCACACAAGTGATGCGGATCGATTTCGTCAGTGATCCGACCGGGGCAGTACTGGCGGCGACTGCGGCGATCTGCGTCACGATCCTGTTCGGGCTCGTCGGCACGGTAAGAATACTATCGAAAGCACCGGCTTCTCATCTCAGGAATTTGTGAAAACCGATCTTGGGGCCGCTTCGTTAAACATTAAACCGCTGTAACTTTGCATCGTGGCGGGGCCGCGTTTCTATCGGCCCGGCGGCCTTAACCATGCCGCGCCCTTGTAAAGCCGTGAAATGCCCCTCATATTCCACCCATCGCGACGATCGTACGCGAGGATGGTTGGCGTCCAGGGCGCCGGTCGTCGTCCGAAACAACGTCAGGGGAAACTCTCTTAATGAGCAACTTCGACCGCAATGCTCCAGTCTGGGGTGCCGGCCGCGCACAGCAGACCAGCGCCGTCGAGATGGATCAGGGCCTGCGCTCGTTCATGCTCGGCGTCTACAACAACATGGTG
>NZ_JBMDWH010000019.1:0-136232 GCF_048595345.1 Allobosea sp.
CCTTCATCGCTTCGCCACCGCTTTCCGCCGCCTGTTTGGCGGCGTTTGCTGTCTGCTTGACAGAGGCAGCAAGCTGCTCGGTGGTCGCCGCCGTTTCCTCCAGCGCCGAAGCCTGCTGTTCGGTCATGCCGGACAGGTCGCGCGAGCCTTCGGCGATCTCGGCTGCGGTCGCGCGCGTCAGCGCCACGGTCTGGCCGACGGCGCCGCTCGCGCGGCCGAGCTTTTCGGCGGCCGCGTTTAATGACAGTTTCAGCGCCTCGGCCTTGGCCGGCATCGCCTCCGTGATCCGCGCGGTGACATCGCCGTCCGCCAGGGCTGCGAGCGCCGTGCGAATGGCGTGGATGGCGATGCCGTCCTCCTCCATCGACTGCTGGGTCGCGAGTTCGGCCATCTTCTGATCATGGACGTCAGTGAGGGAGCCGCAGGCGCGGACCGTCGTGCCGTCCTCCATGTATTTGCATCCGCCCGTGGCCCGGAACCAGCGGTAGCTGCCGTCGCGCATCTTGAGGCGGTAGATGACGTCATACCGAGTGCCGCCGCTTCTGTCCTGCAGATGACCGCCAAACGCGGCGAAGGTGGAGGCGACATCGTCCGGATGCAGCCTGTCCGACCAGGACTGCACGACATTCGGGAATTCCGTCTCGGAGGTGTAGCCCAGCAGACGACGCAGTTCGGCGGACCACGTCCAGCGGCTGGCGGCATGCATGGCATCGCCCTGGTGGAGCACCGCTTCCCACAGGCCGACGCCGGCATAGCGATCGAGGAGCTCCGAACGCTCGCGCAGTTCCCGATAGGCCTGGGCTTCCGCCAGATCCACGACCGGCTCCGCCTTCTTTTTCCCGAACAGCATCGTTCCCCCTTGGTGCTTATGGTGCTGACCTTTGGTTATGGGAAGGCATGGTTAATGGCTGCTTATGGCCATCGGCGCCGACGGAAAATTCGTGGTCGGACCCTGCCTTTGCCGCAGGCATCGGGCTATATGGGCCCCTCGATTTGGAAAAATTCAGATGCCGATGCCGCCTGCCCAGCCGTCGCCCCCGGCGCCGAGCTTGTCCCGCTCTGCCGTGATTCAGCCCGGGGCCGGCTTTTTCACCACCTTCAAGGCCCTTTGGCCGTATCTGTGGCCGGCCGAGCGCCCCGATCTCAGGGGCCGCGTCGTCGCTGCCTTCGCGCTGATGCTGTGCGGCCGCCTGATTCTGATGGGCGTGCCCTTCACCTTCAAATGGGTGACGGATGCGCTGGCCGGCACGCGCTCGGGCGTCGAGAACTGGCTGCCCTGGCTCGTCGGCGCGCCGCTGGCGCTGACCGTGCTCTATGGTCTCGCCCGCGTCGGCTCGGCCGCCTTCGTGCAATTGCGGGACGCCATCTTCGCCCCGGTCTTCATGCATGCGGTCCGCACCCTGGCGCTGCAGACCTTCGGACATCTGCACCACCTGTCGCTGCGCTTCCATCTGGAGCGCAAGACGGGCGGGCTGACCCGCGTGCTGGAGCGCGGTCGCAACGGCATCGAGGAGATGGTGCGCCTCGGCCTCAACCAGCTCGTGCCGGTGATCATCGAGGTGGCGCTGATCATCGCCGTGCTGCTGGCGCTGTTCGACTGGCGCTATGTCGTCGTGCTGGTGGTGATGGTGACCGCCTATATGACCTTCACCATCAAGGCGACCGAGTGGCGGATTGCGATCCGCTCAGCGATGAACGAGTCCGACACCGACGCCAACGCCAAGGCGATCGACTCGCTGCTCAACTATGAGACGGTGAAGTATTTCGGCGCCGAGGCGCGCGAGACCGCCCGCTACGATGTTGCGATGGCGCGCTATGAGCGCAATTCGATCAAGGCCTATACATCGCTCGCCTGGCTGAATTTCGGCCAGGCCGGGATTTTCGCCGTGGGGCTGACGCTCTCGATGGTGATGGCGGTGCGCGGCTTCCAGTCCGGCACCAACACGGTTGGCGACCTGATCCTCATCAACTCGATGTTGATCCAGCTCTATATCCCGCTAAATTTCATGGGCACCGTCTATCGCGAGATCAAGCAGGCGACGCTCGACATCGCCCAGATGTTCTCGCTGATCGGGCGCGATCCGGAAATCCAGGACAAGCCGGGCGCCAGGCCCTTGCAGGTTCCGGCGGGCGAGGTCGTGTTTGACGACGTCCATTTCGCCTATGTGCCGGAGCGGCAGATCCTGCGCGGCGTCTCCTTCGCGGTCCCTCCGGGCAAGACGGTCGCCATCGTCGGCCCCTCCGGCGCCGGCAAGTCGACGATCTCGCGCCTGCTCTTCCGCTTCTACGAGCCGCAGCAGGGCCGCATCCTGATCGACGGGCAGCCGATCGCCGACATCCAGCAGGTCAGCTTGCGCGCGGCGATCGGCATGGTTCCTCAGGACCCCGTGCTGTTCAACGACACGATCGAGTACAACATCCTCTATGGTCGCCCGGATGCGACCCGCGAGGAGGTCGAGGAGGCGGCGCGCCTCGCCCAGATCGACCGCTTCATCAAGACCTTGCCCGATGGCTATGCCACCTCCGTCGGTGAACGCGGCCTCAAGCTTTCGGGCGGCGAGAAGCAGCGCGTTGCCATTGCCCGCACCATCCTGAAGGGCCCGCCGATCCTGGTGCTGGACGAAGCGACCTCGGCGCTCGATTCCTTCACCGAGAAGGAGATCCAGGATGCTCTGGACCGGGTCAGCGAGGGCCGAACCACGCTCGTCATCGCCCACCGGCTCTCGACCGTCGTCAATGCCGACGAGAGCATCGTGCTCGACAAGGGCGTCATCGTCGAGCGCGGCCATCACCGCGAATTGCTGGAGGCCGGCGGCGTCTACGCCGCGATGTGGAATCGCCAGCGTGAGGTCGACGAGGCGAAGGCCACGCTCCAGCGGGCCACCTCTCAGGAAGAGCCGAGCGTGAGGGTCAGCCTCACCAAGTGACGCTCGCAGGACCAGCCCGTTTCCTGCATGATGCGGCCATCGAGTAGGGCATTGGGGAGAGGCGGCCATGTTCAATCCCGCGACCTTCGTCGGCTTTCACACCTGGCTTAGCCTGATCGCCATCGTGGCGGGCTTCCCGGTCGCTGCCGGGCTGTTGCGGGGCCATACGCGGCCGCGCTGGACGGGGATTTTCCTGTCGACCGCCTTCGCCACGAGCGCGACGGGATTCGGCTTCCCCGTCAGCGGCGTCCTGCCCTCGCATATCGTGGGCGCGATCTCATTGGTCCTCGTCGCGCTTGCCGCATTCGCGCTCTATGGGCGCCTGTTGCAGGGGGCGTGGCGTCGCATTTATGCGGTCTCGGCCTTGCTGGCCTTCTATCTGCTGATGTTCGTGCTGGTCGCGCAGATGTTCCTGAAGATCCCCGCGCTGCACGCACTGGCGCCGACGGGCTCGGAGCCCGCCTTCCTCGTGGCGCAGCTCGCCGTGCTGGCGGCATTCGTCATCCTGATCTGGCAGGCCGCGCGGCGCTTCGTCCAGATGCCGCGACCGGCGGTTTGATCATGCCGTCTCGCGCCGTCTGGCCGTCATCATCAGCGGCTTGCGGGGCCTCAGCGTGATCTTCAGCGAAGGCTCGGGGGCTTCGTGCGAGACCCGCGCGAGCCTGGCCGCCGGCAGGAGCACGGCGAGGATCGCCACCGCCTCCATCGTCGCGAAGGCGCTGCCGATGCAGATGCGCGGGCCCGCGCCGAACGGCAGATAGGCGTAGCGGTGCCGCGTGCGGCCGGCCTGCGGCAGGAAGCGGGCGGGATCGAAGCGCTCGGGCTCGTCCCAGAGCTTCTCGTGCCGATGCACCGCCTGGATCGGCACATAGAGAACCGTGCCTTCGCCGAGAGAGAGCCCGCCGAGCGAAAAAGGCTTTTCCACCTGGCGGGTGATGACCGGCGCGGGCGGATAAAGCCGCATCGATTCCTGGAAGACCGCCCGGGTGAGATCCAGCCGCGCGACATGCTCCGGCCGCAGCGGCCCGCCCTGGGTGACGGTCGCGATTTCCTCCAGCACCTTCTGCTCGATCTGCGGGTGGTCGCTGAGGAGGTGTAGCGTCCAGGCCAGACCGAGCGCGGTGGTTTCGTGCCCAGCGGTGATGAAGGTCAGGAGGTTGTCGACGATCTCTTCGTCCTGCATCGCGCGGCCCGTCTCCGGATCATGCGCGTCGAGCAGCATGTCGAGAAGATCGCCGCGGCGGGCACCGCCGGCGCGGCGGAGGCCGATCAGCGCGCCGATGCTCTCGCGCAGATAGCGCGTCGCCTCGCGAGCGCGGGTTCGGCCCGGATAGGGCATCCATTCCGGCAGTCCGAGCATGGAATAGGCGAAGACATAGCTCGTCGGCTCGAGATAATCCGTGATCGAGCGCTCGACCCGCCCGACATCCAGATCGGCGCTCCCCGAGAGCATCGTCTCCACGATGATGGCGAAGGTCGTGCGCATCATCTCGTGGCCGATATCGAGCGGGGAGGTCGCATCCTCCCAGCGCGCGCGAGTTTCCTGCGCGGCGCCGATCATCGCGGGCAGGAAGCCGACGAGCTTCTCGTGCTGGAAGCCCGACGCGACCGATTGCCTCTGCCAGCGCCAATGGGCGCCCTCCGCCGTCAGCAAGCCATCGCCCAGCGCAGGCCCCAGCACCTTGCGCGCGATCTCGCCCTTGCCGAGATGGGCGGCGTTCTTGACCAGCGCCTCCTGGATCAGCGGTGGGTCGCAGACATATAGGCTCTGCCGGCCGGCGACGCTGGCCAGAACCAGGCGCTCGCGAAAGATCTCGGGCGGGAGAGCGCTCAGCGGATTGCGCAGGATCGCGGCGAAGAGCCCCAGCGGCGAACGCTTGGTCTCGACGAGCCCGTCACCGGCGATCCGGTCGGGATTGAAGGCGATGGTCAAGGACGGACGCTCCATGCGGGATGATCGTCACGTCCAAGGTGATGCGCCAAATGTGGCGATAAAAGAGGGTGCGACCGCAGCGGACTTCCCCTTGGCTGCGGAATTGCCTACATGACCGCGGCGCCCGCGCCCCGTGATGGCGGGCAAACCCATTTCCGCGCCGATGCGCGGCTTCAACAACGGAACAGCCCATGTCCCTCGTCGATTCCGTCCGCAAGGTGATCGTGCCCATCCACAAGGAGGGCTATGTCTTCATCGCGCTCGGCCTCGTGGCGACGATCGTGCTCGCCAATGTCTGGTCGCCCTTTGGCTGGATCGGCGCGATCATCACCATCTGGATCTGCTACTTCTTCCGCGATCCGGTGCGCATCACGCCGCAGCGGGAAGGGCTCGTGATCTCCCCGGCCGACGGCCATGTCAGCCAGATCGCGACGGCCCTGCCGCCGCCGGAACTCGACTTGCCGGTCGAGCCGATGACGCGCATCTCGATCTTCATGAACGTCTTCGACTGCCATGTGAACCGCGCCCCGGTGCCCGGCCGCATCGTCAAGATGGCCTATACGCCCGGCCTCTTCCTCAACGCCGAGCTCGACAAGGCCAGCGACGACAATGAGCGCAACGCGCTGGCGATCGAGACGACCTCGGGCGTGGTCGGCGTCGTGCAGATCGCCGGCCTCGTCGCGCGCCGCATCGTGCCCTTCGTCAAGGAAGGTGACCTGCTCGGCACCGGCGAGCGCTTCGGCCTCATCCGCTTCGGCTCGCGCGTCGACGTCTACCTGCCGACGCATGTCGTTCCTCTGGTCGGCCCCGGCCAGACCGCCATCGCCGGCGAGACGGTGCTGGCCGACATGGCCGGCAACGAACTCGTGGCCCGCAGCTTCCGGCCCATCTGACGGGGACGGAACGCGGCTGCCGCTGGCGTTGCGGGCAGAATCCGCGTATTCCCGGCAGCCATGAGCGACCTTTTTCCTCCTTTCGAGCCCGAGCGCGTCGAGCCCAGGCGCGCGCGCTTCAAGTCGATCCCCTTCCGGCTGATCGCGCCGAATCTCGTGACCTTGCTGGCGCTGTGCCTCGGGCTGACTGCCATGCGGCTCGTCGTCGAGGGCCGGACCGAGACGGCGACCATTTGCATTCTGGTCGCCGCTGCGCTCGACGGTGTGGACGGGCGCCTCGCGCGCATGCTGAAGGGCACCTCACGCTTCGGGGCCGAGCTCGATTCGCTGTCCGATTTCGTCAATTTTGGCGTGGCGACCGGCTATGTGCTTTGGATCTTCGTCCTGCACGATCTGAAGTCCTTCGGCTGGATCATCGTGCTCACGCTCGCCTGCACCATGGCGCTGAGGCTCGCCCGCTTCAACGTGATGATCGACGATCCCAACCGGCCGGAGTGGCAGAAGAACTTCTTCGTCGGCATGCCGGCGCCGGCCGGCGCCATCACCGCGCTGCTCCCGGTCTACCTGCAGATGATCGGAGTGCCGGTGCAGGAATATGGAGCGCCTTTCGTCGGGCTCTATATCCTCTTCATCGCCTTCCTGACGATTTCCCGCATCCCTTGCTATGCGGGCAAGACGCTCGGTGCCCGCGTGCCTCGGGACATGGTGCTGCCGCTCTTCGCAGCGGCGGTCATCGTGGCGGGGCTGCTTTTCGCCTATACCTTCGAGACGCTGAGCCTCGTCGTGCTGGCCTATCTCGCGCTGATTCCGGTCAGCGTCGCACGCTATCGCAAGCTCGAACGCGAGCACGCCGCAGCCACCGCTCCCGTCGCCGAGACGCCCGCGGGCTGAACCGCCGCGTCAGCGCCGCCGGCCGAGCCGGGCCGCATTGGCGCGGGTGCGCCGGGAGAAGGGCTCCAGCGACTGGTTGACCACCTTGGCGGAAGCCTCGGCGATATCGACCTGGGCGAGCGGATTGAGCGCCAGGCCCCACCAGAAGGCCGCGGCGGCGCAACTGGCGGCGACGCCGCTCTCCATGACCGCGGAGACCTTCTCGACGACCGCCTTCGTCGCCTCGCGCTGGCCGGAACTGTCCCCCATCGCTCCCTTCATCAGGATCGGCATGCGCATGGCGATCGTCAGCCCCGCATCGGCCTGCATCGTCATCATCCGCACGGCGAGCGCCTGTGCTTCGACCCCCGCGACGACGGGGGCGAGAGGAGGCGTCTTGGTGGATTTGGGCATACGGGGCTCCGGGCACCGGGCGAAGGCGGAAGCAGCCGACAGTGACTTGACCATCGCTCGTTTGCAATCGCAGATGCAGCGCGCGGGCCTTTTCCGTCCATGCGCTGCAAACATGGAACATTCGCGCCCGTCGCCGCGCCACTTTTTGCGCGGCGGCTCCAGCCCGGGCAGCAGCGGGAAAATGGTTCCCACCCGGCCCCGCGATGCTCTAAATCCCAGGAGCGGCCCTTCCGCCGCCTCAACATCGAGCGTCGTGCCTTGACCCTGTTCGCCTCTTCCAAGCCGCCCGGCTGGCGCCCCATGCTCGTGCTCGCCTCCGCTTCGCCGCGGCGGCTCGCCTTGCTCGAGCAGGCCGGCCTCAAGCCCGATGCGTTGCTGCCGGCCGATCTCGACGAAACCCCGAACAAGGCCGAGCGCCCGCGCGATCTCGCCCGCCGCCTCGCCCGTGAAAAGGCCGAGGCGGCGAAAGCCGGCATCGCCGCGAGGCCCGATCTGGAGGGCGCCTATATCGTCGCCGCAGATACGGTGGTGGCGGTCGGCCGGCGCATCCTGCCCAAGGCCGAACTGGTAGAGGAGGCGGCGTCCTGCCTGCGGCTGCTGTCAGGCCGCGCGCACAAGGTCTTCACCGGCGTCGCGCTGGTCACCCCCTCGGGTTCCATCCGCGAGCGGATCGTCGAGACGCGGCTGCGGTTCAAGCGGCTTTCGACCGAGGAGATCGAGCTCTATCTCGCTTCCGGCGAATGGCGCGGCAAGGCCGGCGGCTATGCCGTGCAGGGCATCGCCGGCTCCTTCGTGGTCAAGCTCGTCGGCTCCTATACCGGCGTCGTCGGCCTCCCGCTCTACGAGACGGTGAATCTCCTGGGCGGGGAGGGCTTCCCCGTCCGCTTCGGCTGGATGAACGCGGCCTGACCGCAAGGCGGACCGATGCGCCGGCTTGCATCCGGCCGCCGCTGCATCGATCCTCGCAGGTTCAAGCGCGCCAGCCTGACAAGGCGCGTCGTCGAAAAGGGGCGGGAATGAGCACACGTCTGAGGGGCAAGGTCGCGATCGTGGCCGGAGCGGGCTCGATCGGCCCCGGCTGGGGCAACGGCAAGGCGACGGCGGTCACCTTCGCCCGCGAGGGCGCTCGCGTGATCTGCGCCGACATCAATCTCGACGCGGCCGAGGAAACGGCCGCCATCATCCAGAACGAGGGCGGCCAGGCCTTCGCGGTGCGGGCCGATGTGACCAAGGCCGAAGAGGTCGCGGACCTGGTCGGCCGCACGCTCGGTCGCTATGGGCGGATCGACATTCTCGACAACAATGTCGGCATCGCCGAGGTCGGCGGCGTCGTCGAACTGGCGGAGGAGGTGTGGGAGCGTGTCTTCCGCGTCAATCTCACCGGCGCCTTCCTGGCCATGAAGCACGTCATTCCGGTGATGCAGCGCCAGTTCACGGAGACCGGAGAGGGCGGGTCGATCATCAACATCTCCTCGATCGCCTCGATCCGCCATACCGGCGTGCCCTATGCGAGCTATTCGGCCACCAAGGCGGCGTTGAACCAGCTGACCCGCACGACGGCGGCCCAGTATGCGCCTGAGAAGATTCGCGTGAACGCGATCCTGCCCGGCCTGATGAAGACCCCGATGGTCGAGCATTCGGCCGGCCTCGCCCAGGCCTATGGGGCCGGCGATGTCGAGGCGATGTGGGCTGCGCGCGCCGCGCAGGTGCCGATGGGCCATATGGGCGAGGCCTGGGACGTGGCCCATGCCGCGCTCTTTCTCGCCAGTGACGAGGCGCGCTATGTCACCGGCATCGAACTGGTCGTCGATGGAGGCATTACGCTCAAATATGGCTGAGATCGAAGACAAGGCGCCTCCGGCGCGGGCCTGCCCGATCTGCGGCAAGCCCGCTCTGGCGAAATTCCGTCCCTTCTGCTCGGCGCGCTGCGCCGATATCGATCTGGGGCGCTGGCTGAAGGGCAGCTACGTCATTCCCGGCGAGCCGCTGGACGAGGCCGATGACGTGCCACCGAACCCGCGCGAAAGCGGGCGCGACCACTGAGCGTCGACAGCCGACGCGACGGTTGCGCTGGCCGATTCGCTCCCCAAATCTGAGTGGAGGGAGAGTGTCGGATGGCCAGCGGTTGGGCTCCTGACGGAGCGGTTCAGGATCAGATCGACGATACGATCGGCGATGCGGTGCGCCTGGCCCGCTCGCGTTTGCCCGCCGGGCCGGGCGATATCCATTGCCGGGAATGCGGGGAGATGATCCCGCTGGCGCGGCGCCTCGCCCTTCCGGGCGCGCGCACCTGTGTCGAATGTCAATCCGGGCTCGACCGGCCGGCGGCGGCCAGCGGATATAACCGCCGCGGCAGCAAGGACAGCCAGCTCAGATGAGCCGTCCGCGCCCATGCGCCGAAAACGGGAATCCACTTTTCGGTTCGATGCTGTAGACTGCAGGCATGTCAGATTTCCCCGGCATCATCCGCTCGCCGCTCTCGCAGACGGTCACCCATGACGGCATTACGGTGCAGGTCGAGATCTACCGGATCGACGGCACCGATGGCTGGACGCTCGAACTGATCGACGAGGAAGGCGGCTCGACCGTGTGGCAGGACAGCTTCGCGACCGATGCGGAGGCCTTCGCCGAATTCATGGACGGCGTGCGCCAGCTCGGCCTTGCCCGGCTGATCGACCCCGACGAGGATGATATCGCGACCGTTCATTGAGGGCGCCCGGCCCCGTTCTCGCTCCATCCACCGCGGGCATCACAAAGCCGGCTGAAGTGACTGGACAGGCCCGCCATCTGCCTCTATACCGCCCCCCACCAACACGGACGGCGCCCGCGCCGCCGGGGCGCCCAGGTAGCTCAGTTGGTAGAGCATGCGACTGAAAATCGCAGTGTCGGTGGTTCGATTCCGCCCCTGGGCACCATTTTTCCTCTGATATTGCAGATATTTGGACGCCGTCTTCGGCTTTTGAGAGCGGGTGCGCTGCCGCTGAGAGAAAGCTGTGTTTCTCTCAGCGCGCCATGCCCGCGAGAAAGAGCTCGATGCAGAGCTTCGCGTGGGCCACACGCTGTTCGCGGCTCCATTCATGGTCGCCGAGAAACCGCCTTGCCTGTCCGCCGAAGATCATGTCGAGCAGCATCCGGGCCGCCGCCTCCGGCGGGAAGGAGCGCAGTCGCCCGGCCTCCTGCTGCGCGCCGATCCATTCGGCGAGCAGGCGCCGCGAGGGATCGACGCCTTCAAGCCGCAAGGCGCGGCCGATATCCGGGAAACGCTCCGCTTCGGCGATCGCCAGCAGCAGGAAGGCGATGCGGTCTTCATCGGCCCCGGTCGCGTCGTCGAGCCTGAAGATCGCGGCCAGCGCAGCGTCCAGCGTCTCTTCGCGCGGGTTGCGCGGCAGCGCCAGCGCCTGGCGTCGGTGCTCGGCCACCATCTCGTGGAAGAGTTCCGCCTTCCCCGGGAACAGCCGGTAGAGTGTGCGCTTCGAGATGCCGCAGCGTCCGGCCACCGCATCCATGGTCGTGCCGTCATAGCCGGCCGTCAGGAACAAGGCCCGGGCCTGTGCGGTTATGCGCTCGCGTTCCGTTGCGTCGGGGCGGCTCTTCGGCCGCCCTGGTGCGCGCTTGCGGGCGGCGCCGGTCTGACTGTGCTGCGCCTCTCGGGTCATCGCGCCGGAGTATCGGTTTGACACGGCCCGAAAGCAAGGATTAAGAAACTCAGCAGTTTCCTAACCAGGAGCCTCCGATGCCGGCCGCGCGCGCCTCGTCCGCCTCCCGCCCCCTGCTCGGGGGCGCGGTTCTGCTCGCCATGGCCCTGGCGGGGTGCAACGAGCAGAAAGCGGGCGCTCCGCCCCAGCAGCCACAGGCGCAGGTCAGCGTCGTGGTGCTTCGCCCTCAGCCTGTCGCGATCACCGCCGAATTGCCCGGCCGGGTCTCCGCCAGCCTGATCGCCGAGGTGCGCCCGCAGGTGAACGGCATCATCAAGTCCCGGGTCTTCAAGGAGGGCAGCGAGGTCAAGGCGGGCGATCTGCTCTACGAGATCGATCCCGCGCCCTATCAGGCCGCACTGGACAGTGCGCTCGCCGCGCAGCAGAAGGCCGAGGCGGCCGCCGTCAACGCCAAGATCCGGGCGGATCGCTACGGGGAGCTGCTCCAGCGCAATGCCGGCAGCCGGCAGGATGCGGACGACGCCAACGCCACCTTCGCCCAGGCGCAGGCCGATGTCGCCTCCACCAAGGCCAGCGTCGAAACCGCGCGCATCAACCTCGCCTATACGAAGGTCACGGCGCCGATCGACGGGCGGGTAGACAAATCCGCGCTGACGCCGGGCGCTCTGGTGACGGCCAATCAGGCTACGGCGCTGACCACGATCCGCAAGCTCGATCCCATCAATGTCGATGTCACCCAATCCAGCACCAACCTGCTGAAGTTCCGCGAGTCGGTTGCCGCGGGGCGGCTGAAAGTGACGGGACCCAACGTTGCCGTGAAGCTGAAGCTCGATACCGGGGCCGAATACGACCAGTCGGGCAAGCTCGAATTCGCCGAGGCGAATATCGACGAGACCACCGGCACCTTCACCGTGCGGGCCGAATTCCCCAATCCTCAGCGCCTGCTGCTGCCCGGCATGTTCGTGCGCGCCGTCATTCAGGAAGGCGTCGCCGAGAACAGCTTCCTGCTGCCGCAGCGGGGCGTCGGCCGCAACACCAAGGGCGAGCCGACGGGCAAGTTCGTCGCTGCAGACGGCAAGGTCGAAGAGCGGGTGCTCTCGACCCAGCGCAGCATCGGCAACAACTGGCTGGTCAATGCCGGGGTGAAGGACGGCGACAGACTGATCGTGGAAGGGGCCCAGCTGGTGCGCGCCGGCCAGGCCGTCAATCCGACGGAAGTGAGCGTGGACGAGGCGACCGGCGAGCTGAAATCGGCCGATCGCCGCGCTCAGATCCCCGCCGCGACGAAGAACTGACGCCATGATCTCGCGCTTCTTCATCGAGCGGCCGATCTTCGCCTGGGTCGTCGCCATCGTGATCATGCTGGCGGGCCTGCTGGCCCTGCGCACGCTGCCGATCTCGCAATATCCGCAGATCGCGCCTACGACGGTGCAGATCAGCGCGACCTATCCTGGCGCAGATGCGCAGACCGTCGAGAATTCGGTGACGAAGGTCATCGAGCAGGGCATGACCGGCCTCGACAACCTGCAATACATGACCGCAAATTCGACTTCGACCGGCAACGCCTCGATCACGCTGACCTTCACCAGCGCGGCCGACCCGGACGTCGCGCAGATGCAGGTGCAGAACAAGCTGCAACTCGTCACCCGGCAATTGCCGAGCGTGGTGCAGAGCACGGGCATCTCGGTCGCGAAGGCTTCCACCGGCTTCCTGATGGTCGTCGCCTTCGTCTCCAAGGACGGGCGGATGTCGACCACCGACCTCGCCGACTATGTCGATTCCACGCTGAACGATACGCTGAAGCGCGTCGAAGGCGTCGGCACGACGCAGCTCTTCGGCGCCGGCTATGCCATGCGCATCTGGCTGAACCCGGATTCGCTGCGCAAATACGCGCTGATGCCGAGCGATGTCGCCGCAGCGATCCAGGCGCAGAACACGCAGGTCTCGGCCGGCCAGCTCGGCGGCCTGCCGCAAATCAAGGGGCAGCAGCTCAACGCCACGGTGACGGCGGCCTCGCGCCTACAGACCCCCTCCCAATTCGAGAACATCATCCTGAAAAGCGGCTCCTCCGGCTCCATCGTGCGGCTGAACGACGTCGCGCGGGTGGAGCTCGGCGCCAAGAGCTACGACACGGTCTCGCGCTATAACGGCCAGCCGACCACGGGCCTCGCCATCAGCCTGGCGACCGGCGCCAACGCCATCGACACCGCCAAGGCGGTGCAGTCCACCATCGACCGAATGAAGCAGACCCTGCCGGAAGGCGTCGAGGTGACCTATCCCTACGACACGACGCCTTTCGTCACCCTCTCGATCGAGAAGGTGGTCCATACGTTGTTCGAGGCGATCGTTCTCGTCTTCATCGTGATGTTCGTGTTCCTGCAGAATCTGCGGGCCACCTTCATCCCGATGATCGCGGTTCCGGTCGTGCTGCTCGGCACCTTCGGCGTGCTGGCTGTGGCGGGCTATTCGATCAACACGCTGACCATGTTCGCGATGGTGCTCGCCATCGGCCTGCTCGTCGACGACGCCATCGTCGTGGTCGAGAATGTCGAGCGCGTGATGCAGGAGGACAAGCTCGGCCCCAAGGAAGCGACGATCAAGTCGATGGGCGAGATCACCGGCGCGCTGATCGGCATCACCACGGTGCTCTCGGCCGTGTTTGTGCCCATGGCCTTCTTCGGCGGTTCGGTCGGCGTCATCTATCGCCAGTTCTCCATCACCATCGTGACCGCGATGATCCTGTCGGTGGTGGTGGCGCTGGTGCTGACCCCGGCATTGTGCGCCACCATCCTCAAGCCGGTGAAGGATCATGGCGAGCGGAAGGGCTTCTTCGGCTGGTTCAACCGCAATTTCGAGCGCACCACGCATGGCTACCGCTCTGGCGTGTCCGGCATGATCGCGCGCCCGCTGCGCTTCTTCCTCGTCTTCCTGCTCGTCACCGGCGGCATGGCCTATCTCTTCGCGCGGCTGCCGAGCTCCTTCCTGCCCGATGAGGATCAGGGCATCCTGCTGACCAGCGTGCAGCTGCCGGTGGGCGCGACGCAGGATCGCACGCTGGCGGTCCTCGACCAGGTGCAGAAGCATTATCTCGAGAAGGAAAAGGATCTGGTCGACGGCGTCCTCACCGTCGCCGGCTTCGGCTTCGGCGGGCAGGGCCAGAATGTCGGCCTCGCTTTCGTGCGCCTGAAGCCGTTCGAAGCGCGCTCGGGCCGCGAGACCACGGCGCAGGCGATCGCGGGGCGGGCGATGGGGGCTTTCCGGGCGATCAAGGACGGCACGGTCTTCGCGCTGGCCCCGCCCGCGATCCAGGGTTTCGGCAACACGGCGGGCTTCGATTTCTATCTTCAGGATGTCGGCGGCGCAGGCCATGCGAGGCTGATGGAGGTCCGCAACCAGCTTC
This sequence comes from Allobosea sp., assembly GCF_048595345.1. GTDB lineage: Bacteria > Pseudomonadota > Alphaproteobacteria > Rhizobiales > Beijerinckiaceae > Allobosea. The sequence continues at coordinate 14,094 of NZ_JBMDWH010000019.1, forward strand.
TCGGTCTCGCCGGTGGCAGCAAGCTTTTGACCGGAACCCGCCCGAACGGGCAGGAGGACACGCCGCAATATGCCGTCGAGATCGACCAGGAGAAGGCGAGTGCGCTGACATTGTCGCTCGGCAGCGTCAACGACACGCTGTCGACCGCCTGGGGCTCGGCCTATGTCAACGACTTCATCGACAGGGGCCGCGTCAAATCGGTCTATGTCCAGGCCGATGCGCCGTTCCGCATGCAGCCGGAGGATGTAGGCCGCTGGCATGTCCGCAATGCGAGCGGCGAGATGGTGCCCTTCTCGGCCTTCTCCAGCGGGCGCTGGACCTATGGCTCGCCCCGGCTGGAGCGGTACAACGGCCAGTCCGCCGTCGAGATCCAGGGCGGTGCCACAGCCGGCGTCAGTTCCGGCGCGGCGATGGACGAGATCGACCGGCTGATGACGCAGCTGCCGCCCGGCTTCTCGCATGAATGGACCGGGCTGTCCTATCAGGAGCGGCTGTCGGGCAGCCAGGCCGCTGCGCTCTATGCGCTGTCGATGCTCGTGGTCTTCCTGTGCCTTGCGGCGCTCTATGAGAGCTGGTCCATCCCCTTCGCCGTGATGCTGTCGGTACCGATCGGCATTTTCGGGGCGCTGCTGGCGGCGACGCTGTTCGGGCAGAGCAACGACGTCTATTTCAAGGTCGGCCTGCTCACCACCATCGGCCTGGCGGCCAAGAACGCCATCCTAATCGTCGAATTCGCGATCGAGCAGGAGGCGCACGGCAAGGGCCTGGTCGAGGCGACGCTCGAAGCCGCCCGCCAGCGCCTGCGCCCGATCCTGATGACCTCGCTGGCCTTCGTGCTCGGCGTCACGCCGCTCGCGATTGCCACCGGCGCAGGCTCGGGCAGCCAGAACGCCATCGGCATCGGCGTGATGGGCGGCATGATCGCGGCGACCGTGCTCGGCGTCTTCTTCGTCCCGCTGCTTTATGTCGGCGTGGTCAGGCTGGTGCGCCGCTGGCGCGGCAAGCCCCGAGAGCCTAAGCAGGTTGCTGCCACCTGACGGGCAGGCCCGGGTCAGACCGGGCCTGCCCCACCATCGGACAGCAGACCATGACCACGCTCGCCGACTTGCAGAACGCCCTCATGCGGGGCGAGACCACCGCCGCCGCGCTGGCGGAAGCGGCCCTCTCCAAGGCGCAGGCGCCGGGCGGGGAGGGGGCTCGGGTCTTCACGAAGCTCTATGCCGAGCGCGCCCGCGCCATGGCCGCCGCCTCCGACGCGCTGCGGGCCTCCGGCATCGTCCGCTCGCCGCTGGAAGGGATACCGGTCTCGATCAAGGACCTGTTCGATGTCGCCGGCGAGACGACACGCGCCGGCAGCGTCGCGCTCGACGACGCGCCGCCCGCCGCCTGCTCCGCGCCCGTCGTCGACCGGCTGATCGCGGCCGGGGCGGTCCTCGTCGGCCGCACCAACATGACCGAATTCGCCTATTCGGGACTCGGGCTCAATCCGCATTACGGCACGCCGCTCAACCCTTTCGACCGCGCCACCGGGCGCATCCCGGGCGGCTCCTCCTCGGGCGCGGCCGTCTCGGTGACGGACGGCATGGCGGCGGCCGCGATCGGCAGCGACACCGGCGGCTCCGTCCGCATTCCGGCGGCGCTCTGCGGCCTCACCGGCTTCAAGCCCACGGCATGCCGTGTGCCGCGCGAGGGCGCGCTGCCGCTTTCGACCACGCTCGATTCGATCGGCCCGCTGGCGGCGAGCGTCGCCTGCTGCGCTGTCCTCGACGCGATCCTCGCGGGCGAGCCGGTCGATCTGCCGCAGCCGGCAAGCCTGGCCGGCCTGCGCTTCGCCGTGCCGACGACGCTGGCGCTCGACGGGCTGGACGAAACGGTCGGTGCCGCCTTCGAGGCCGCGCGCGAGCGGCTGGCTCGAGCCGGCGCGCGGATCGAGGAGATCGCGGTCCCGGAATTCGCTCGCTTGGCCGAGATCAACGCCAAGGGCGGCTTCACCGCCTCCGAAGCTTGGCATTGGCATCGCGGCCTGATCGAGAAGGCCGCCGACCGCTACGATCCGCGCGTGGTCGGGCGCATTCGCCGCGGTGCCGAGATGTCGGCGGCCGATTATCTCGATGTGCTCGCTGCGCGCCGGGCCTGGATCGCGGCTGTCGAGCGGCGCATCGCCGGCTTCGACGCCCTGCTGATGCCGACCGTACCGGTCATCGCTCCGACGATCGCCGAACTGGCCGACGATGCGCGCTATGGCGCGGCCAATCTCCTGATCCTGCGCAACCCGACGCTGATCAACTTCCTGGACGGCTGCGCGTTGTCGCTGCCTTGCCATGCGCAGGGTACCGCGCCGGTCGGGCTGATGATCGCCGGCACGGCGGGGCAGGATCGCCGTATCCTCTCAATCGGCCTCGCCGTGGAAGCGGCGCTGGCCGGGGCCTGAGGCGCTGCTTCAGCCCATCGCCTTGAGCTTTCGCGCCGCCTGCGGCGCGAAATAGGTCAGCACGCCGTCGGCGCCGGCCCGCTTGAAGGCGAGCAGGCTTTCCAGCATGGCCCGATCGCCGTCGAGCCAGCCATTCTGCACGGCGGCGACCAGCATCGCGTATTCGCCGGAGACCTGATAGGCGAAGGTCGGGACCCGGAACTGGTCCTTCACCCGCGCCACCACGTCGAGATAGGGCAGGCCGGGCTTGATCATGACCATATCCGCGCCTTCCTCCAGATCGAGCGCGACCTCCGCGATGGCCTCGTCCGTATTGGAAGGATCCATCTGGTAGGTGCGCTTGTCGCCGACCAGCGTGGCATTGGTGCCGATGGCGTCGCGGAACGGGCCGTAGAAGGCCGAGGCGTATTTCGCGGCATAGGCCATGATCTGCACCTCGTCGTGGCCGCCGGCGTCCAGCGCCTCGCGGATCGCGCCGACGCGCCCATCCATCATGTCGGAGGGCGCGATGACATCCGCCCCGGCCTCGGCGAGCGCGAGCGCTTGGCGCACCAGGATCGCGACGGACGCATCGTTCAGGATGCGCTCGCCCTCCATCACGCCGTCATGGCCGTGCGAGGTATAGGGATCAAGCGCCGCATCGCAGATGATGCCGATCTGCGGAACCTCTCGCTTGATGGCGCGCACGGCGCGGCACATCAGGTTCTCGGCGTTCAGCGCTTCCGAGCCCGTCGGATCGCGCAGGCCCTTCTCGACATAGGGGAAGGGCGCGATCGCCGGGATGCCGAGCGCGGCCGCGTCCGCCGCCTGCCGCACCGCCTCGTCGATGTTCAGCCGGTCGACGCCCGGCATCCACTCCACGGGGGTCCGCGCCTTCTGGGAATCCATCAGGAACATCGGCCAGATCAGATCGTCCGTCGTCAGCCGCGTCTCGCGCACCAGCCGGCGCGACCACTCCGCCTTGCGGTTGCGGCGCATGCGCCGGGTCAGGCCGAGCGATGGAGCCTGCACGCCCTCCTGGCGCGAGGGAAAAAGCGGGAAAGGCCGCACGACCCCGGAATCCATGATGATCGCCTTCGTTCAGTTCGTCTTGCGCGGCTTTCGTCATGCGGGCGAAGTCGGCAATTCCCTCATATCACATCGGAACAATTCCAAAACACGGCAGTTGGTCGCAACCGCGCGGTGCGGTCCCCCGCATCGGGAAGGAGCCCGCGCTCGCGTTGACAAGCGCCGGCCCGCCTTCCAGAACCGCAGCCCCGAGGCGCGGCGGAGCAGAATCCATGAGCGAGCAGCCTGAGATCCTCTGCGAGATCCGCGGCGCGGCCGGAGTGGCGGTGCTGAACCGCCCCCGCGCGCTGAACGCACTCAACCTGCCGATGGTCCGGGAAATGGCCAAGGCGCTCGATGCCTGGGAAAACGATCCCCAGGTGACGCGCATCGTCGTCATCAGTTCCAGCGAGAAGGCCTTCTGCGCCGGCGGCGACATCCGCTGGCTGCATGATCGCGGCAAAGTGGGCGCCCATGGCGACATGCTCGCCTTCTGGGGCGAGGAATACGTCCTCAACCACCGCATCGCGACCTATCCCAAGCCCTATCTGTCGCTGATCGACGGCATCGTCATGGGCGGCGGGGTCGGGCTCTCCATCCATGGTAGCCACCGCATCGCCGGCGATCGCTATCTCTTCGCCATGCCGGAGGTCGGCATCGGCTTCTTCCCGGATGTCGGTGCGACCTATGCGCTGCCGCGCCTGCCGGGCGCCTTCGGCAGCTATCTGGCCGTCACGGGCGAGCGCATCGGCCCCGCCGATGCCCAGACCGTCGGCCTCGTCACTCATGGCGTGGCGAGCGACCGGATGGCGGAGCTCGCAGATGCATTGACGGGTCGCAGCGCCATCGACGACATCCTCTCCGGCTTCACGATCCAGCGCGGTCCAGGCCCGCTGGACACCGCGCGCCCGGCGATCGCGGAATGGTTTTCGGCGGACACCCTTGGCGAGATGATGGCGCGGCTGGAGGCCGCTTCAGCGAAGGGCGATGCCTTCGCGGCGCGGACTCTTCAGACCATCGCGACGAAGTCGCCGACCAGCGTCGCCATCGCCTTCGAGCAGATGCGCCGCGGCGCCGCGCTGGATTTCACCGAGGCGATGCGCACGGAATTCCGCATCGTCTCCCGCATCGCGCATGGCCATGATTTCTATGAGGGCGTGCGGGCAGTGGTGGTCGACAAGGATCAGGCGCCGCGCTGGAAGCCGGCGAGCCTCGCCGAACTCGATCCCGCCGCGATCGAGGCCTATTTCGCACCGCTCGGGGCCGATGAACTGATACTGGGGGCATGAGCTTGGGACTGGGGGGAGATGGCGAGGCGCTGCGCGGCGAGACCGCAGGCCAGACCGGGGAGGTCGCCGCTTCGGCCCGGTGGCGCTCGGCCCTGGTCTGGTTCCTGCGGTTGCTCTCGGCCTTCTGGCTGGCCAAGGGCCTGCTTGCCTGGGCGGTGATCTTCGGCCTGGGCGCCCAGTCTCAGCCGCCTTTCGAGGCCCGGCTCCTGAGCTTCCAGGCGATTATCGTCTACTTCGCGGTGCTCGATCTGGTGGCGGCTGTCGGCCTGTGGCTCACCTCGACCTGGGGCGGCGTTCTCTGGCTGCTCGCGGCGCTGAGCCAGTTGTTGCTCAGCTTCTTCTTCCCGCGCTTCGTGCCGATGACGCCTCTGCTGGGGGCGCTCTTCGTCGCGCTGATCGTGCTCTACTTCCTTTTGACCTGGGCGGCCGAAACCGAGACCGATGCCGCTTAGGCCATCGCGCGCCCGAAGGCGCGCGGTCGCGATGCCTATACCGGGCTGGCCCGATGCTCGAACGCCCGCCGCGTGAGGCAGGCGCCGCAGAGTCTTGGTAAGACTCGCTTTAGCTTAAGCCTTTCCAGCTTCATCGACGATTCACCCAAAGGGGTAAATCCCTGATTCATCCTGATATTTAAACTCGTTTTCATCCGGTCACGCCTATGGTCTGTTTCAGAAGCGGACCGGGAGAACAATCCTGGCCGATGGCAAACAGGCGTCAAACAGGCAGGATCAACGATGAAAGCGAGCGTCAAGACTTCGGAAGTTGCTAAGAACAACGAGGCCGAACTGAGCGTGAAGCCTCTTTATCTCGAGTCTCTCACGCTGGTGGAGCGGCTGCACCGCCGCCTGCTCGACGTCATCAAGGACGAGTTCGAGCGTCGTGGCCGCGACGACGTCAACAGCGTCCAGGCGCTGCTGCTCTACAACATCGGCGACTCGGAGCTCTCCGCCAGCGAGCTGCGCACCCGCGGCTACTATCTCGGCTCGAACGTCTCCTACAACGTCAAGAAGCTGGTCGAGCTCGGCTATCTCCATCATGCCCGCTCGCGCATCGACCGCCGCTCGGTCCGCATCAGCCTCACCGAGAAGGGCACCGAGGTCCACGACATCGTGAAGGCGGTCTATGACAAGCATGTCCGCACGGTCGAGCAGATCGGCGGCATCGCGGCCGATGATTTCGAGCGGATGAACAACGCCCTGCTGCGGCTGGAGCGCTTCTGGACCGACCAGATCCGCTACAAGCTCTGAACGCCTCCGGTTTCGAGACCAGATTTTTCCCTTGCACGGCCGGGCCCAATCCCGGCCGTGTCGCTATGGGCGGGGTCCAGGGCACTGTGGCGCTCTTGCCATGCTTGCGGCAAAACCCCGGCATGCCCTAAAATTGCCGTGCTGATACGTCCCATTAACCGTGCATAGGACACCGTCTCCGGCATGGGGCCCGCTGTCCGAAGCGCCGCCGCTTCGCCGGCGGTTTTTTCGTGCCGGACCGCATGCCTGAAATGCCGAAGAGGGAAGAGATGTCGCAACCGAGCCTGACCCGTCGCGAAACCGTGCTGGCCCTGCTGTCGGGCGCCGCGACGGCCGCCGCGGCCCCGGCCCTGGCGCAGCAGGCCGAGTGGCGCCAGAATTACGACGCCGGCCCGCGCAACGCCGTGCTGCGTTCCCACACCCCGATGCTCTCGCCCGAGGCTCTGCAGGCCACCGAACAGGCCATCGCCGCCTATCGCGACCTCGCGGCCCGCGGCGGCTGGCAGCCGGTGCAACTGCCCGACCGTCTGGGCCTCGGCTCCCGCGGCCAGGCCGTCGTCGCGCTGCGCCAGCGCCTCGCCGTCACCGGCGATCTCCAGCAGACCGCCGGCGAGAGCAATGTATACGATTCCTATGTCGAGGCGGCCGTGCGCCAGTTCCAGGCGCGCGTGGGTCTCTCGACCACCGGCTCGATCAACCGCGCCACGATCATTGCGCTCAATGTGCCGATCGACCGCCGCATCCGCCAGCTCGAAACCAACCTCGTGCGCCTGCGCACCTGGTCGGGCAATCTCGGGCCGCGCTATGTCGTCGCCAACATTCCCGCCGCGATGGTCGAGACGGTCGAGAACGGCCATGTCGCGACGCGCCACGCCGCCGGTGTCGGCAAGATCGACCGCCAGTCGCCGCTGCTGCAGACCAAAATTCCGGAAGTCAATTTCAACCCGACCTGGACGGTTCCCGCTTCGATCATCCGCAAGGACCTGATCCCGAAGATGCGCAAGGAGCCAAGCTATCTCACCGAGAACAAGATCCGCATCATCAACGGCGCGGGCACCGAGATCCCGCCCTCGCAGGTGAACTGGAACTCGGACGAGGCGACCCATTACACCTTCCGGCAGGATCCGGGCGGCGAGTTCAAGTCGCTTGGCTTCGTGCGGATCAACATCCCCAGTCCGCATGGCGTCTACATGCACGACACCCCGTCGAAGGGCATTTTCGGCGATGATTACCGGTTCGTCTCGTCCGGCTGCATGCGCGTCCAGAATGTGCGCGACTATGTCGCCTGGCTGCTGAAGAACACCCCTGGCTGGGATCGCGCCAAGATCGACGAGGTCATCGCCTCCGGCCAGCGCATCAACGCCCGCATCGCCGATCCTGTGCCGTGCTACTGGGTCTACGTCACCGCCTGGGCGACCCCGGACGGCGGCGTCCAGTTCCGCGACGACATCTACAACAAGGACGGCCTCGGCCCCGCGCCGGTGGCGGCGCTCGAAGGTCAGAACGACATCTGATGTGCTCACATCGAGGCGCTCAAGGAAGCCCGCCACTCGGCGGGCTTTTTGTTGTTGCGAGGGAGCCAACGAAGGCTGTGTCAGCGCCCGGGCTCTGGTCTGGCGGCCATGACGATCATCAACGCGACCGCCATCAGCCCTCCGGCTAATGCAAAGGTCGCTGCCGCGCCCCAGCGGACCGCCTCCGGTGCCACCTCGGCTGCATGGCTCGCACCGGAGCTGAAGGCAAACAAGCTGGCCATGACCGAAGCACCTGCGATCAGACCGAGATTCCGCGACAAGCCGAGAAGTCCGGAGACGGTGCCTCGGCGTTCCTGGGCGACGCCAGCCAGCGTCGACATGTTGTTGGCGGCTTGGAAGAGCTGATATCCCGGTGTCAGAACGGCGACGGCGCAAAGATAAGCTGCCACATGACCGGCGATAGCAGCCAGCGCCATCAGAAAAGCACCGGCCGCGAGCCCGGTGAGGCCCCATCGCAGGGTCGATTTCGTTCCCCGGGCATCGACGAGCTTTCCGGCTGGAACGCCGGCGGCGATCGAAATCAGCGGTCCCACCGCCATCACGAGGCCTGCCTGAGGCTCCGTCAGGCCGAGGCCCGATGCGAGATGAAACGGTCCCACGACCAGCGTCGTCATCATGACGGTCGCGACCATCAGGTTAACGACAAGGTTCGTCATGATCGGGGCGTCGACCTTGATCACGGAACAGCAAGACGTCCCTCGCGTTCGCGGGCCGTCTGCCGGGAGCGACGCGATGGCGAGCAGCGATGCTGCGGCCGCGACCGGGACCAGCACCAGGAACACGCCGCGCCAGCCGCTGATCGCGACGATGGCCCCGCCGAGCGGCGGGCCTAAAGCCGTGCCGATGGCTGAAACCGCGCCCAGCAGACCCATGGCGCGGCCGAGCCGGGCTTCCCCTGCCATCTCCCGCGTCAAAGCCAATGGAAGTGTCACCATCGCGGCCGCTCCGATGCCTTGCACCATTCGCGCGCCGACGAGGCTCGGAAGATCGCTGGCAAGACCGCTGGCCAGCGAGGCCGCTGCGAACAGCATCAGGCCGGCCACCAGAATGCGTCGCAGCCCGTAGCGGTCGCCCAACTGACCGGCAGCGAGCGTCGAGACCGTCAAGCCAGCGAGATAGGCCACGATGACCCAACGCACTTCCGAAAGCGATCCCGACAGGCCCCGGGCCAAGGCTGGCAGAGCGATGTTGGCGATGCTGGTGCCAAGAGAGGCCAGAAGCATCGAGACGGCCAGAGAGGCTGCGACACAGCCCGTCTCGACGGTGATGCGGGGTGGGGGAATGACTTTCATCAGCCTGTCCTCTTGCCGAAATGACGGTTCGGGAGCAGGCTACGAATTCAAGTCGGCTTGAGGTCAAGCATGAAATGGCTGGATATTGGGGAGGTTTCGGCCGCGACCGGGATCAAGCCGTCGGCTCTGCGCTATTATGAGGAAATCGGCCTGATCGCCTCGACATCCCGCCGTGGCTTGCGCAGGCAGTTCGAGCCGCATGTGCTGCTGCAGCTGAAGCTGATCTCGCTGGGGCGGATGGCCGGGTTTTCCCTCGACGAAATCGCCGCCATGTTCGGCCCCGAGGGCGCGCCCGCGCTGCCACGGCCATTGTTTCGTCAGAAGGCAGACGCGATCGATCGGCAGATCGCCGAATTGGCGGCGTTGCGCGATACTTTGAGGCACGTCGCGGAATGCCCTGCACCGTCGCATCTCGAGTGTCCGACCTTTCGCCGACTTCTTGACGAGGCGGTCCCGCGCGACTCAGCCGGACAGTCCCGGCGTCAGCCGATGGCGCGTCGGGCGCCGCCAGAGACGTGACGAAGCCGGCCTCATGGCATCGCGGGCGACAGAACCAGCACGATCGCAGCCAACGCGCCGAGCACCGCGATCGACAGCGCGCCCGCGGCCAGCACCCGGCCGCCGGCAGCGAGCACCGTGCGCAGATTGACCGAGAGGCCGAGCGCCGCCATCGAGACGATGGTCAGGAGCGAAGTGGCGGTGGCGATCGGCTTCAGCGCTTCGGCCGGGATGAGCCCCAGCGAGCGCAGCACCATCATGCCGAGGAAGCCCAGGATGAACCAGGGCACGAGGCTGGAAAGCTTCGGCTTGGCGCCGCCCTGACGGCCGTGGATCAACCCGAGTGCCAGCACCACGGGCCCGAGCATCAGCACCCGCAACAGCTTCACGATGGTGCCGATCTGCGTGCTCGCGGCGCTGACCGGCACCGTCGCGGCCAAGACCTGCGGCACCGCATAGACGGTCATGCCCGCGAGCACGCCGTATTGCCAGTCGCTGAGGCCGAGCAGAGGCACCAGCGAGGGCAGCAGCAGCACGACCATGATGCCGAGTGCCGCTGTAAAGGAGATCGCCGCCGCGACGTCGTCCGCCCGAGCGCCGATGGCGGGCGCGGTGGCGACGATGGCCGAGTTGCCGCAGATCGAGTTGCCGCAGGCGACCAGCACCGCCAGCTGGCTCGGCAAACCCAGCAGCCGCGCGATGCCATAGCTGAACAGCAGCGATAGCACGACGATCGCCACCACGCTGGCCACCATGAACAGGCCGGAATGCGCGATCGTCGCGAAGCTGATCGAGGCGCCGAGCAGCACGATGGCCCATTCGAGCAGCGTCTTCGACGCGAATTTGACGCCGGCTACGGCCGCTTTCGGCATTCCAAACAAAGAATTTCCCGCCACGCCGATGAGGATAGCCAGCACCAGCGCATCAACCCATGGATAACCGAAAAGCACAGCTTCCAGCCGCTCGACGGCGAAGGCCAGCAAGGTCACGCCGATCGCGGCCGCAAGGCCGGGCACGATCGTTCGCAAGGCGGCAAAGGATGACATGGTTGGTCTCTTTCAGGAGTCGAATAGAGAATAATCTCCTTCATCGTTTCAATCCATCGCATAAAATGGCATGATCCATGTGGCTTAAGGAAACGGTCCTGTGACGCTGGAACAGCTCGCCGCCTTCATTGCCGTCGCCGAGCGTGCCCATCTCACCCGGGCGGCGCAGGCGCTGCATCTGTCGCCCTCGGCGGTCAGCACGGCGGTACGCACCCTGGAGGCGCGCTATCAGGTGCAGCTCTTCCACCGCATGGGGCGCGGCATCGCCTTGTCGGCGGCAGGGCAGCATTTCCTGCCGATCGCCCGCGCCACGCTTGCCCAGGCGCGCCTTGCCGAAGCGGCCCTGGGTGAACTCGGCACGCTCGATCGCGGTGACCTCGTGGTCCATGCCAGCCAGACCATCGCCAATTACTGGCTTCCGGCCCGGCTGGCAGCATTCCGGCGCCGCTTTGCGCGGGTGGACATCGATCTGCGCGTCGGCAACAGCGCGACCGTGGCCCGCGCGGTCGGGGAGGGATCGGCCGAGCTCGGCTTCGTCGAGGGGGCGATCGAGGAGCCGCACCTGACGGCCATGCCCATTGCCCGCGACAGGCTGGTCGTGGTGATGCCCAAGACGGTCGAGGCCGCCCACGATCCGCAGTCCCGCGCCTGGCAGGAGGTGCTGCCGGCGCTGGACTGGATCCTGCGGGAATCGGGCTCCGGCACGCGCGCGATGTTTGAGGACGGGCTGCGCGCGCTCGGCATCGATCCGTCGCGCCTGCGCGTGGCGCTGACCCTGCCGTCGAACGAGGCGGTGCTCACCGCCGTCCGCACCGGGGCGAATTGCGCCACGGCGCTGTCGGAGACAGTGGTCGCCCCTTTCCTCGCGCGCGGCGATCTCGCCTTGCTGGACGTGCCGCTGCCGCCGCGCGATTTCGTGCTGCTGCACCATGCACAGCGGCCCTTGTCGGGTCTCGCACGCGCGTTTTCTGCCATCTGCCGCGACGAGCCCGGCGCTCGGGCTTGAGCGGCTGGCGCAGGCGGCCACGCTGAGACAGCACGCCAGCGTACCTTGCCCCCTCACGGGGAACGGATGGAGTCGCCCTTCGGTTGGCCTTGCATCCGCCGGCGTGTCGATCGCGCCCGGCGTCACCTCACTGCGAGGACAGATCCGATGTTCTACACCGATGGCCGCCTGCAATACCCCGTCCGCGTCGAGACGCCCGACCCGGTGTTCGCCCGTGCCCTCCAGCAGGCGATCGGGGGTGTCGAGGGCGAGATCCGCGTCTGCCTCCAATACATGTTCCAGGCGTTTGGAGCCCGCGGCCCGGCCAAATACCGCGACATGCTGCTCAACACCGCGACAGAGGAGCTGGGGCATATCGAGATGCTGGCGACGGCCGTCGCGCTGAACCTCGAAGGCGCGCCGCTGTCGATGCAGGAGGATGCGGCGGCCGACGCGGTCGCCGGCTCGGTGATGAACGGCATGGATTTCCGCCATCTGCTGTCCACCGGCCTCGCCGCGCTGCCGGCCGATGCCAATGGGGTGCCCTTCGATACCTCGCATGTCTATGCCAGCGGCAATCTTGCAGCCGACATGTATGCCAATGTCGCGGCGGAGAGCTCCGGCCGGGTGCTCGCCGTTCGACTGCACAAAATGACGCAGGATCCCGGCATGAAGGACATGCTGGCCTTCCTGATCGCGCGCGACACCATGCATCAGCAGCAATGGCTCGCTGCGATCGAGGATATGGGCGGCGCGGCTAATCTCCCGATCCCCGACAGCTTCCCGCAGGAGCAGGAGAAGACCGAGTTTTCCTATGCCTATTTCGGCCACAGGCGGGACGGCGCGATCCCGGAGGGTCGCTGGACGAACGGGCCCAGCATGGACGGCAAGGGCGAATTCGGCGCCCGCATCTCCGAGCCGCTGGGCGAGGAGCCGATGCTGGCTCCGGCGCGTCCCGACGGTGGGGGCCAGTCCATCCAGAGTGCGCGCTCCGGCCGAACCGGCGTGCTTGGCACCATCGAAGGCGCGATCGAGAGAAATCTTTGATGCGCCCCTTCCAATCCTCGCCGCTCGACCGCAGGAGGTAAGCATGGCTTCGCCCGACGACCGTGAAACGGGGATCCGCGATATCGCCTACTCCCTTTGGGAGCAGGAGGGTCGGCCCGAGGGGCAGGAGACGCGCCACTGGGCCGCAGCCCAGGAGATCTGGGCCGCGAGACCCGACCCTGACGGCGCAGCGCCCGGCCGACAGCCGGCGCCTGCGGGCGCCCCGGACGAGCCGGCCCTCGCTCCCGTGCCGGATGGCGAGCCGGCACTGGCCATCGAGAACCAGTCGATCCCGACCGCCCTCGGCGACCAGGAGGGGGCCACGCAGGCGCCCCGCCGCCCGGCGCGCCGGCAATGACGATGGCGGGGTCGAAGCCCGGCCCCGTCGTGATCATCGGCGGCGGGTTCGCTGGCCTCGCCTGCGCGAAGGCGCTGGGCGCGGCGGGGGTCGAGACCGTGTTGATCGACCGGCACAACTACCATCTCTTCGTGCCGCTGCTCTATCAGGTCGCGACCGCCGCGCTTTCGCCGGCCGACATCGCCCAGCCGATCCGTCGGCTTCTCCGACGCTATCCCAGCGTGCGCGTCGAACTCGGCGCGGTCGAGACGCTCGATACGGTCGCCCATGAGGTCGTCCTCGCGGATGGGCGGCGGGTCCGCTACGGCCGCCTGGTCCTGGCGACAGGATCCGTCTGCAACTATTTCGGCCATGCCGAATGGGCAGCTCATGCGCCCTGTCCGAGGGATCTGCCGGATGCCACCGCCATTCGCGCCCGGGTGCTCGGCGCGCTCGAGGAAGCGGAAACCGTGACCGAGCCGCAGCGACGCAGCGCGCTGATGACCTTCGTGGTCGTCGGCGGCGGTCCGACGGGCGTCGAGATGGCCGGCGCGCTGGCCGAACTCGTCCGCCACTCGCTACGACGAGACTTCCGCGCCATCGACACGCGGCTGAGCCGCATCATACTGATCGAGGCGGGCGAGCGCTTGCTGTCCACCTTTCCCGAGCCGCTGACGCGCTATGCCGGAGAGCGACTGGCGCGGCTCGGCATCGATGTCAGGTTGAAGACCGCCGTCGAGCGCATCGATGCCGAGGGGGTCGTCGTGGCAGGCGAGCGATTGCCGGCGCGGACGGTGATCTGGGGCGCGGGGACCCGGGCGGCGGAAGCGGCGGTCTGGCTCCCGGGCGTCGCCGCCGGACGGGGCGGGCGCATCCCCGTCGAGGCGGATCTCGCGGTGCCGGGCTTCGGGCGCAGCATCTTCGCGATCGGCGATATCGCTCTGCTGGAGGGGCGGGACGGCCTGCCGCTGCCGGCGCTCGCGCAGGTGGCCAAGCAGCAGGGCGAGTTCCTTGGCCGGGCGCTCGCCCACGAACTCTCCGGTCAGGGCGCGGTGCCCGCCTTCGCTTTCCGCAACCGCGGCAACACCGCCATCATCGGCCGCAACGCTGCGATCTTCGACTTCGGTCGCGGCCGGCGGATGAAGGGCAGGCTCGCCTGGCTGCTCTGGGCCTTCGTCCATATCTATCTTCTGGCAGGATTCGAGCGGCGCCTCCTGGTCGCGACCCAATGGCTCGCGCGCTATCTCACCGGTCAGCGCGGGGCGCGGCTGATCACGCGGGAGCGCGACGAGCCGCCCCCCGGCGGCTGATCAGGCGGCGTTCCGGTCCTGCAGCAGCCTCCAGATCGTCTGCGCTGTGGCCGGCATATCGACATGGCGCACGCCCAGCGGCGACAGCGCATCGACCACGGCATTCATCACGGAGGGCAGCGATCCGGCGCAGCCGGCCTCGCCGCAGCCCTTGGCCCCGACGCGGTTGGTCGCAGTCGGCACGCTGTGGCTGACGAAGGAGAAGAACGGCACGTCGGCGGCGCGCGGCAGCGCATAATCCATGAAGGAGCCGGTCATGGGCTGGCCCGCCTCGTCATAGCGCGTCTGCTCGCCCAGCGCCTGGCCGATGCCCTGCACGATGCCGCCATGGAGCTGGCCCTCGACCAGCATCGGGTTCACCAACTGCCCGAAGTCGTTGACGTTGACATAGCGGACAATCTCCACCGCGCCTGTCTGCGGATCGATTTCGACCTCCGCGATATGGCAGCCATTGGGATAGGCCGAGGGCGCGGCCTTGAAGACATGGTCGATATCGAGGCTGGCGGGAACGCCCTCGGGCAGCGCCGCGCCACCGCGCAGCCGCGCGGCCAGCTCCATGATGTCGATGCCGCGGTCGGTGCCGGCGATGGCGAAACGCCCGGCGGCGAATTCGATGTCGTCCGGGCTCGCCTCCAGCAGATGCGCTGCGGCCAGCCTTCCCTTTTCGATCACCAGCTCGCTGGCCTCGATGATCGCCGAGCCGCTCGCCATCACGGATTTGGAGCCGCCCGTGCCGCCACCTGCGATCAGGCGGTCGCTGTCGCCCTGCACGAGGCGGATCTTGTCGAAGGGCACGCCGAGCTGGCTGGTGAGGATCTGCGCAAAAGGCGTCCAGTGGCCCTGTCCGTAATCCAGCGTGCCCGTGACGAGGGTGACGCCGCCATCGGCCTCGAAATGGATGCCGCCCATTTCGTTGCTCGGCGGCGCCGTGACCTCGAGATAGCAGCCGATGCCGCGCCCGCGCAGCTTGCCGGCTTTGGCGCTCTGGCGCTGCCGCGCCGGATAGCCCTTCCAGTCGGCGGCCTCGAGCGCCTTGGTGAGCAGGCCGGGGAAATCGCCGCTGTCGTAGACGGTGCCGACCGGTGTCTTCCACGGCAGTTCGGCTGGCTTCACGAGATTGCGGCGTCTGAGCTCGACCCTGTCGATTCCCATCTCCAGGGCGGCCGCGTCGATCAGCCTTTCCATGAAATAATTGCCTTCCGGGCGCCCGGCGCCGCGATAGGCCGCGATGGGCGTGGTGTTGGTGACGACGCAGCGGGTGCGCACCTCGACCAGCGGCGTGCGATACATGCCGACGCTGTTCTTGCCGATATTGGTGGTCGCCATCATCGGCCCCACCGGCGAAAGATAGGCGCCCATATTGCCGAAGCCGGTGAAGCGCGTGGCGAGGAAACGGCCGCGCTTGTCGAGCGCCAGCTCCGCCTCGAACACCATGTCCCGTCCGTGATGATCGGAGACGAAGCTCTCCGAGCGCTGGTCGGTCCATCGGACCGGTCGCCTCAGCAGGCGGGCGGCGTGCAGCAGCACGACATATTCGGGAAAGACCGCCGATTTCATCCCGAAGGAGCCGCCGACATGGCCGGTCAGCAGCCGCATCCGCTCCGGCCCGACGCCCATGGCCGCCGCCAGGCTGTTGCGCAGTCCGAAGGCGCCCTGGCTCGGCGCATGCAGTGTATAGCGCCGGGATTTGGCGTCGTAGGCTCCGATCGCCGCGCGCGGCTCGATCGGATTGACGACGATGCGGTTGTTGACGATGCGCAGCCGCGTGACATGCGCGGCCCCCGCGAACGCCGCCGCCACTTTCTGCGCATCGCCGGAATGGAAATCGAGGATCAGATTTCCGGGCACATCGTCGAAAAGCTGCGGCGCGCCCGGCTCCAGCGCGTCCTCGGCGGAGGTGACGGCCGGCAGCGTTTCGATGTCCAGCATCACCGCCTCGGCCGCGTCGCGCGCCTGCACGGCGCTGCGGGCGACCACCATCGCGACCGGGTCGCCGACATAGCGCACCTTGCCGGAGGTCAGCGCATGACGAGCCGGCCGCTTCATCGGCGTGCCGTCGGCATTCGGCAGATCGACGATGCATTTCAGCGAGCCATAGCCCTCTCCCGCGAGATCCTCCGCGGTATAGGCGGCGACGACGCCCTTCATCGCCCGCGCCGCCGAGAGGTCCACGCCGCGCAGATGACCATGCGCATGGGGGCTCCGGACGAAGGCGGCGTGAAGCTGGCCCTCCAGCGCCAGATCATCCGTGTAGCTGCCGGCGCCTCTGACGAGCGTGGCGTCCTCCCGCCGCGGCAGGCTCTGGCCGATGCCGATCGGCGTGGCGCGGGTCTGGGAAGGGGAGAGGGGCCTGGTCATGGGTCACCACTGGTCGTGAGCGGCGCAGCATGGCCCAACTTGCGCGCCCGCGCTGTGCGCTCGGCGCATCGCAGCCTTCTCCGCGGCGGGGAGCGGGGAGGAACAGGGGATAGATGCGGCCGATCTTGACGTTGGGAGGCGGCGGTTCATCGTTCCGTCATGGCGCCTCGTCATGGTGCCGCGCCCTCGCGCAACGTCAGGCGCGGGGCTCAGATGAGGACGGACCCTGCGATGAACGATCTCGAGCGGATCAAGGAAGAGATCAGCGATTCCTTCGACGAGGAGCTGGAGCTCCAGTTGGAGGAGGAGCGCGTCGACGAACTGGCGGGAGAGGGGCCCGCTCCGGGCGGACCGCGGATCGACCGGCGCATCTATTTCCGCGAGCTGTTCCGCCTCCAGCACGAACTGGTGCGGCTGCAGGACTGGGTGCAGCACAAGAAGCTGAAGGTCGTCGTCCTGTTCGAGGGGCGCGATTCGGCTGGCAAGGGCGGCGCGATCAAGCGCGTCACCCAGCGGCTCAATCCGCGCGTCTGCCGCGTCGTCGCCCTTCCGGCGCCGACCGAGCGCGAGCGCCATCAATGGTATTTCCAGCGCTATGTGCAGCATCTGCCCAGCGCCGGTGAAATGGTTCTCTTCGACCGCTCCTGGTACAACCGCGCCGGCGTCGAGCGCGTGATGGGCTTCTGCAATGACGAGGAGCTGGAGGAATTCTTTCGCTCGGTGCCGGATTTCGAGCATATGCTCGTCCGCTCCGGCATCATCCTGCTGAAATACTGGTTCTCGATCACCGACGAGGAGCTGGAGTTCCGCGTCCGGTTGCGGATCGAGGATCCGCTCAAGCAGTGGAAGCTCTCGCCGATGGACCTGGAAAGCCGCGTCCACTGGGAGGATTACACCCGCGCCAAGGAAGAAATGATCGAGCGGACCCATAAGGAGTTCGCGCCCTGGTGGGTCGTCCAGGCCGTGGACAAGAAGCGCGCGCGGCTGAACATGATCGCGCATCTGCTTGAGCAGATCCCCTATGAGGACGTGCCCAAGCAGGAGATCGTCCTGCCGGCGCGCGTGCGCAATCCGGATTATCTGCGTCATCCGGTTCCGCCGGAGATGTATGTGCCGGAGCGCTACTGAGCGTCCCTCACGCCCCTCCGCCCCCTTGAAAATCGCGCCCGGCCACCAAAATCGGTCTGGCGCGGCATGGCGCCGCCGAATCCGGATCCATGTGCTTCGAGAGGATATGGCTATGGCACCGATCCCTTCCGATGAATTCGAGCGTCCCGTCGTCATCCTGACGGGCCTGGGTCATCCCACTGCGGTGTCCTCGGCGATGGAGGCGTATATGTTCCTCGCCGACTGGCCGCAGGATCGCCGCGACGCGGCACACGCCTTCACCGCCCGCGCCTGCTTGGGGGCCGTGCGGGGCGATATCGAAACCGAAACCGCCAGAGGCCTGTTCGCGTCTTGGGCCGAGCGGCACGATCTGCTGGCACCCGACATCGCTGCCTTTGCGGCTCGGCAGGCCGGTTCACACGGGCGCGCCTGAGCACCGACACAGCGCTGAAGCGCCGGCCCGAAAGCGGGGCGGGCGACGGTTTGCGCGCTGAGCGCCCCTAGAGCCTGCTGAGTTTTCGCGGAACCCCGCCGTCATCCCGGGCTTGCCCCGGGATCCATCGAAAGGCTTCGGAGCTTGACGATGGATCCCGGATCGGCGCCGCTGTAGCGGCTTGTCCGGGATGACGTCGTGGTTCCACGCGAAATCAGCACGCTCTAAGAGCGAACCGTGTCTTTTAACATGGAGCAAAAACGTCGTCCCGCTATGGTGGGCCGGGACGACCTTGTCGAATCATCTGCGTCCGACCCGTTTTTGGCGCTGCGAACCTCTTGTCTGGAACGAGTGCCGTTGCCGATCTCCCACCAAATCTTCGATGACAATCCGCATTTGCTGCGCGTCCTGACCGATGCCATGCCGCAAATGGTCTGGTCGACACGGCCGGACGGATTTCACGACTACTATAACGCGCGCTGGTACGAGTTCACCGGCGTGCCGGCGGGCTCCACCGATGGCGAGGGCTGGAACAACATGTTCCATCCCGAGGACCAGGAGGCGGCTTGGGCGCGCTGGCGTCACAGCCTCGAGACCGGTGAACCCTACGAGATCGAATATCGTTTGCGCCATCACAACGGCACCTATCGCTGGACGCTGGGCCGCGCCCTGCCGGTGCGCGACGAGGCCGGGCGCATCACGCGCTGGATCGGAACCTGCACCGACATCGATGACGCCAAGCGCGCCGCCGAGCAGAACGAACTGCTGAGCCGCGAGCTCGCCCACCGCATCAAGAACATCTTCGCGGTTATCGCGGGTCTGATCGGCCTGTCGGCGCGGCAGGCGCCGGAAGCGAAGGCCTTCGCCGCGGCGCTGCGCGAGCGCATCGCCGCGCTCGGCCGCGCGCATGAGTTCGTCAGGCCACACAGCGAGCAATCGCGCCCCACAGTGGGCCGCACGACCCTCGCAGGCATGGCCTACGATCTGTTCAAGCCCTATCCCGCGATGGACGAGGGCCGCATTCGGATTTCCGGCCCCGAGATCCCGATTGACGACAAGGGCGCGACGGCCTTCGCGCTGCTGTTCCACGAACTGGCGACCAACGCGGCGAAATACGGCTCTCTCTCCCAGGAAGGGGGCGAGGTCGCCGTGACGATGGCGGTCGAAGGTCCCGACGCGATCGTGGAGTGGAAGGAAAAGGGTGGACCGCCGGTGACGAAGGAGCCGTCCCATACCGGCTTCGGCACCCGCCTCGCCGAAGTGAGCGTGCGCAACCAGCTGGCAGGCCAGCTGTCGCGCGCCTGGGAGCCGGATGGCTTGCGGGTGACGGTGAGTGTGCCCCTGGCGAATCTAGTGCGCGGGAACGCCTGAGAACGGCGAGAAACCGGGAGGCGGCGGCAGGTTGCGCCCTTCACGCCGTGCGATCGCAAAGCCGAGCACGGATGCGATCGTGCCGTCGTCGATGGGCTTTTCGCAGACACCGAGCGTGCCGTTGATGCCGCCCTTCAGCTCGCGGGGATTGGCCGTCACGAACACCACCTGCACGCCTCGTGCAGCGAGATCGCGGCCGATCCCGGGCCCGGTCAATCCGTCGCGCAGGTTCAGGTCGACGAGGGCGACATCGGGGGCGAGCCCCGCAAGGCGCATGGCGTCACGCCGATCCGCAGCGATGCCGATGGGTTCGAAACCGAGATCCTCGATCAAGGCTTCCATATCCATCGCAACAAGCATCTCGTCTTCGACGATCAGAACACGGGCCGTCATCATGCGATTGGATATCCAGACTTCGTCCGGCTCAACGGCCGAAACGGCATCTTGTTCCATCCTCGCCCGATCGCGCGCAGCCCACTGGCCGGGCTGGTCAATCGTTCGCGGTCTGGCCGAGCCGACGCCGCCGGAAGCTCGACGGGGACTGGCCTTCCCAGCGGCGGAAGGCGCGGTTGAAATGGGCCGTGTCGGAATAGCCCAGTGCCATCGCCAAATCGGTGACATTGGCCTCCTCGCGCGAGCCGAGCCACGCAGTCGCCAGCCGGTGGCGCTGCTCGTCGAGGAGCATTTCGAAGGCGGTTCCGCGATCTTCCAGGCGCCTCTGCACAGTCCGCGCCGAGAGGCCGAGCACACGGGCCGACATGGCGAGCGTGATCGGTCGCAGCGGCAGGCTGGCCTCGATCATCCGGGAGATCGCAAGCTCGATCGACCCGTCCTCCTGCCGCAGTTCCGCGATCTCGCCGGCATGGGCGCGCAGCGGCTGCACCGCCCTGGCGGCGTAGTGGCGCAGTGGCAGCGACAATTCGTGCCGCTTGATATGAATGCGGGCCTCGTCACAGTCGCCGAAGTAGACCGGCGCCTGAAAATGGTCTTCATAACGGTTGACGAGACTTCTGCACCGGTGCGGGAAGATCACCCGCACGGGCGCCCAGTCCGGGCCAAGCAGATGCCGCAGCATATGGACGTTGAAGGACGCCGCTCCCTCATAGAGCAGCCAAGCGCGCTCGTCGTCCCCGTGCAGCCGGTGGGTCCAGATCGCCTCGTCGCCCTGTTTCTTCAAGGTGATCACGGCATGGGACTGCATCGCCGGCATGAGAGCAATCTGGGTCTGGAGGCAGGCCTCAGCCGTCGCGCCCGCCGTCATGGCGGATCCGATCGCGCCCAGCAGATCCGGCTGCGCGGTGGCGCCAAGTGCCAGGCCCAGCTCGGCACTGCCGACGCAGCGCGCCGATAATTCCAAAGCGTGATGGATCTGGGACCGCCTGACGACGGTGCCCCTCTCGACGTCGTCGACAGACAGGCCCGCTTGTCGCAGGATCGTCTCCGGCTCGACGCCCGCGCCGGCCAGATAGCCCGGCAGCATATGCAGGAGAGTCGCCCGTGCCGCAGCGCGTGACATATGGCTCCCCCCGCCCATGCCGTCGCAAAAAAAAGCCTGCCGCTTCGCATGACGAAGGGGCAGGCCGTTAGATTGATGATTTCGCCGCCGGACGCAACGAGTTTCGGCTGGCCGAAACCTGTGCCCGGCGCTCGGGCGCGCCTCAATCTCCTTGAGAGAAGAAGGCGTCGTCGTTGGGGCTGGGGAAGACGGGGCCCGGGACGTGGCGGCCCATATAGGATTTGAACGTCGCCTGGAAGAAGAGCGACGGCGCCATCTGCTTGGCGAGATCGTCGATGCGCTTCTGCAGCTCGGCGACCACTGGCTGGTTCTCGGCAGCGAGGTTCTTCGTCTCGCCCGGATCCTTGGCGAGATCGTAGAGCTCGACCTTGGCAGGCAGGGTGGTGCGCCAGAACAGCTTCCAGTCACCTTGGCGAACCGCACCGCGGAACATCTCGATATTGTAGACGATCTCTTTGCGCGGCGAAGGGGCGCCCTGGCTCAGGGTCGGCCAAACATCCATGCCGTCGAGCGGCTTGGTGCCCGAAAGGCTCGCGCCGGCCTGCTTCACCAGCGTCGGCATCATGTCGACGACATGCATCGGCTGATCGACCTTGCCCGGCTTGATCCGGCCGGGCCAGTTCACCAGCGCCGCGGCACGGGTGCCGCCTTCGTAGAGCGAGCCCTTGCCCTCGCGATAGACCCCGTTATTGGCGGGAAAATCGCCACTGGTCGCGATCTGGCCGGCGAAGGTGGCCGATTTCACGCCGCCATTGTCGCTGTGGAAGACGATGATGGTGTTGTTGCGCATGCCCTTCTTGTCGAGGGCCTTGAGCACGGCCGCGATCTGATCGTCCATGGCGGCGATCATCGCGGCATAGGTCCGGCGGTTCGCATCCGGGATCGACTTGAAGCGGTCGATATACTCCTTCGGCGCCTGGAACGGCGTGTGCGGCGCGGTGAAGGCCAGATACATGAACATCGGCTTCTTCGCGTCGTGCTTTTCGATGTAGCGCACCGCGTCCTTGCCGAGCAGCGTCGTGACATAGCCCGGCTCGTCGAGCTTTTTGTTGTTGCGGTACCAGTCGGTGGTGCCGTGAACCTTGTGCGTGAAGTAGTCGATCTCGCCGATCAGGGCGCCATACTGGTAATCGAAGCCCCGCTGACGGGGCCAGAGCTTGGTATCGGCATGGCCAAGATGCCATTTGCCGATGATCGCGGTGTCGTAGCCCGCCTCCTTGAGGACCTGCGGCAGCAGCTTCTCGTCGAGCGGGATGCCATAGGTCTGCTCGGGCAGGATGACGAAGCTTTGCAGCCCGTAGCGCATCGGATAGCGCCCGGTCATCAGCGCCGCGCGGGTGGGGGTGCACATCGGCTGGACGTAGAATTGGTCGAGCACCGCGCCGTCATTGGCCAGCTGGTCGATGGTCGGCGTGGAAAGATCCTTGCTGCGGAAGCCGACATCGTTCCAGCCGAGATCGTCGGCGACGATGTAGAGAATGTTGGGCTTCTGAGCCGACTGGGCCATCGCCGCCGCCGGAGCGAGCAGCGCCAGCGCGACGCAGGCTGAACGAAGGGTGCTGAACATCGGGGCTTGTCCTGTCGATGTGGTCAGAAGCTGGCGTTGACGCCGAGCACGGGGCCCTGCTGCAGCGCGTTGTAGATGAAGTTGCCGCTGCGATAGTCGACCTTCATGGCGCGGTAGCCGGCGAAGGCGGAGATCTTGTCGGTGAAGGCGTAGCCGAGGCCGCCGAACACATCCCATTCGTAGCGGGAGCCGCCCTTGCCGACGAAGCCGATCGTGGTGGCGTAGAGGGACTTGGTCAGGTTGACCTTCAGCCGGGCGCCGACGACGCCGTCCGCCCATTGCTCGCTCTCGGCCAGCTTGAGGGTGGCCGGCATCAGCTGCACGCGCAGGGTGTTCTTCATCGCGAAGCCGCGCACGCCGGCGAAGGCGTCGAGGCTGTAGGCCGGATCGTCGATCAGCCGGTAGCCGCCGGCCGCCAGCCCGACGAAGGAGCCGCTGTCGACCTTTACCCCGGCGGGATAGCCGGCCGGGAAGATCGTCTTGTTGGGCGAGATCTTCGAGGCCAGGACATCGAAGAACACGAGCCAACGATCATATTTCAGCTCGCCGGCGCCCATGATGCCGCCGTCGAAGTGCTTCATCACCTCGTCGAAGCCGATCGAGACCTTGGCAGCCGGCAGCGGCGGCAGCGTCCGCAGCCGCCCTTCGAGGCCGGTCGCCCAGAGATAGGCCGAGGCTCTGAAGGTGAGGCTCGGCAGGGCCGGCAACGGCGGGGCGGGCTCCCGCTTGTTGGACGGCAGATCCGACGCGTGGGCGAAAGCGGCCGGCAGCAGTGCGGACAGCGCGAGGGCGGCGGCGCGCAGGCGCTTGGAGAAAGGGTGCATAAGGGCAAACCTTGTCGAAAGGGGGCGCATCAGGGCTGCTTGGGGGCGACGCAATAGTTCCAGTAGCCCCGCGTCTTGCTGGAATCGGACCAGAACCAGCACAGCTCCGGCGAAGGCGCCTTGGGCACGCTGTTGACCGCCGTGACGGCAATGACGGTGCCGATCGTCACGCCGGCGACGACCCGCCCCCAATACCAGGGACGCACCGCCGGCACCGGCCGCACCGGAGCGACGACAACGGTGCGGTGATGGTGGACGCTTCGATGCGGCGCGTGGCGCACCGCCCGGTGTTGCGGATAGACGCGCGTGGCCGCCTGCGCCGCATCGAGGGCGCCCGCGCCGAAACTCAGAAAGGTCGCGGCGGCGAGCAGGGCGGCGTGGCTGGGCCGGGGTCGGAAAAGGAACGTCATGGATCGGGCTGTGCTCTGGGGCAGTCGAGAGACGTGATGCTTAACGAGTGCGGGTCCGGCGCACTTGCCATTTCGCGCCAAAACCGGTCGCGCGCATCGGCGGTGACGCAAGGCGACGCCAGGCCGGCGCGATGCTATGGCCAGAGCGATGACGCAGATCGGCTCATGGCGGGAATGGCGATTCTGGTCCGGCTGGATCGGATTCGTCGCCTGCGTCTTCGTCGCGACCGCCTGGCTGAAATCGGGCGGTGCCGGTCCCGTTCCGGCTCATGGCGCGGAGTCCCCGGCCTTTGTCGGCTCGGCGTCCTGCGCTGGTTGCCATGCCGCTCAAACGGCCGACTGGGCCGGCTCTCATCACGCCCACGCCATGGACCATGCCAGGCCAGCGACCATGCGCGGCGATTTCTCCGGCCGATCGGTCGAGCAGGCCGGCATGACGGCGAGGTTATTCCGGGAGGGAGAGGCTTACCGGGTCGAGTTGCCCGGCGCCGACGGCGGGCTCGCCGCCTTCACGATCGACTACAGCCTCGGCTGGGAGCCGCTGCAGCAATATCTCGTGACCTTCCCGGACGGGCGCATCCAGACCCTGCCCTTCGCCTGGGATACGCGGCCCGCTGCCGAGGGCGGGCAGCGCTGGTTCCTGGTCTATGGCGAGGAGCCGATCGCGCCATCGGACAGCCGGTACTGGACGCGGCTCCAGCAGAACTGGAACCATATGTGCGCCGAGTGCCACACCACCGATCTGAGCAAGGGCTATCAGCCCGCTTCCGACAGCTTCCGCACACGCTGGTCGGAGCTTGGCGTCGGCTGCGAGGCGTGCCACGGCCCCGCCGGCAGCCATCTCGCCTGGGCGAAGTCGGGCGCCGATCGCGCCGCGCCCCTGAAGGGCTTCGCCTCGGTCGCGGCCTCCCGGCCCGCTGCCGACTGGACGCCGGATCCGCGCACGGGCAGTCCGGCCGCGGGCGTCGCCCGCCCCGCCGGCGACGAGGTCGAGACCTGCGCGCGCTGCCATTCGCGGCGCGGCCAGATCGGCTCGGACTGGCGCCCCGGCCGCCCGATCGCCGACACCCATAGCCCGGTGCCGCTGGCGGCCGGCCTGTTCGAGGATGACGGCCAGATGAAGGACGAGGTCTTCAACGACCACGCCTTCAAGCAGAGCCTGATGTACGCCAAAGGCGTGGTCTGCAGCGATTGTCACCAGCCGCATTCGGGCAAGCTGAGGGCGGACGGATCGGCGGTCTGCGGCCAGTGCCATCAGCCCGAGCGCTTCGCCGCCGTCGCCCATACCGGGCACGCGCCCGGCCCGGATGCCCCGGATTGCATCGGCTGCCATATGCCGGCCCGGACCTATATGCAGATCGACCGGCGCCACGACCATTCCTTCCGCATTCCGCGCCCCGATCTCACCGCCGCTTTCGGCGTGCCGAACACATGCGGCGCCTGCCATGCCGACAAGCCGGCGACCTGGGCGGCCGAGGCCGTGGAGCGCTGGCACGGGCCGGTGCGAAAGGGCTTCCAGACCTACGCCGAAGCCTTTCACCGCTCGCGCGGCGGCGATCCGGCCGCCCGCGCGTCCCTGCAGCGCCTGGCGGTCGATGGCGCGGCGCCGGCGTTGGCGCGGGCCACGGCGATCGACGAGCTCGCTGCCTGGCCCGCTGCGGCGAGCATCGCTGCGACCGATGCCGGACTTTCCGATACCGACCCGCTCGTGCGCGCCGCCGCCTTGCGCGCGCTTGAGGGCTCGGATCGCGCACGGCGCCGGGCGGCGCTGCCGCTTCTGAGCGATCCGGTCCGCCTCGTGCGCATCGCGGCCGCCTTCCTGCTCGCGGACTGGCCGGCGGACGACCTCACCCCGGCGCAGGCCGAGGCACGCCTGGGCGCGCTGGCCGAGCAGGAAGCGGCTTTCGCCATCGATCTCGACCGGCCGGAGACCCGCGCCAATCGGGCCCTGCTGCGCCTGAAACAGGGGCGCGGCTCCGAGGCGGAAACCGAATATCGTGCCGCGCTGGCGCTCGATCCCGCTGCCGGCGCCATCGCGGCCCAGCTCGCCGATCTCTATCGCCGATCCGGACGGGAAGGCGATGCGGAACAGGTTTTGCGCGCCGCAGTCGCGTGCGATCCGGCCTCCAGCGCCGCGCAGCATGCGCTGGGCCTCTCGCTCATCCGGCAGAAGCGGCCGCAGGAGGCGCTGGAGGCACTGGCGCGGGCGGCTCGGGCCGAGCCCGGCAATGCCCGCTTCGCCTTCGTCTACGGGGTCGCGCTGCGCTCGCTCGGCCAGCCGGAGGAGGCGTCCCGCATCCTGAGAGAGGCCGCCCTGCGACACCCCGCGGATGTCGATCTGGCGACCGTGCAGCTTCAGGAGGCGATGCAGCGCCGCGACAGGGCGGGGGCGGCCGAATGGGTCCGCCGGCTGGTAGCGCTTCGCCCGGACGATCAGCGCTTCCGCGATCTGGCAGGGCGCCTCACGCCCTGAGCCGGGGCCGGAAGGCCTGAGCCCGGCCCCGCCGCCGAATCATCGCCGCGCGCCGCGTCAGGGCGCGCGGCGACCGCGATGCTACTTCCAGCTCTTGCCGATGGTGTCGAGCAGGGTCGCCTTCTTGTTCTTGGCGCAGGCGGCAAGCACCGCCTTTTCCTGGCGCGCGAAGCCCTTGGCGTCGATCACGGTGAGGTCCTTGCCGGCCGCCGCATAGCCCGCGCCCCAGGCGCTGACGATGAGCTGCGCTTCCGGGTCCGTGCCGAGGAAATCGCCGCAGGAGATCGCCGCCACGTCGATCGAAGCCGGCCCGCCGGCCGTCGGCTTGCCATTGCGGGAGGCGGCCTCGATCAGCGACATCACCGACGCCGAGCGATTCGAGGCGCACCATTTCTGCATGGTGCTGATATTGGCGTGGTAAACTTGCAGGTTGATCTCGGTCCGGCCCGCTTTGCCGCTGTACCAGCCGCTCATCCACGCTGCGAAATCGCGCCGGCCGCCGGGGGGCATCGCTTCGTAATCCGAGCAGGTCGCCTTGCTCATATCGTAGCGCACCTGCGCGGGGGCTGCCGAGGAGAGCAGAATCGCGGTCGCCAGCGCCGCGGCGCCGCTAAAGAACTTCAAGGTCATATGGAGGGTGTCCTTCGACAAATGTCGCCACCCGAACCGCGTAGCGGCACCATCATCCGCTGCGCTTGCCATTTCGTGCCAGCCGCTCCGCCTGGCGCCATCGCGGCGAGGACAATCGCCTTCGGCCGGCCCGCGACGCCGTGATCGGTCCCGCAGGTGCCGTCTTTGCCAGTCGTTCTGCTCAGTCGTTCGGCAGGGCTGCCAGCGCCGCCGCGAAGCCGCGCGTCGAGAAGGCGAGGTTGACGTCCCGATTCTGGCCGTCCTTGACCTGCAGGCGGCCGGGCTCGGTGCGGGCGCGCAAGCGCTTCAGCATGTCTTCGTTGAGGGTCGCGCTGGCGAAGCAGCCCTGCGCCAGGCAGCGCTGCCAGCTGAGGTCGATCGTCGGCGCGCCATCCTTGTCCTCGGGCGAGAACTTCACCGGTGCCGTCAGCGTGACGTTCGGCGGAATCACCACGGTCACCCGCAGGGGCTCGCTCTTCTGCAGGCGGCCCATGGCGATTTGGGCGACCGCCGCCGTCTGCCCGTTCGGGAGCTGGGCCTGGATCGTCTGGCTGATCTCGCAGACCCGCCCGGCAGCGGCCTGGTCGCAGCGCAGCACCCAGTCGCCATAGGTCGCGGCCGTCCGCTCGGGCGTGTTCGGTTGAGCCGGAGCGGTTTGTGCGAGTTGGCGGGTCGACTGTGCCCCCGCGTCGGACACGCCGAGCGCCGAAACGAGCAGGATGGCTGCCAGATTGAAACGCATCGCGCTTGACCTTACTCCTGTCGCCGCGCGGGATGCGGCGATGCCCGAAGGGTGCTGCGCCCGATGGGGAGCCTCTCGCGAAGCGACCCGTCGGGCAGGCCTCTCCTAACGCATCGAACCGAAAAGTGGAGTCCGCTTCTCGAAAAAGCCGAAGCCTGCCCGTCGCCCGGAGCGTTCCGGCGGCAGGCGGGAGACGCCATTGCCGCCGCATGGCGCGGGAGGGCGGGAGCCGTCACCGGCAAGAGCTGTCACAATTCCGGATTATGGCGAGGCGGAACGCCCTGGTCGACGAAGGCGGGTGCGGGAGCGCGGCGGCAGCCTCCTCGGGAAAGGGGCATGACTCCGGTCTCTCCCATGGGTAAGGCTTACCGCTTGCCGCCGACGTGCTTTCCGGCATGATGGGCGCGAGCGCGGGTCAACGGGCAGTCTCCAATCCAATGCCTTGGCACAATAAAGTATTTTGGAAGGAGGGGCTGTTCCTCAGGCCTCACCATCTCCAGCAGAGCGACCGGTATCACGAGCGGCTCGTGGAGGCGCGGACCCGTGCGGTGACGCCCTATCCATGGGGCTTCTCGGCGCTTGAGATCGACCGCGACCTCGCGGCGCAAGGCAAGTTCGGCCTGCGCCGTGCCAGCGGTCTCCTGCCGGATGGCACGCCCTTCGACCTTCCGGTCGACGGGCCGCTGCCTGCGCCGATCGAGGTGCCTGACAACGCCGCCAAGCTGATGGCCTGGCTGTGCATGCCCATGGCGACGCCCAATTCGCGCGAGATCGCCGAGCCCGGCGAGGAGGGCGCCACCCGCTATGTCGGAACCGTCGAGACCTTCATCGATTCGACCGCCGCCTTGCGGATCGAGGAGGAGATCGACATCGCCTTCCCGCGGCTGACACTGGAGCTGCGCAAGACCCCGAAGCCGGGCTTCGTCTGTATCGGCATCGCGCGGATCCTCGAAATCCGCGACAAATCCCTGATTCTTGACGATCAATACGCGCCGCCGGTGCTGCTCTGCTCGGCCCATGCGGTCGTCGACGGCTGGATGGACCGGGTCATCGGCTGGATCGACAATAAGGTCGGCGAGCTCGCACGCTATGCCGCAGACCCCTCCGCCGGCAGCGGCCTCCAGAGCGTGGACTATTTCGTCCTGCAACTGCTCAACCGCTACACCCAGCCGCTGAAACATTTCCGCCGCTCGCGCTATCTCCATCCCGAGCGGCTCTATGTCGAGCTGCTGAAATTCGTCGGCGAGCTGGCGACCTTCGCTTCACCGGAGCGGCGCGCTAACGAATATCCGCCCTATGATCACGACAATCTGGAGGAGACCTTCGCGCCTGTGCTGCGCGACATCCAGATGTTCCTGTCCGTCAGCTTCGGGCGCCGCGCCATCCGGCTGGAACTCATCCAGCGCGCGCCGAACGCCTATGTCTCGACGATCAAGGACCGCTCGCTGTTCCGCACCGCCAATCTGGTGCTCGAAGTCTCGGCCCGCCGCCCACTGACCGAAATCCAGCTGCAATTCCCCAATCTGTTCAAGATCGGCCCCAACACCAAGATGAACGAGATCGTCCATGCCCATCTGCCGGGCATCGGCCTCGTTCACCTGCCGACGCCGCCGCCGCAGATCCGGGCGATCGCGGACCATGTCTATTTCCTGCTCGATCGCAACTCGCCGCTCTGGCCGGAATTCAGCACGGCCGCCGCGATCGGCATGCACTTCTCCGATGACTGGCCCGATCTCGGCCTCGACCTCTGGGCGGTGATGGGAGACCGCCGATGAGCGATCAGGGCGATCCCTTCGACAAGGCCAACAAGACGGTGCTGCGGTTGAACCCCGGCGGCCGTCGCCCCGCTCCGCCCTCTCAGCCTGCGCCGCCCGCGCCGCCGCCCCAGCAGCCGCCGCCGAGCTGGGCCACTCCGCAGCAGCCCCAGCCCTATGCGGCGCCCGCGCCATCGAGCTATTCGGCGCGCCCCGGCCCCTACAGCTCCGGCGGCTATGCCCCTCCTCCCGCGACGGGCGGGGGTGGCCAGCAGGATGCCTGGTTCAAGCCGCCTCCGCCGCCCGCCCCCGTGCATGTGGAGGGGGGGCGCGCCCTGATCCTCAAGCGCGACGTGCCGGTCGCGCCCAATGCCAATCTCCTGCTGGAGGCGGCCGGGCCGCTGCTGCTGCTGCTGGGGCGGCTGCGCACCTCGCTGATGACCGCGAATTTCGCGAATCTGATGGAGCAGGTCGCGGACGCGATCGAGGAATTCGACAAGACCATGCGCCTCGAGAGCGTGGCGCCGGCGACGGCCGACGACGCCAAATACGTTCTTTGCGCCACCTGCGACGACATCGTCCAGAACATCCCCAGCGAAGAGCGCCATGTCTGGGTGCAGTACAGCATGCTCAGCCGCTTCTTTCAGGAGCGTGTCGGTGGCGTGCGTTTCTTCGAGAAGCTCGACAAGGCCAAGCAGGATCCGGTCGCCAATTACGACCTCCTCGAGCTGATCTACACCTGCCTCGCCATGGGCTTCCAGGGCATCCACCGCACCCAACAGGGCGGCCAGGCGGCGCTCCAGCAGATCACGCGCAGCACTTATGAGCTGCTGCGCCGGACCCGCAACCGCTCCCGGGAGGACCTTTCCCCCCATTGGCGCGGCCAAGCGCTGCCGCAATCGGGGGCGACCTTCCGCATTCCGCTCTGGGCGCTCGCCGCCGTCGCGGCCGCCGCGCTTTTCGGTGTCTTCGTTACGCTGCGGATCCTCCTGTCCGGCACCACCGAGACGGTCACGGCCGAGATGTCGCGCATGTTCCCCGATACCGATCTCGGCATCGAGCGCGCGGCCGTGGCGGTGCCGGCCCCGCCGGTGCCGATCAAGGTTTCTTCCCAGCTCGAGCGCATCCGCGAGCGGCTGAAGGACGATATCGCCCAGAACAAGGTCGATCCGGTCGAGAGCGGCCAGTCGATCATCGTCCGCGTCGGCTCGTTCGCCCTGTTCGATTCCGGTCAGGCCACGATCCGCAAGGATTTCGAGCCGATCGCCCAGAAGATCGCCGAGGCACTGGAGCGCGAGCCCGGCGAGATCCGCGTCGTCGGCCACACCGACAATGTCGGCATTGCGACGGCGCGCTTCGCCTCCAATTACGAATTGTCGGTCGAGCGCGCCAAGGCGGTCGCCGCCGCGCTGAAGCCCCGCCTGTCGCAGCCGGACCGGCTGAAGACCGAAGGCAAGGGCGATTCGATGCCGCTGGCCTCCAATTCGACCGCCGAGGGGCGGGCCCGTAACCGGCGCGTCGAGATTTCCATTCCGCGCGAGGAAACCTTGAAGGCGTCGATACAATGAAGATGGGCCGGACGCGCTGACCATGGGCAAGTTGAGCTGGTTGAAGATCGTCAGCATCGCGCTCGGCGTCGCGGCGATCATCGCATTGATCTGGTTCGCCGGGCCGCTGATCTCGATCGGCGGCTCCAACCCGCTCGACAATGTCGCCACCCGCGGCATCCTGGCGCTGCTCGCGGGTGCCTCGGCGGTGGTCTATCTCGTCGTCGACGTGGTCTATCGCACGCGCTCCACGGCGGCGCTCGCCGCCGGCCTCGGCCAGCAGATCCCGGGGGCGGGCGGGTTCTCGCTCGGTGGCGGCGGCGCCGGCGCGGCGGGCGCCGGCGATCCCCAGGCTCCGGCAGACGACAGCGATACGCTCAAGGGGCGCATGTCGGATGCGATCCTGACGCTGAAGAAGACCAGCAGCGCCAAGGGCGACTATCTCTACGATCTGCCCTGGTACGTCATCATCGGCCCGCCCGGCTCGGGGAAGACGACCGCGCTGGTCAATTCCGGCCTCAATTTCCCGCTGGCGCGCGGCGGCGCGACGCCCAGCGCCATCGCGGGCGAGGGCGGCACGCGCTATTGCGACTGGTGGTTCACCGACGACGCCGTGCTGATCGACACGGCCGGCCGCTACACCACGCAGGACTCCGACGCCCGCGCCGACCAGAGCAGCTGGTTTTCCTTCCTCGACCTCTTGCGCAAGAATCGGCCGAAGCAGCCGATCAACGGCGTGTTCGTCTGCATCAGCATCGAGGATCTGCTGAAGCTGCCGGAGGCCGAGCTTCGCCTGCATGCCGATGCGGTTCGCGCCCGCCTCGCCGAGCTGCATGAGCGGCTGAAGATCGATTTCCCGGTCTATGCGCTGTTCACCAAGGCCGATCTCATCGCCGGATTCATGGAGTTCTTCGGCCCGTTGACCGAGGAGGAGCGCCGCGTCGTCTGGGGCTGCACCTTCCAGACCAACGACAAGACCGCCAATCTGGTCTCCAGCGTGCCGGACGAGTTCGACCTGCTGATCGAGCGGCTCAACCAGGATGTCGTCGATCGCATCCAGGACGAGGTGCCGCCGCAGGGCAAGGTGCAGATCTTCGGCTTCCCGAGCCAGATGGCGGCACTGAAGAAGCCCGTCTTCGACTTCCTCTACCGGGTCTTCGAGCCCACGCGCTATCATGCCAATGCGACGCTGCGCGGCTTCTACTTCACCTCGGGCACGCAGGAAGGCACGCCGATCGACCAGCTGGTCGGCGCGCTCTCGCGCAGCTTCGGCACGCAGAATGTCGGCGCCGTTCAGTATTCCGGGCTCGGCAAGAGCTTCTTCCTCACCGATCTGCTGAAGAAGGTCGTGTTCGAGGAGGCGGGCTGGGTCTCGACCAATCTGCGCGCCGTGCGCCGTGCCTCGCTGTTCAAGCTCGCCGGCTATGCCGCCCTGCTTCTCGTCTCGGCCGGCATCGGCACGCTGATGTGGCTGAGCTACGCCTACAATACCAATCTGGTTACGAACGCCTTCGCGGCGGTGACGCAGTACAAGACCGTCGCCGGCCCCCTGCGCGACGAGACCATGATCGCCGATCACGATTATGCCCGGGTGCTGCCGGCCCTGCACCATCTGCGCAACATGCCGACCGGCTATGCCCAGCGCAACGAGCGCTCGCCGATGACCGGCCAGATGGGCCTCGACCAGCGCCCGCGCCTCAATGCCGCGACGGAATCGGCCTATGATCAGGGTCTCCAGCGCCTGCTGCGCCCGCGGCTCATGTTCCGGCTGGAAGACCTGATGCGGGCCAACATCACCAATCCGGGCTATCTCGGCGATCCGCTCAAGGTCTATCTGATGATCGCCGGCCGCGAGCCGATGGACCGGCCTTTCGTGCTGGACTGGATGCGGCAGGATTTCGAGACGCTCTTCCCCGGCGCCGGCAATGCCGGCGGGCGCCAGGCGCTGATGGAGCATGTCTCGCATCTGGTCGAACTCGACACCTTGCAGGGGCCTGGCGCGATCGACATCGACAATGCCGTGGTACAGGAGGCGCAGAGCGCCATCGGCCGCATGACGGTGGCCGACCGCGCCTTCGAACTGCTGCGCGCCGCCGCCCGCAGCGACTCTCCGCGGGATTGGATCGCCCTGCGCAAGGGCGGGCAGGACGTTTCGCTCGTGTTCGAAACGGCGAACAGCGCCGGCCTCGACGGGGTCCGCGTGCCGTTCTTCTATACTTATGCCGGCTTCCACGAGGCTTTCCTCGCCAAGATCGGCCGCGTCGGCGAGCAGGTCAGGCAGGAGCGGCGCGTCCTCGGCGATGTCGGCAATCAGGCCGCGGTGGTCGCTCAGGTCGAGAACCTGCCGCAGGCGCTGCTGGAGCGCTATTCGCGCGAATTCGTCGCCGCCTGGCAGACGGAGCTGCGCAAGCTGCGCATCAAGCCGCTGACGGCGGACAAGCCGCGCTATCTCGCCTTGCAGGCCGCCGCCTCGCCGACGTCTCCCATCACTCAGCTG
Source organism: Allobosea sp. (assembly GCF_048595345.1). Lineage (GTDB taxonomy): Bacteria > Pseudomonadota > Alphaproteobacteria > Rhizobiales > Beijerinckiaceae > Allobosea. Next base: position 47,387 of record NZ_JBMDWH010000019.1, read on the forward strand.
ATCGAGTCGATCCGGGCCGAAACCGCGCTCACCCGCGAGCAACCGGCGCCGCAGGGCCAGGCACAGGGTCAGGGCCAGCCGGCAGCGCCGGCCGCCGCCCCGGCACGGATCATCCTGCCCGGTGGCGAGGCGCCCGGCGCCCAGGTCGAGCAGGCCTTCCGCGCCTATGCCCTGATCGTCGAGGGCGACCGCAGCCGTCGACCGGTCGACGAACTGATCAAGGTGCTGAACGACGTCTACAGCTCGCTGACCATGCTGAACGACCCGGTCCGCTCCGCCGAAGGGCGCCAGCGCTTCGGCGAAAGCCTGCGGACGCTGGAAGTGACGGCGACCCGGTTCCCCGAGCCGTTCAAGGCGATGCTCCAAACCGCGGCCGCCTCTTTCGACAGCGACGCAGCCGGCACCACCATCGCGCGGCTGAATGCGGGCGTCAGCGAGCAGGTCACGGCGGCCTGCCAGCAGATCGTCAACGGCACCTATCCCTTCGTGCGCACGAGTAACCGCGAGATCTCTCTGGACGATTTCCAGAAGCTGTTCGGGCCCAATGGCAGTATCGACCGTTTCTTCCAGGCCAATCTCGCGCAATATGCCAATACATCGGGCCGCAGCTGGGTCTGGAACCAGGCGAGCCCGGTGGCGCGCCGGCTCTCGCCGGCGATGCTGCAGAGCTTCCAGCAGGCGAGCGAGATCAAGGCGGCGTTCTTCCCGGGCGGCGCCCCGGGTTTCTCCTTCGCCGTCACCAATCTGCGCCTCGCCGACGATGTCGATGTGGCGCGGCTGGAGATCAACAGCAACCAACTGGTGACGGAGCGCCCCAAGGCACCGGCGCCGTCCTTCTCGATCTTCGGCTCCTCGCCCGCGCCGACGCCGCCGCCGCAAAAGGCCCCGGTCGTGACCTTCCAGTGGCCCGGCCCGGTCAATCTGGGCGGAGCCTCTCTCACCGTGCTGCCGGAACAGCAGGGCCGTTCCAACGTGCTGCAGAGGCCGGGGCCTTGGGGCATCTTCCGCCTGCTCGACGCCGTCAACGTGACCACGCAGGGCTCGGAAATGACGGCGCGAATGAGCGTCGGCGGGCGCGAGGTGCAATATCGCATCAACCCCGTGACCTTGCCGAACCCCTTCACCCTGGCGGCGCTGCGCAGCTTCAGCTGCCCCGTGGCGCGCTGAGCGTCGCCCCGTGAGCGCCACCGCGCCGGGGCCGAAGCCCGCTTCCCGGCCTCGGTGGCGCAGGGCCAATGCAAGCCTGCGCCACCGCGCGCAAATGACTTTTAGACACGCCCGGCTTCCATCGGAGCGGGAAAGACGTCAGGTTGCAACGATGCCTTGTGGACTCTTCGGCAAGCTCGCGGCCAAACGCGATTTCATCTCGGTCAACACGCCCAAGGAGTTCCTCCTGCTCTGGGAGGCCTGGCTTCAGGGCGGCGTGCAGGCCAGCAAGATCGCGCTGGAGGGCGAATGGCTGCCGGCCTATCTGCACGCGCCGCTCTGGCGCTTCAGCCTCGGCGAGGCGATCTGCGGCGTTGCGGTGCGGGGCGTCTTCATGTCGTCCATGGATGGGGTCGGCCGGCATTTCCCGCTCTCCGTCTTTACCTGCGCGCCGCCCGGCCAGCGCTTTGCCCGGCCGGGCGCCGGCGATGACACCGCCTGGTTCGAGGCCGCCGAGGATTTCCTGCTCTCCACCATCGACGATGGCGCCGATTACGACGCCGTGCTGGCGCGCCTCGCGGCGCTGCCGGATGGTGAGGCGCAGGATCTGGAGCAAAGCAGCCCGATCGTCACCCGCTTCGGCGCCGCGATCCTCCCGGGAGCCGAGCCGCTCGATCTGGCCGCCTGCATGGCGGCGCTCGATGCCGGGCGGGAACGGGAGGATGCCGCCCTGCGCAGCTGGTTCTGGACGATCGGTGGCGTCGATTATCCGCCGACGGTGGCGACGGCCTCGCGCCTGCCTGACCCGAACATCATGTCCACGCTGCTGGCCGGGGCCGCCGTGCCGGCTCCCGCATCGGCCTGAGGAGCGCGCCATGCAGAACAAGCCGCGCGACATCGCGATCAAGTTCGAGACCGGGGCCGCGACCCATAAGGGCCTCGTCCGTCAGGCCAATGAAGACAGCATCCTGGCTTCGCCCGATATCGGCGTCTGGGCCGTGGCCGACGGCGTCGGCGGCTACGAGGCGGGGCAGCTCGCCAGCAGCACGGTCACCCAGGCGCTGGAATCGATCGGCCCGGCGGTTTCGGCGGGCGATCTCGTCGCGCGGTTTCAGGATCGCATCAACCACGCCAATTTCGGCATCCACACCCTGTCGGAGGAGCGCGGCGGGGCCATGATGGGCTCGACGGTCGCCGCCCTGCTGATCTTCGAGCGCAGCTTCGCCTGCCTCTGGTCCGGCGACAGCCGGGTCTACCGCCTGCGCGCGGGGCAGCTCGAGCAGATCTCGCGCGACCACAGCGAGGTGCAGGAGCTGATCGACAATGGCGTGCTGACGCGCGAGCAGGCCCGGACCTACCCGCGCGGCAACGTCATCACCCGGGCCATCGGCATTTTCGACGATCCGGGGCTCGAACTGCGCCAGGGCGAGATCGAGCCGGGGGACACCTTCCTCATCTGCAGCGACGGGCTGACCGGACATCTCGACGATGCCGAGATTGCCGCGCGGCTGGCAGGGCGGCGGTCGCAGGATGCCTGTGATACATTGATCGCCGAAACGCTGGCGCGTGGTGCGCGGGACAATGTCTCGATCATCATCATCCGGTGCCACCGTGTCGAGGCGACGCATTTCATTCCGGGCTCGGCGGCCTGAGTGCTAGGGTATCCGGCCATCGAAGACTCCAGCGCGATGGTGGAGCATGCCGGCCGCGCCCCTTCGGGCGCGCGAGGGTATGGGGCTGCGGGCGCGCACGCGCGCGGAGACGAGGGACGCAGCGGGTGAGGCCGGTCGCGAGGCAGGGGCGGGAAGGCGGAGGGCGCGCATCGACGCGCAAGCCTGCGCTCGCCTTTGCGCGGGACCACCGGCAGCGGGCGGGCGCGCCGTGAACAAGACCGTCGTCCAGTTCCGAGGCCCTTCCCGCACCGGCGTTCAGCCCGGCACGCGCCTCAACGACATCTACGAGGTCGAGCTCCAGATCGCCGCCGGCGGCATGGGCGAGATCTATCGCGGCCGGCTGGTCGAGACCGGCGATCCGGTCGCGATCAAGATGATCAAGCCGGAATTCGCCGATAACGAGTCGGTGCTGGCGCTGTTCCGCAAGGAAGCCTCGGCGCTGCACCACCTCCATCACGACAGCATCGTCCGCTACTACATCTTCGGCATCGACCGCACGATCAACCGGGCCTATCTGGCCATGGAGTTCGTGGAAGGCAGCTCGCTGTCGGATCTGCTGACGCGCCGCTCGCTGACGGTGCAGGAAACCACGGAGCTGCGCCAGCGCCTCGCGGCCGGCCTGCAGGCGGCCCATGACAAGGGCATCATTCACCGCGACATCTCGCCGGACAACGTCATTCTGCCGGAGGAGAACGTCCGCAAGGCCAAGATCATCGATTTCGGCATTGCGCGTTCGACCAAGCTCGGCCAGGCGACCGTCATCGGCGATGGTTTCGCCGGCAAATACAATTACGTCTCTCCCGAGCAGCTCGGCATGTTCGGCGGCGAGGTGACGCCGCGCTCCGACATCTACAGCCTCGGCTTGGTGCTCGCCGAATGCCTGCGCGGCAAGCCGATCGATATGAGCGGTAGCCAGGCCGACGTCATCGAAAAACGGCGCGTGGTGCCCGATCTCAGCGAGATCGACGACCGGCTGCAGCCGCTGATCGCGCGGATGCTGGCGCCGGACCCCAAGGACCGGCCGGAATCGATGGTCGAGGTCGCCGAATGGGTCTGGACGCCACCGGCCGTCAAGCCGCGCGGCCGAAAGGCTGCTGAGGGTGCCGAGGCGGGCGCCCGCACCAAATCCGGCGTCGCCCTCATGGCCGGAGCGGCGATCGCCCTCGCGGCAGCGGGTGCAGGCGGCTACTTCATGCTGCGCGAGCCGGCCGGCCGCCCTCAGTCATCGCAGGAGACGGCCTCGCTCCCGAGCCTGCCGCCGCCCGAGACGGCCGCTCTGAACGCGCCGCCCGCCGTCATGACGCCGCCTGCCGCGCCGCTCAGCCAGGCCGAGCGGATCGTCAATTACATCCGTTATTACGATGCCGATCCCTGCCTTTTCGCGCGCCCGCTCGACGTCACGCCCCGGTCGGCCTCCGTTGCGACCCTGTCGGCGAGCCCCGATGCGGTGCGCGCCTTCCAGGCCGATTTCGCCCAGGTCAACGGTTTCGAGGCCAGCGTGACGGCCGGCACCATCCTGCCGGCGCAGTGCCCGGCCGTGCCGGTCCTGCAGCAGCTGGATGGGCGCTTCGAGCCTGGGTTCGACCTGCGCCTGCCCAAAGCCGCGCTCAAGCCCGGAGACAGGGCGGTCGCAACGATTGCCGGCGGCGGCTGGCGCAGCCTCGGCCTGCTGGTGGTGGACGAGGACGGCAGCGTCCGCAATCTGACCTCGCAATTGCGGCCGGGCGGCGACGGCATGCAACTCGATCTGCGGCTGGACGATCCCGCGCGCGGAAAGCCGGCCCGTAAGCTGCTGATCGCCATCGCCGCGTCGCAGCCGCTGCCCCTGTTCAGCCTCGGCTCGGCCACGACCGGTGCGCCGCTGGCCGACCTGATGAGAATTCTGCCGGCATCGTCGGATGGGGTCAGCGTGACCGCGCAGGTGGTCACCTACGACTGAGTGTGGCGAGGCATCTCGGCCCGATCAGGCCGGTTTCTCGGCCAGCAGGACGTAGCCGAAGACGTCGTGGCCCGATTCCGACCGCAGGATCTCGTGCAGCATCCGGCTGGGGACAAGGCCTGCCTCGCGCAATGTCTTTTCCACATAAGGCCGGCCATGGGCATAGCGCCCGTGGTGAGCCAGGCGGATGCCATCGTCGCCATCGGCGAGCGATTCGACGGTGAAGACGATGGCGCCGCCCGGCTTGAGGCTCCGGGCGCTCGCCGCGAGCGCCGCACCGAGTTCGCCGAAATAGCAGAATGTGTCCGCGCAGATCAGAGCATCGAAGGCCGCCGGCCGTTCGTTCAGGAAGGCCGTCAGCTCCTGTTCGATCAACTCGTCATAGCAGCCCCGCTCACGCGCCCTCTCGAGCATTCCGCCGGAGAGATCGACACCGACGAGCTGGCGCGCGCGCGCGCGCAGGTCCGGTCCGCAAAGGCCGGTGCCGCAACCCAGATCGGCGATCGACAGTCCGGAGGCGCGCTCCGGCGCCCATTCGCGCAGAAGGGCGTTCGCGAGCTCCGGCGCGCGGTAGCCGAGCTGATCGAGCTTGGTGTCGAAATTGGGTGCGAAACTGTCGAAGACCCTGCGCACGTAGTCGTCGCTCGCCCGACCCGGCGCCGCGCCCTCGACGGCCGCCAGATGGTGGCGGGGGATGGGATTGTCCGGCTCGTCCTTCACCCATTCCCGATAGATGTCGCGCGCCTTGTCGACCTCGCCCAGCTCGCCATAGGCATAGGCGAGGGCCCGCTTCGAGGTGCCGTCATGCGGGCACAGCGTCACCGCGCGGAACAGCATCTTCACGCCCTGCAGCCCCTCGCCGCGCGCCACCAGCAGGTTGCCGAGATTGGCGTAGGCATCGGCATAGTCCGGGTTGAGCGCGATCGCCTTGGCGAAGCAGGCCTCAGCGATCGAGAGGTTGCGCCGTGCGCGCTGGACGATGCCGAGATTGTTGTAGGGCTCCGGGAACTCCGGATCGAGCTCCAGCGCCTGCTTATAGGCGTCGATCGCCGCGTCGAGCCGCTCGCAGCCGCGCAGCACATTGCCGTAATTGTTCCACCAGCCCGCGATGGCGGGCTCGATCCGGAGCGATGACTCCATCTTGGCCAGTGCTTCCTCGGCCTGGCCGCTCTGGCTGAGCGCGATGCCGTGGAAATGCTGGATCACGGCGTCGTCCGGCTTGGTCCGTTCGGCTTCCGCGAGGATCGGCAAGGCGGTGGCGACGTTTCCGGCGCGCAGGAACTGGATCGCGAGATCGACCGCCTCCTCCAGCGAGAGCGCGACATGCTCGATCGGTTCCTCGTCCGAAAGGGTGTCCGGCGCCGGCTCAGCTGTCGTCATCTTCGTCCTCGGAGGATTTCCGGCTGCTCCAGCGCGGCGGATCTTCACAGCCATAGGGGATCGGCTGCGCGCCGAGGATACGGTCTCCCGCCAGCATGAAGCACGCCGGATTGACCGGGTTGCCCTGGATCCGCGTTTCGAAATGCAGATGCGAGCCCGTCGACTGCCCCGTGGTCCCCATCAATCCGACGACCTGACCGCGCCCGATCGGCTGCTGCGGGGACACGTCGATGCGCGAGAGATGGGCATAGCGCGTGATCAGCCCGTTGCCATGGTCGATCTGGACCAGATTGCCGTAGCCGCCGCCCCAGCCTGCGCTGATCACGGTGCCGGAGCCCGCCGCGCGCACCACGGTCCCGATCGGCGCGGCCATGTCGATTCCGGCATGGAGGCGTTGCGTGCCCAGCAGAGGATGCTTGCGATAGCCGAAACCGCTCGAATAGCGGACATCGGTGGCCGTCGGCCGTGTCACCGGCATCTGGTCGATGACCGGCTTGAAGCCGTAGAGAATGCCGTAATTCTGGCGCACCCGCGCGACGGCGAGCCCGAAGGGCGTCTGCTGGTCGGAAAGCGGCAGGATGATGTTGGGCAGCACGATGTCGCTGCGGCCCCGCCAGTGCAATACCGCCTCGGGCGTCAGGCCCAGCAGCGACATCGCCCCGCGCGTGCGCTCCACCCTTCCTTCGAAGGATCGGTTGAACCCCTGCAGGATCTGCGTTTCGGTCTGCTCGGCATTGGTCAGCGCCCGGTCCATGCGCTGGAGGAACTGCTCCATCTCGTCGGAGATCGGCGTGGGAGCCTGCTCGACCGCCGGGGGGGCGCCGAGCTGCGCCTTGTGGATCAGCGCGCTCGCGGTGCCCTCGTCCAGCGGCGCGGTCCAGACCGGGGCCTCGGGAGCCGGGCTGTCCTCGCCGAACGAAGTCCGCTTCGCCGGCGGCTGCGGAGCGGCCGGCGCAGGAGCCGGGCCGGCGGGTGCCGCTCCGCCCGGCGTCAGGGTCGGCGGCCCGCCCGGAGCCGTGCCGACGAGGTCCGACAGGCGCTTCAAGGCCTGCAGCCGGGCTTCAATCAGGCGCTGGCGTCGCCCCATCTCGACCACACGACCCTCCACGGAGGTCTGGTCGAAGCGCGACTGCTCGATCTCCAGCGCCAGCCGCGCGATCTCCGCCCGGTAACCTTGCAGGCGCTGCTCGTAGGAATCCTGCATTTCGCTGGATTGGGTGATCAGCTTGTCCGACATCCGATCGCCGAACAGCAGGATCAACGTCATGCCGATGCTCCAGGCGGCGAGAAGGCCGAGCAAGACGAGCACGCTGACGATGGAACCGAGGCCGACCGCGAGGGTGCGCGGCTGGCGGATGGTGGCGGGGGGCGGCGTCTGCGCGACGAGCCGGGCGCGCCGGCGGCTTTCTGGCGGCGGCGCAGGCGCGGCATCCGCCGGCTTGTTTCGCTGTCTGCGCGACATCGCTTTCCGCTTCGGACCCGAACCGCTCATTCCCCGCCGTGCGCGACTCTCTGTCTTCCCAAGGGAAAGTCAATCGCGCATGCGCGGTTTCGCGCTCAGCCGCTCTTGTCGTAGGCGGACGAGAACAGCCGCATGAAGACGTCGAGCATGCCGTGCTCGGACTTGCCGACCTTGGCCTTCCACACGGTGCGGTAATGCTCCCAATGGCGCGCCTGGCGCGAGCGCAGCAAGGAGCCGACGCCCTTGCCGTCCTCCATCGAGGCTTCGATGTGGTCGGGGTCGAGATCGGCCGTGAGCTCGTTCAGCGCCTGCTGCATGGCTGCGAAAACCGCGACCTGGTGCCGCTTCAGATCGCCGAAGCTGCTCTCCAGCGCCTTGTTGGCCCCGAGATAGCTCGTCGTCGGCGGGCCGAGCAGGATCCGCAGCGCATCTTCCGTCGTCGGAGAGAAGCGCAGCGGATTGTTGTCGATGGCCTGGATCATCGTCATGTTCGAGCTGCGCATCGCGCCCTTGGACTGGGCGCGGGCGATGTGCAGCTGCCGCAGATTATCGGCTGTGAGCCTCACGAAGAGACCCACCATCTCCGCCAGAGCCTCGTCGCTGTGGGAGGCGATCGCGCTCGGGTCGATCCCCGCACCGCGCGCGAAGGCGTGCCGGAAGCGTTCGGCGGCAGCCCCGGCCTCCTGCGCCGGCATGGCCGGGTAGGGCGCGGGCGGCATGACCGGCGTTGGCACGGGTCCCGCTGCGGGCGCAGGCATGGCGACGGGGGGCGTAACGGGCACGGGCGCCGCAGCCATCGGCGCGGCGCTGGCAGGTGAGACACCAGCCGGCATCGCCTCCATGGCGGGCTGCATAGCGGCCGGGGCAAAGGGCGCGGCGACAGGCGCCTGAGCCATGGCGAACGGCGCGGCCGGGGGCTGTTGCGGCTGGGGAGCGAAGGCGGTGGTGGCGAGCGGCGCCTCGGGGAAGGGCGCCTCCGGCAAGGGCGCCGCCTGAGCGGGCGGCAAGCCCGCGGGCTGCGGCGCCGGAACCATGGGCGCTCCCAGCGGGGGCAGGGTGGCCTGGGGCAGGGCGCGTTCGTCGATCGGGGCGCCCGGCGAGCCTGGCAGTTGTGCGCCCGAGGTGTCGGCGAAGGTCAGCGGGGCCGGTGAGAACGGCGCGGCAGGAGGTTCCGCCGGTGGCACGGTGTTGCGCGCCGGGGGCGGGGGCGTCCAGTCCCAGCCGCTATCCGGCAAGGTCGGCGGCGTGGGCACGTCGCTCACCCAATCCAGCGGATCGGGCCCCGACAGGCCCCGCGAGATGCTGGAGACCCGCAACTCCTGCGGATTGATGGCCGGCGCGGCGGGGCCGTCGAGATCCCACAGGCCTCCGGCCGGCTGCTGCACGCCCTCCATGCGCCCAGGCTGCGCCATCTCCTCGGCGTCGGGTTCGACAACGACGGCGATGAGGTAGCGGCCGATTTCCAGCCGGTCGCCCGAGCGCAGCGGATGCGGCCCGTCGGGCCGGTACTCGCTGCCGTTGATATAAGTCCCGTTGGTGGAGACGTCCTGCAGCCAGTAATGCCCGTCGCGGTAGCGAACCTCGCAATGTTTGCCCGAGATGAACCGTGTCGGGTCCGGCAGCACCCAATCGAGATACTGGTCCCGCCCGATATCGATGCCCCGCCGCGTATTGACGCTGATCGAGACGGGGCCGCCATCGGGCAGCGAGGTTTCGTTCTCGATGGTCAGGTGGAGGGGCATGCGCTGTCGTGTCCCGCAGTCTCTGATCGTCGTCGTCTGGAGCGCCGGGCCGGCAGGAGGCAGATACCACCGGACGAATGCGACGCTCAATCAAGGAGATAGATCATCTTGGCTGTGACCGGAAGGGTGCGACACTCTCGCCGCTTGCCGGGCCGTGACGGACGAGCCTCAGTCCTGCGGCGCCATCCGCCGCCGCCCGCAGGCGGGAGGCTCAGTCCGTCTTGACCAGGTTGCGGAAGATATCGAGGCAGCGGCCGAGCTGCGCTTTCCGTTCCCGGACGGGAATGGTTGAGAGCGCAATCAGCGTCGCCGCGCGCGCTGCCTTGGCACACATTTGCGGCGGCACCGGCGGGCCGGGCTCGGCACCCGTCGCCAGCGTGCCACCCGAGCCCCCGGCGGCCAGGGACACCCAGGTGGCCGACAGATCCCGGCGCCCGGTCATCCCGATCCGCAGCGCCGCCAGGCGCCGGTATTCCTCCGGCTCGCGCACCCACGCCTCGGCCGTGCGCAGGGCGATCTCCGCTTCGGAGGTCGTGGGCGGGTCCAGCGTGCGCGAGCACTCCAGCGCCCACCAGACGGCGCGCCGCCGGTCCAACGCATAGGCGCAGAAGGTGATCGCATCCTCCGGCGAGGCCGTGGCCTGCAATTGGGCTACGAATGCGACCGGCGGAGTATCCGCCGGCCCGCTCACCATGTCGTCGGCCATGTCGGGGAAAGCCTCGAAGACTTCCGCCGCAGTTTGAAAACGAAGACCGGACATGGAGAGTTCTCAGTTGAGCGTAATGAGGCCGGCCTTTTCGGTGATCTGGACGTCCGCCGAGATCTCCGTGAAGGTGCTCTTCGTCGTCAGGCTCGGCGTCTTGATCTCGATGGAGCTGCCCGTCATCGTGATCGTGCTCGCGCCCACCTTGAGCACGATCTTCGCCCCGGCCTCGATCGTGATGGTACTGCCGACGGTGACCGACTGATTGGTGCCGATCGAGATCGTCTCGTTGTTGCCGACCGTGGCGGTCCGGTTTTCCGCGACGGTCAGGGTCTGGTGCCGGCCGATGGTGGTGTTGCTGTCGCCGGTCGAGACGGTGAGCACATCGTCGCCGCTCTCGATGGTCGTGCCGCGCGTGGTCTCGCCCGCGGACTTCTTGTTCTTGCCCTTGACGGTGCGGGTCTCGCCGTCCTCGACGGTCGACATCAGATCCTTTTCCGCATGGAAGCGGACGAATTCGGCGCCCTTTTTGTCCTCGAAGACGAGCTCGTTGTAGTGGCTGTCGGTGCCGCTCTTGGAGGAGCGGGTCTTGAAGCCGCTCTGCGTCTTGTTGTCGGGCAGGGCGAAGGGCACCGGGTTGTCGGCATTGTAGACCGAGCCGACGACGATCGGGCGGTCCGGGTCGCCTTCGATGAACTCGACGACGACCTCCATGCCGATGCGCGGGATCACGATCCCCCCCCAGCTCTTGCCGGCCCAGTTCTGGGCGACGCGCACCCAGCGCGACGACTTCTCGTCGTTCTTGCCGACGCGGTCCCAGTGGAACTGCACCTTGATCCGGCCGTGCTTGTCGGTGTGGATCTCCTCGCCCGAGGGGCCGACGACGATCGCCGTCTGCGGGCCGGCGATCACCGGCGCCGGCGTGACCGAGCGCGACTTGTAGGGCTGGTCGGAAGGCTGCAGAACATAGCTGCCGGAATAGGAGCTGCCATCCCCGCCATCGCCCGAGCGATACTGCTCGGCGACAAAGGCATGCGAGGCCGATACCACCAGGAACTCTGCGTTCTCCGCCTTGACCGGATGCTTCGTCATCGTGACGAGCCCGCCCGGGAACAGGTTCGGGGCATTGCCGGCCGCCTCGCGCCTCTTATCCTGCGACTGCGCCGCATAAAGCTGGGCCTGGGCGAATTTCGCCCCCAGATCCTCCCGGTTCGAGGCCTTGTAGGTCGCGGGGTAGTCGTAGAGTTCGAGATCGTCGCGCTCGTAGCCGCCCTGCGCCGTCTGCAGATGGCGCATGCTCGCCTTGGGCGAGGCGAAATCATAGCCGTTGAGCGTGACCTTGCCCGACTGGAAGCTGCGGCTGATCAGCCAGCTGTTGAGATATTCCTCGTCGTCGCGCGTGCGTTCCCCCATGCCGATGAAGCGGCACTCCGGCAGGTTCTCGATCGCCTGATGCGAGCCCTTGCTGTCGCCGATGATCAGCGTGTGCTTGCTCTCCTCGAACTTGAAATAGAAATAGAGGCCGAAACGCTCCATCAGCCGGGTGACGAAATGATACGAGGACTCCCGATACTGCACGCAGTATTCGAGTGTCGGATAGCTTTCGCAGGCCTGGATTTCGTAATCCTTGAAACCCAGATCGTCGAACACCGTCTTGATGATCTCGAGCACCGACTGGTTCTGGAAAATCCGGCAATCGCTCGTTCGGGTGAGGATCCACAGCCAGGGGCGCAGGGTCAGTCGATAGGCGAAATCGCCGTCGCGCTCGCCGAACCAGGAGGCGTTCGACAAAACGCCCGAGAAGTACCGCGTCTTGTTGGCGACCGTCGTCAGGCGGATCGAGCAGGTCTTGCCGACGGCCGCGCCGAAGTCGATCTCGGCATCGTGGCTGACGCAATCCACATCGATCTCGAAAAGCTGGCTAAGCCCCTCATTGACGGTGAACGAAGTGAGGAGAAGCGTGTCCGTCCCCAACGGCGTGGTCAGCTCAGCGAGCCGAAGCCGTTGCGTGCCGCGTGATATCATCTCGACCGTGAACTCCGGTGCCCGCAAGGTGTGAATTGACGTTACTCAAAAAAATGCAGATCGTCGAGTTTGGTCGCGTTTTTCGCGGCCGGGTAAATTGATCCGACTAATCATCAGGTGGATATCGGTCGATGGCGGCCTTTCCGTTCGAGGCGCTGGTCGCCCCCGTCTCAGTGGACTTGCCTTGCGGTCCTGATCTGGAGCTGGAAGGGGACGCCGAATTCATGCGTTTCCTGGCGCAGATCGAAGGTGTTCTTCCAGAGAGTTTTCTGAGCTTCAATCGGCGCGATGCGGATCTGCAAAGCTACATCGCGACCGCCGGAACGTTGCTGAAGAGAACTGCGGATCTGCGCCTGCTGGTCGCTGCGGCCAAGCTCTTCATTCTCGACCAGGATCTCGGTTCCTTCACCCGCTGCGTCGAGGTGCTGGCGGGCTGGCTCGAGGAGCGCTGGGAGGGGCTGCACCCCGATCTGCTCGGCGAGGATCCGGTCATGCGGGTCATCGCCCTCCAGACGCTCGACGACGCCCCGCATACGGTGCTGCCTCTGCAGGTGGCGCCGCTGTTCCGCTCGCGCCGCATCGGCCATGTCAGCCTGCGCTCGTTCCTCCTGTCCGAGGGCAAGGTTCAGCCCCGCCGCAACCCCGACAGCGACGAGATGGAGCGCGTGCCGACGGCGGGCGACCTCGCCAGCGCGATCAAGGATGCCGAAGCGGCCGATGTCACCGCCGCCTGGGACCACGCCCAGCGCCTCTCGGGCGCGGTTGCGCGCGTCGAGCAGGCGGTCGATGCCCATGCCAGCGGCGCCGCCGGGCTCAGCCTCGACAGGTTGAAGGGCGTCGCCAAGCAGCTGGTCGAGACGCTGCAGCGGGTCGTCGCCGAAAAGGATCCGTCCCTGGCTCCTGCGTCAGCCGGGGGCGCCGAAGAGGCCGGCGATGCCGGAGAGGGAGGATCGAGCTCGTCCGATTCCGGGCCGATGTCGGTGCAAGCGATGGCCAGCTTGCCGGATGTGGCGGCGGCGCTGCTCGCCGCCGAGCGCTATTTCGTCAGGCACGAGCCGTCCAGTCCGGTCCGCATGCTGCTGGCCCAGACGAGGGCGCTGCTCGGCCGCAGCTTTTTCGAGGTTCTTTCGGCTCTTTCGCCGTCTTTGGCGGGCCAGGCGGCGATCCGGCCCGTGCGCGGCCTGCCGATCGAGCTGCCTCTCGAGCGCCTCTCACAGCTGCTGCCGTCCGACGGGTCCGAGGATGCGTCCGCTTCCGGCGGCGGCTGGGACGAGAGCGGCGAGGGGGCCGACGAGAACGAGGGCGTTGAAGCGCAGGTGACCGCGGCCGAAAGCCCGGCGGCGCCCGAGGCGCGGACGCGCCGCGATGCTCTGGCGTTGCTGGAGGCGGCGGCTGCGTTCCTGCGTCAGGCCGAGCCATCGAGCCCTATTCCACTAATGGTGGAGCATGCCCGTCAAATGGCCGGCCGCGATTTCACGGCGTTGCTGCGCGATCTGCTGCCGGCCTCCGCCCTGCATGTTGACGAGGACTGACGAAGTGGGGCATCCTCGGTCTTAACAAAATATTTGCCGGCGACTAAATCTTTCGTCGCGCTCGGTTTTCATGGGGGTCAAGGTGTCCGACAGCGGCCAGAAATTCATCCGGCGCAACCGTGCTCCGCGCGTCCACATCACCTATGAAGACCCCTATGATGCGGACAAGCTCGTCGAGCTGCCCTTCGTCATGGGCGTCCTGGCTGACCTGTCCGGCAACGATGCGGGCTCCGAGAAGGCCGATATGGCCAACCGCGCCTTCCTCGACTTCGACATGGACAATTTCGACAACCGCATGGCGGCGATCAAGCCGGGTGTGCGCTTCAACGTGAAGAATACGCTCGGCGATGCCGAGAACGAGAAGCTCTCCGTCAGTCTTCGTTTCAACAAGATGGACGATTTCAAGCCTGCCGAAGTGGCGCGGCAGGTTCCGGCCCTGGCGAAGCTGCTGGAAGCGCGCGAACAGCTGAAGAACCTTCAGCTCTACATGGACGGCAAGGCCGATGCCGAGGCCAAGCTGCGCGATCTGCTCAAGGACCCCGCCCTGATGGAGGCCCTGCGCGACCGTATGGGCAAGACAAGCAAGCAGGAAGGCTGAGGCCGCGCTCATGTCCACCGAACTGCAGAACGCCCAATCGGCCGTCGAGACGACGACCCAGAACCTCGACGAGTTCAGCCAGGTTCTCAAGCAGAGCTTCCGCCCGCGCAACGAGGACGCTGCGCGAGCCGTCGACAGTGCCATCTCGACCCTGGTCAACCAGGCCCTGGCCGATTCCACCCTGATCAAGGGGGATGTGCTCGACACGCTCGACGAGATGATCGCCCAGATCGATCGCAAGCTCACCGAGCAGATGAACGAGATCATTCACGCGGCCGAGTTTCAGCAGATCGAGAGCGCCTGGCGCGGCCTCAATTATCTGGTGATGAATTCGGAGACGGACGCCACCTTGAAGATCAAGGTGATGAACGCCAGCAAGAAGGAGCTGCTGGACGATCTGCGTCTGTATCCCGGCGCCCGCTGGGACCAGAGCCCGCTGTTCAAGAAGGTCTACGAGCAGGAGTTCGGGCAGCTGGGTGGCGAGCCCTTCGGCGCGATCGTGGCCGACTATTATTTCAGCCAGGCCCCGCTCGACGTCACGCTGATGCGCGGCCTCACGAAGATCGCCGCCTCGGCGCACGCGCCGCTGCTCACCGGCGCCCATCCGAACCTGCTCGGAATGGACAGCTGGACCGAGCTGATGAATCCGCGCGATCTCAGCAAGCTCTTCGACACGCCCGATTACGCGGCCTGGAAGTCGCTGCGCGACGCCGAGGACTCCCGCTATCTCGGCCTGTGCATGCCGCGCGTGCTGTCCCGCCTGCCCTATGGTTCCAAATCCGATCCGGTGGAGGAGTTCGCCTTCGAGGAGGATACGGACGGCCATGACGGCAAGAATTACGGGTGGATGAACGCCGCCTATGCGATGGGCGTCAACGTCACCCGGGCCTTCAAGGAGTTCGGCTGGTGCACGCGCATCCGCGGCGTGCAGTCCGGCGGCGAAGTCATCAACCTGCCGGTTCATACCTTCCCGACGGATGATGGCGGCATCGATCTCAAATGCCCGACCGAGATCGCGATCACGGATCGGCGCGAGGCGGAGCTGTCCAAATCCGGCCTCATCCCGCTGATCCATCGCAAGAATACCGACAAGGCGGCCTTCATCGGCGCCCAGTCGGTCTATCTGCCCAAGCGGAAGATGGACAAGGCCACCGGGCGGACCGAGGAGGCCACGGCCGCCGATAATCTCTCGGCGCGTCTGCCCTACATCTTCGCCGTGTCGCGCTTCGCCCATTACCTGAAGTGCATGGTGCGCGATAAGGTCGGCTCGAATCTCGAGAAGGAGCAACTCGAGCGCTGGCTGACCAACTGGCTCAACCTGTATATCGACGGTGATCCGGCGAATTCCTCGGAATCGACCAAGGCCTCGCGCCCGCTGGCGGATGGTCGCGTCGAGGTGACCCCGAACGAGGAAAATCCCGGCTATTACAATGCCCGTTTCTTCCTTCGGCCGCATTATCAGCTCGAAGGCATGGATATCGGTATGAGCCTGGTCTCACGCCTGCCGGCGCCCAAGAGTTGAGAGAGTATCGCGTTATGTCTTTATCACTCGCCTTTTCTTCGCTATAGACGTCTCGCAAGTTGTGCTTTCCACGATGCTTTGCCGGATTAAGACGGTAGGCAGGACGAACTGTAACGGACGTCGTGCGGCGGTCCGTCAAAGATGGAGCTTGTTATGGCATCTGCTGACTTTTTCCTGAAAATCGAAGGCATCGACGGCGAGTCCGATGATGCCAGCAACAAGAACGAGCTTCAGCTCATCTCCTGGTCCTGGGGTGCGACGAACTCGGGTTCCAGCGGTCTCGGCACCGGCGCCGGTTCGGGCAAGGTCAACATGCAGGACTTCCACTTCGTCGTGCAGATGAGCAAGGCCTCGCCGGTCCTCATGCAGTCCTGCGCGACGGGCAAGCATATCGGCGAAGCGAAGCTGACCTGCCGCAAGCCGACCGGCGACGGCGGCCAGAAGGCCTATCTGAAGGTGACCTTCAACGATCTGGTGATCTCCTCCTACCAGACCGGCGCCTCCGACGGCTCGAATGTGCTCCCGGTCGAGCAGATTTCGTTCAACTATACGAAGATCAAGATGGAATACGACCAGCAGGACGCCAAGGGCAACGTCGGCAAGACCGTCACTGCCAAGTACGACACCAAGGCCAACAAGGTCTGGTAAGACGACTGCTTCGCCTCACCCGAGGCGCATTTCTCCTCGGGTGAGGTGTCGAGCTGCGGGAATAAGGCGCCGCCATGCTGCGCTGCGCCCGGGAAAGGCACTGGCGACGCTGGTTTCGTTCGCCGACGCGGCTTCGTCCCGATCGCTGGGTGAGGGGTTTCGGACAGCAGAGGCAACGCTCGTCAGCCGATCTCGGCGCGGGGGTGTCGAGAGGGGTTGTCGGCGAACTCTGGCTGAGGTCGCGGTCTAGCCTCTGCGGATCGGCCCTGCTTTGCGGGCGCCAGCCATCGCGGATGGGTGGATGGGGTGCCGGGTCCGCCGATCGCGAGGCGCGTTGGTTCGGCCTGAACAGACCACCGCGTTGCCGAACGGGCGTCGGCATCGCGCTCTGGGACAAGGCTGGAGAAGCGGATCGTCCCGAAAAGTGGCGTTCGCTTCTCGGCTACGAGGCTCGAGCCCGGGAAGCCGGACAGGATAGGCTTCGATCGCGGTTTTCGCTTTCGGCGCTCGTTCCTCCAGCTCCAAGAATGTCCCGGCGAGGAGGAGGCGATCTCGATCGGTCCTTTCCATGCAGGCGTGGGTCGGAAATTTGCCGGCTATCGGATATCTGGCAGAAGAGCCCGGACGGCGGCGGTGTCGTCGGCCGTTGGCAGCAGAAGAGTGCGATGGCTGAACGTCGGAAGAAGACCCGCCTCAGTTCACCTCTCATGTTCGCGTTCCGCGATGCGCACCGCGCCAGGGATTCGCGAGTCCATGTCGGCCAGACCAATGCGGCCGGCCAGGAGGCTCTGTCCTCCCGCAAATCCATGCGCATTGCGATCAACGAGATCCAGCTGCGCGAGGAGCTGACGCGCGACCTCGACCTGCTGATGAACACGATCAATCTGGCCTCGACGCTCGACCTCGACGATGCCCCGCAGGTCCGCGACTCCATCGTCAATTTCGGGCTCACCGACATCGGCAACCGCACGATCGACGAAAATCGGGTGGCCGACATCGTCGACGAGATCAAGGCCGCCATCGCGCGGTTCGAGCCGCGCCTCATCGAGAAGACGGTCGATGTCGCGCGCGACCGCACCGCCGATGCCGGCGTGCTGCAGATCCGGTTCAATGTCACCGGTGAAATGGCCTGCGATCCGGTCGCGATACCGGTGGAATTCGTCGCCGATCTCGAAGTCACGAGCGGCAAGCTCGCCATTCGCAGACGCTAGGTCGGGCGATGGATCGGGAGCTGGTCGAGTTCTACAAGCGGGAATTATCGCTCCTTTACGAGCAGGCCGCGGCGTTTTCGGAGGAGTTTCCCGGTATCGCCGATCGCCTGGGCGGTCTGGCTCGGGACCGCGGCGACCCCATGGTCATCGGCCTGCTGGAGGGCACCGCTCTGCTGGCCGCGCGCGTCCAGCTCAAGCTGAAGCATGAGTTCTCCGAATTCACCTTCAACCTGATCGACCAGCTGCTGCCGAACTATCTGGCCCCGACACCGTCGCTGATGCTGGCGCAGATCCGCCCGCCCTATGGCGATCCGGAGCTGAAATCGGGCAAGCGCATCGCCAAGGGCAGCCTGATCGACGCGGTCTATCTCGACAAGGACCGCAACATCGCCTGCACCTTCAGCCTCTGCGACGATGTGGTCTACGGCCCGTTCGACATCCCGCGGGCGGAGTATATGCCTTCACTGGCCCCGATCCAGGCCCTGGGCCTGAACGCCGACGGGCAGGATGCGGCGGGCCTGCGGCTGACGCTGCGCCTGCGCATGGTGGCGCGGGCCGAGGATGAGCCGAACGATGCGGACGGGGCCAAGGACCCGGCGGCCGATGTCGCGGGCACGGCCATCGACACGCTCCCCGTTCATCTGGTGGGGCCGGAAGCGGATGCGATCGCTCTCTATGAGCAGATGTTCGCGCATCTGAACGGCGTTCATCTGCGTTATCTCGACAGCTTCGGCGACGCCCGCTTCATCCGCCTCGGCAAGGAGTGCGTCGAGCAGATCGGCTTCGATGCGGATCAGGCCCTTCTTCCTTACGAGGCGCGCCAGTTCCGCGGCTTCGAACTGCTGCAGGAATATACGGTCTTTCCGCGCAAGTTCATGGGCTTTCGGATCAGGGGCCTGCGCAAGGCGCTGGCCGCAGCGCGCGGTCGGTCGGTCGACCTCGTATTCACCTTCGGTCAGGCCAATCCGCGTCTGGCGGCGGCCGTCGATCCCGCGATGTTCGCGCTTTATGCGGTCCCTGCGGTCAATCTCTTCAAGAAGACCTGCGACCGCATCCCCATCAAGGCCAATCAGCACGAATACCAGGTGGTGCCCGACCGCACGCAGATGCTGGGCTTCGAGCCGCATCGCCTGATCGACGTCTATCTGCACCAGGCCGGGCAGAAGCAGAAGCAGCGTGTTCAGCCGATCTACCGCTCGACCCTGGAGCCGGCCGGCAGCGACAAGCTGTTCTTTTCGATCCGCCGGCTTGAGCGCAAGCGCACCGCGCGCGAGCGCCGGGGCGAGTCGGCCGCCCGCTATGCCGGCACCGAGACGTACATCTCGCTCAGCCCGCCCAGCGGGGGAGGGGAAGCCGGCAAGCCGGAGCTTTCCGTGGTGGCCTATTGCTCGAACCGCCATCTGGCCGAATTCCTGCCCGTGGGCCGTGGCGGCACCGATTTCAGGCTGCGTGAGAATGCGGCGCTGGAGATCGCGGCCGTCGTGGCGCCGACGCCGCCGCGCGATCCGCCGATGCTCTGGCGCCACGAGAACCCGCGGGTCTCGACATCGGGTCGCATGGCGTGGCGGCTCGTCAATCTGCTCAACCTCAACCATCTCGGCGTCGGCCGCAGCGATGGCAGCGCGCTGCGCGAGACGCTCTCGCTCTTCGCCGATCTCGACGACCCTGTGATGGAGCGCCGCATCCGCGGGATTCGCAGCGTCGCGCTGCGCGAGGTGGTTCGAAGGCTGCCGCAGCGCACCGGCGTGGGTGTCGCGCGCGGCATCGAGGTGCGGCTGACGCTGGACGACAAGGCTTTCGAGGGCAGCGGCGCCTTCCTGCTCGGCGCCGTGCTGGAGCGGTTCTTCGCCGAATATGTCAGCCTGAACCATTTCGTGCAGACCGTGGTCGAAACGACCGAGCGCGGCGTGATCGCACGGTGGCCGCCCCGCAGCGGTTCGAGGACGGCGCTGTGAAGCCGGCAGCCGACCTGCTCGCCGACCCGCAGGCGCACGACTTCTTCGAGGCCTGCCGCCGTCTGGAGCAGGCCGCGCCGCATCGGCCGCGGATCGGCGACAGCGCGGCGCGCCGCGAGGAGTTCGCCCGCTTCGGGCAGGATCCGTTCTTCGCCTATGGTGGCGGCAATATCAGCCGCGCCGAGCGCGCCACCGACGGCGCCCTGGGCGTTTATGTGCGCTTTCTCGGTCTCGTCGGCCCGCAGGGCGCGCTGCCGCTGGGGGTGACCGAGGAGGCTTATCACTTCGCCCAGTCGGACGATCCGGCTCTGGCGCGCTTCTTCGACCTCTTCAACAACCGCTTCATCCAGCTCTTCTACCGCGCCTGGGCGGATTCGCGCCCGATCGCCTATCGCGACAGGCCGGCGGAGAGCGATCGCTTCACGGCTTTTCTCGGCAGCGCGGTCGGCCTCGGCTCGGATGTCTACCGTGATCTCGACACGGTCGATGATCTGGTGAAGGTGGCCTTCGCGGGCCTCCTGGGCGCCAAGACCAAGAGTGCTTCGCGGCTCGCCAGGGCGCTGACGGCGCTGTTCGGCGTCGAGGCCGAGATCGAGGAGTTCGTCGGCATGCGCCTGATGTTCGAGCCGGATCAGTGCTCGCGCATGGGTGTTGGTTTCTCCACGCTCGGCCGCGACATCCTGGTCGGCTCGGCGGCCTATAGCGTGCAGGACAAGATCCGCATCCGTCTTTATGCCGAAAGTCTGGAGGCGTTCGAGCAGTTGCTGCCGGTCGGCCCGAGGGCGCAGGCCTTCACCGACATGGTCGATTTTTATCTCGGCCCCGAGCTGGAATGGGATGTCGAGCTGTGCCTGCCGGCGCGCGAGGCGAAGGGCATGGCCCTGGGCTCCTCCGGGCGTCTCGGCTGGACCGGCTGGCTCTCGCCGAACTGGGCGCTGGAAAAGGACGAATACCGCAAGGATGCGCGCTTCAACCTGGCCAAGCGCTTCCGGCGGAAGATGGCATAGAGCCTCGGCGATCGACTGGATGGATAGGGTCGCTGAACGGGCTGTTGAACGGGACGAGTCTTCGGTGACCCGCTGCCGGGTGCAGCGGGCGCCGATGTCGGGAATGGCTTTGGGGCCGGCGCGCCGCGAGGGCGCCGATCGATCGGGTGAGGGACGGGGGCAGTAACATGGCCGATATCAGTCTTGAGACAGTCGCCGGCAAGCTCAACCGGGTCGGCTACGACGCCTTCATGAAGGCTCTGCGCCAGGCGAAGATGGCGGGCAATCGCAATCTCGAACTGGCGCATTGGCTCGGCCAGATCGCGCAGTCGGATCGCAACGACCTCTCGCGCACGCTCGATCATTTCAAGATCGAAAGAGCGAAGGTGTCGGCCGAGATCGCGCGGGTCGTGGACGGGCTGCGCAAGAACGAGACCGAGATGCCCGGCGTCTCGAACACGATGGTCGATCTGCTCGATCGGGGCTGGCACTACGCCACGCTCTTCTTCGGCGAGACGCAGATCCGCTCGGGGCATCTGCTGCTGGCGGGCTTCAAGACCCTGGAGCTGCGCCGCGCCTTCCTCGCCGTCTCGCCGGAATTTGGCAAGATCAACATGGATACGCTCGCGGCCGAGCATCGCCGCATCTGGGCGGGCTCGGACGAGGAGAACCTCCAGCCGATGGACGGCTCCGGCCTGTCCTCCCCCGCTGCGGGCGACGGCGCCGCCGCCGGCCCCAAGGGACAGACCGCGCTCGACAGGTTCTCGCAGGATCTCACCGCCAAGGCCGCCTCCGGAGAGATGGACCCGATCCTCGGCCGCGACGACGAAATCCGGCAGCTGATCGACGTGCTGATGCGCCGGCGTCAGAACAATCCGATCCTCACCGGCGAGGCGGGCGTCGGCAAGACGGCGGTGGTTGAGGGCTTCGCGCAGCGCATCGCGGCAGGCCAGGTGCCGCCCCCGCTGCAGGGCGTGCGGCTCTGCGTGCTCGATGTTGGGCTGATGCAGGCCGGCGCCTCGATGAAGGGTGAATTCGAGCAGCGCCTGCGCGCCGTGATCGACGAGGTGCAGGGTTCGCCGACGCCGATCATCCTGTTCATCGACGAGGCACATACGCTGATCGGCGCGGGCGGTGCGGCCGGCACCGGCGACGCGGCCAATCTGCTGAAGCCGGCGCTCGCCCGCGGCACGCTGCGCACCATCGCCGCCACGACCTGGGCCGAGTACCGCCAGCATATCGAGAAGGACCCGGCGCTGACCCGCCGCTTCCAGCCCATCCATGTCGACGAGCCGGATGTGCGCCGCGCCTGCGACATGCTGCGCGGGCTGATCGGCCCGATGGAGAAGCACCACAAGGTCAAGATCGCCGATTCCGCCGTGGTCGCGGCAGTGGTGATGTCGATGCGCTACATCCCCGCCCGGCAGCTGCCCGACAAGGCGGTGAGCCTGCTCGACACCGCCTGCGCCCGTGTGGCGATCAGCCAGACCACGACGCCGGCCGCGATCGAGGATGCGAAAGCCGCCATCGCCTCGCTGGAGGCCGAAAAGGCCGCACTGACCGCCGATCGCGATCTCGGCGCAGACGGCTCCGAGCGCTTGGCCGAGATCGAGACCGAGACGGCGGCGCTCCATGGCAAGCTCAAAGCGCTTCAGGCCGATTGGGAGCGCGAGGACGCCATCGTCAAGGAGATCCTCGAGCTGCGGGCCTCGCTGCCCGAGGCCGGCGAGGCGGTGGAGGAGAAGCGCGGCGAACTGCGCGGCAAGATCGACGAGCTCGGCACCGTCGAGCCCGACCGGCGCACCATTTACCCCTATGTCGACGAGCAGGCTGTGGCCTCGGTGGTGTCGGACTGGACCGGCATCCCCGTGGGCCGCATGGTCGCCGACGAGATCGAGACCATTCTCAACCTGCCTTCGATCCTGAATCAGCGCGTGGTCGGCCAGTCGCATGGCCTGACGATGATCGCCAAGCGCATCGAGACCAACCGCGCCAAGCTGGACAATCCCAACAAGCCGATCGGCGTCTTCATGCTCTGCGGCCCCTCCGGTGTCGGCAAGACCGAGACGGCGCTGACCCTCGCCGAAGCGCTCTATGGCGGCGAGCAGAACGTCATCACCATCAATATGAGCGAGTTTCAGGAGGCCCATACGGTCTCGACGCTCAAGGGCGCGCCTCCCGGCTATGTCGGCTATGGCGAGGGCGGCCGGCTGACGGAGGCGGTGCGCCGGCGGCCCTATTCGGTGGTTCTGCTCGACGAGGTCGAGAAGGCCCATCCGGACGTCCACGAGCTGTTCTTCCAGGTCTTCGACAAGGGCGTGATGGAGGACGGCACCGGCCGCCGCATCGACTTCAAGAACACGCTGATCATCCTGACCTCGAATGTCGGCACCGACACGATCATGATGCTCGCGCAGGATCCGAACTACGCCGAGGACGGCGAGGCGCTGGCCGCGGCGCTGAAGCCCGATCTGCTCAAGGTGTTCCCGCCGGCCCTGCTCGGGCGCATCGTGACGATTCCTTACCTGCCGCTCTCGCCGGACATGCTGTCCGGCATCGTCAGGCTCAATCTCGCCCGCATCGCCAAGCGGCTGCGCGAGAACCACAGGGCCGAGTTCGTCTATGACGATGCGGTGGTGGAGAAGATCGTCTCGCTCTGCAACGACCCGGCATCGGGCGGCCGCATGATCGACAACATCGTCACCAACTCGATCCTGCCGGCCCTCTCGCGCGGCATCCTCTCGCGCCAGATCGCCAAGGAAGAGGTCAAGGTGGCGAAGGTGTCGGTCGCCGATGGCGAATTTGCCTATGAGGTTGCCTGAGGTCGCCGAGGCGTCGCGCGGGGCGCTCCCGCGCCCCGCCGTCCCTGCGTCATGTTGCGCTTATAGAAGGATGAGATCGCTCCCGCGGCAGGACCCGCGGGCCGAGGCACGCCTAGCCAGCCGCCGACGTTGCATTTTTGTCCAGATGCGCGTGCGAGCGGCGACACAAGGGGAAGGACCGCTGCGATGGATGCGACCGACAGCCAGGCCGTGAACGGCCCGATCACGAAATATCAGCATCTGGGGCAATTCGACCGGTTCGAGTTCACGGCGGGCTTCATGGCCGCCTTCGGCAAATCCGGGCGCTTCAATGCGAATGCGATGATCCCGATGATCGATCTGCTCGGCATGATCGAGCGCGACCGGACCATCACCGACATTCGCTGGGCCGCCTATATGCTTGCCACGGTGATGTGGGAAACGACATCTCCCGTAACCACGCTCGTCCAGGCCCACAACAAGAAGGGCAAGCCGCTGGTCGGAAAGGATGGCAAGCCGGTCCTGCTCAAGCGGCGGCGCTGGCTGATGACGATGTCGCCGGTCGCTGAGGTCGGCTTCGGCAAGGGTCGGAACTACCACGAGCCGGTCAAGGTGAAGCTCACTCTCACCGGCGACGCTGAGATCACCGAACAGGACGGAGACCGATTTTCCGTTTCTCCCACGGGTGCGATCACCAACCTGACCAAGAAGGCCAAGATGGGAACCGTCGATGGTGGCCCTGCCAGCAAGGTCTATGAAGAGGCCGAGGGGGATGAACATGCCTATTTCGGCCGTGGCTATGTCCAGCTGACCTGGTGGTCGAACTATGCCAAGGCCGGCGCGGCGGTCGGCAAGGGGCTGAGCCTGCTGACCAATCCCGACCTGGTGAAGGAGCCGCAGACGGCCTACACCATCATGTCTCACGGCATGGTGACGGGCTTTGGCTTCGCGAACGGGCGCAAATTCAGTGACTATTTCACCCACACGAAGACCGATTACATCCACGCGCGCCGCATGGTGAATGGATCGGACCATGCCGCCGATATCGCGGCGATCGCACAAAAATTCGAGGCGATCCTGCTCAAGGCCCGCGTGGCGCCATGAAGCAGGATCGGCCAGGAGAAAAGGAAAGCCGCAACATGACGCGAGCATCGGCGAGCCGCCGCCTGTTTGCCGGTTCTGTCATGGCCGGTTCTGTCATGGCCGGTCTGGCCCTGGCTGGCGCGTCCGTGGCCGGTGCTGCGGAAGGCGAGCTGCGCTGCGGCTGGTTCTCCAACCCCAGCCCCGCCAATGCCAGCCTCTACGACAAGGACGGTGAATGGACCATCGCCGTGCAGGGCGGCCACCAGGCCGAAGGAGACTGGCCGCCGAAATTCCCGCCCGGCGGCTATGCCGCGACCGGCCGGGGCAGTTACGGCTATGGCTGTGCCTGCCTGCGTGTGGTCGTCGACAAGGCGGAGAACAACGTCCTGCGCATCATCTCCGGCAAGGGCAGGCCGCTTGCGATCTGCCGGGGCGACAAGACACTGCGTGGAATCGAGGCCTCGTTGAAGTAGAGCATGCCTCCGCATGGCCGGGTCGGAGAGGAGAGAATTGAGCGCGTTCGAACGGCACGAGGAGGGGAGTGCGTCCGCCGGGGGGCTCAGGGGCGTCGTCGCCGGGCTGCGGGTCGCCGATGTCGATGCCGCGCTGGTCCTGCGGGCCGGCGACGTGCTGATGGCGAATGACGACGCTTGCGTCTGCCTGCTGGTGGGGCAGGATGCGCTGGTGCTGGCGAGCGACGCCGGGGCGGCCCTTTCGGTGATCAATCCCGCGCTCGCCGCCGGGCTGATCGAGAGCGGGCGCATCGCGACGGTAAGGCTCGCGGTCCCGCCGAAGCGGCTGGCCCGGCGCCGCCTCTTCGGCCTGCTGGCGGGGCATCACTTCGCCAGCGGGATCTGGCGGCGGCAGGATATCGAGGCCGATCTCGCGGGGCTGCCGCGCGAGCCGGTACGGGAGCGTGACGAGGTGAGCGATGCCCTCTGACAGCGTGATGTCGGCGCAGGACGTGCTGCTGGCGGCACAGCTGGCCGGCGGGGGCTGCGATCTTGCGGCCGATGTCCGGTGCCTGCCCTTCTCGCGCTTTCCCGGCTGCACGAGCGAGGCCGGCAACCTCCCTGTCATCGCGCGTTCGGAAGCCGAAGCGCTTCGGACGCTGGATTTCCTCGGCGGCGGCACGCTCGGCGCCGGCTTCGGCGAGACCTATATGGGCTCGGTGATGATGCCCATCCGCAATGGCTATTATGCCGAGCTGGAGCGCGTCGCCGCCACCATCGCACGGCGGCAGGCGGAACTCGGCCCGCGCCTCAACGACCCCGCCGCGATGCGCAGCTTCGTCGACTGGGCGCGGGGCCAGCGCCTTCGCGTCGCGCGGCTCTACCGCATCCCGATGGGCCCGGGCGCGATGCTCGGAGCCGAACTGCGCGACATCCGCGAATATGGCTGGGGCGGCCGCTCCATGAGCAATCTGGAAGCGCGGCAGCTGCAGAAATATGGGCGCACAGGCGACGATGCCGTCAAGGCGATCCTGAACTCGGTCGATCGGCCGAATGCGCAGGTGACGGCACGCGCGGCCCGTGCCGCGCGGGTGCTGCGCGGCGGCGGCGCGGTGCTGATCGTCGGCGGCGCGCTGGTGACGGGATACGAGATCTATGAGGCGACGCCCGCGCAGCGGCCCATGGTGGTGAAGCGAGCGGCGGCCACCACCGCCGCGAGCACGGCCGCGAGCGCCGCCGCGGTCGGGCTCGCCGTGATGCTCGGCGCCACGGGCGTCGGGCTGATCGTGGTCGGCATCGTCGCGGGCGTCGCGGCGAGCTATGGCACAGAGCAGGTCTTCTTCGCCGAGAAGCCGGAGGACACCGAGGCCTTCAGGCATCGCGGCATGATCGGGGTCGATTCGCTGGTCTGCGTCGGCGGCCCGCGCTGACCGAAGCCTCAGGCCGATTGATTCTCTGGCGGCACGTCGATAGCTTCGGCCGACGATCGGTTTGCGATGGCGGAGCGGGGAGCAGCGGGATGAAGATCGACATGCCGGTCGAGCGCGGCGCACGCCCCGTCCAGAACGAATTCGAGAAGGTCGATTCGTTCCAGACCGACGCTCTGACCCTCGCGCTGTCGGCGCAGGACGGCGCGCTGCACGGCGTCGTCCACTGCCCGGCCGCCGCCACAGGCGGGCGCCTGCCGAAAGACTTCACCAGCCAGCCCATGCCGGGCAAGGAAGCGATTCAATCGGCGATCAAGCTCGCCAACGACCTCAAGCTGCCCGTGGTCGTCCTCGATCCGGAGGAACTCTGGCCGGAGGATTGGGGCACGTTGTTCATCGCCGAAGATTGATCGCAGTAAACCGCGCGACGACCCCGTTTAGCCTTGTCTTTACGCAAGATGGGCGGACTGCGCCCCCTCGTTAGACCGGCGGTGTTGCTTGGTAACCAGGCGTCAGAGCCGCAACGGCCAGTGTGCGCGCGGGTCGTTCGCCTTCGCTAGACCGATAGCAAAAGAGGCTTTCGAGCGATCGACGATGATGCAGCGCTGCAACGCTGCCGAAAAATCATGTCGTTAAGGTAAGCGTAAGCAGGCCGGTTTCGCGCCGTGCGTGCAGCCGGCCTGCATCTCCCAAAACAGCTCGAAGGCATTTGAATCAAAGACTTGCGACCGTTTACGCCCTGCGGCGGCAGAGATGCTCGCCGCTTGCGAAAGGGTGTGGGCGGCCGGCCGGATGAGGCCTCGGCCGCCGAGGTCGATTGCCCGTGATGTTGCTCTCGTGACATGACCATGTCCTAACTGTGGCGCAATGGCGATTGCCGGGCCGGTGACGGAACGGTATGGCTCGCCATGGTAGTGATTTGCTCGCCGATAATCCGATCGGCGCTGCGGTAGGTGAAGGTGGCGCATGACGAACCAGGTGATCCGCGCGGCGGCTGATCGTGACCTCGCTTCTGCGAGCGATCGTGCGGTGCCGAGGCTCGGCGCGCGTACTCATCTGCTGCGCAGCACGGCCCTGGCGGCTGGCGTCGTCATGGGACTGCTCGGCGTCGCCGGAACAAATCTCGCTCTCGCCAATGGTGGAGCAGGGGGCGTCAACAGCAACGGAACGGGTGCGGGCAGCGGGAGCGGTGGCGCCGGTGCTGGCGGTTCCTCTCTCGGTGGCGGCGGCAACGGCGCGGGCGGCGGCGGTGGAAATGCCGGCGGTGCCTCGCAGGCGACGGGTGCGGGGACGGCCGGCGGCTCGGCGATCGGGACGAGCAGCGGCGCCGGTGGCGGCGCTGGCGCGACCGGCGGTGCGGGTGGTGCTGGCTCTGGTGCCAGCCCCGGCGCTGGCGGCGCTGGCGCGGCTGCTGCCGGTGGCAACGGCACCGTCGGCGGAGATAGCTCGGCCACGAACAGCGGTGCCGGTGGCGGCGGCGGCGGTGCCCATGGCGCTGTCTCCGCCAACGCCGCCGGTACGTCGACGGGTGGAAATGGCGGCGCCGGTGGCAACGCTGTCGGTGGGGCTGGAGGGGTGGGCGACGCCGGCGGCGGCGGCGCCGGTGGCTTCGGTCTGGTCGTCACAGGTGCTGCTCCGACATGGGCTGCAGGCACCTCCGGAACGGGCGGTAACGGCGGTAATGGCGGCAATGTCACCAGCACGGGCGGGGGCAGCGTCGGCGTCGGTGGCGGCGGTGGCGGCGGCGGTCTCGGCGTTCTGCTGCAGAATGGCGCTTCCGGCATCGTGATCACAGGTGGGCCGACGATCACGGGCGGCAATGGCGGCAATGGCGGTTCCTCCAGCGCCAATACCGGCGACGGTGGCGGCGCCGGTGGCGGCGGCTCTGGTCTCGTCTTCGGCGGCGCAGCGACCAATGTCACGCTGAGCCAGAATGTAACCGGCGGCAATGGCGGCAATGGCGGCAATGCCGGCGCGGTGTTCGGGGCCGGCGGCGGTGGCGGCGGCGGCGGGGCCGGTATCGATTTCGCGGCTGGCGGCACGATTACGGTCACCGCCGGCGTGACCGTCCAGGGCGGCACGGGCGGCACGGGCGGCACGGCTTCTGGAGGAGCCTCTGCAGGGGCGGTGGGAGCCGGCGGCGCCGGCATCACCGGCAGCGGCTTGACCATCACGACCGCGGGCGCGATCAATGGCGGCTTGGCCGGCGGCGGCGGGGCCCGCGCCGACGCCGTCTCTTTCACCAGCGGCACCAATACGCTGACGCTGAACACCGGCGCCAGCTTCCAGGGCAACATTGATACGAATGCCGGCGCGACGCTGGCGCTCTTCCAGGATACGGGCAACAACCAGACGCTGGCGGCTTCGCTGACCGGCGCCGGAGCAGTCTCGAAGACCGGCGCGGGCACGCTCACCTTGACCGGCGCGAACAGCTATACCGGGGCCACGGTCGTCTCGGCTGGCGTCCTGAATCTACAGAACGCCGCCGCGCTCGGCAGTGCGGCCGGCGGCACGAGCGTGTCGGCGGGTGCCGCCCTGCAGATCCAGGGCGGGATCGCCATCGCCTCTGAAGCCCTCGTGCTGAACGGCACCGGTGTGGCCAATGACGGAGCGTTGCGCAGCGTCTCCGGCGCCAACAGCTGGGGCGGCGCGGTTCTCCTCGCCTCGGCGTCCCGGATCAACGTCGATGCCGGCTCGCTCGCTCTGACCGGGGGATTGACCGGCAACGCCTTCGCGCTCGACCTGGGCCTCGCCGCCGGCACGACGCTGAGCGTCGGGACCTCGGACGTTACCGGCATCGGCGTGCTCACCTTGAGCGGCTCGGGCGC
The DNA here is from genome assembly GCF_048595345.1 of Allobosea sp. GTDB lineage: Bacteria > Pseudomonadota > Alphaproteobacteria > Rhizobiales > Beijerinckiaceae > Allobosea. The sequence goes on from NZ_JBMDWH010000019.1 coordinate 76,500, forward strand.
CCTGACGATCGGCGCCGGCCGGACCTTCTCGGCCGCGACGATCAACAATACCGGCAGCAACGTCATCAACGTCGGCACCGGCTCGACCCTGCAGGGCACCGGCAACACGCTGACCAACAGCGCCACCATCAATGTCGGCCAGAACGGCATCGTCACCGATGCCGGCAACATCAACAACACCGCGACCGGCATCATCAACTTCAACGGTCCCGGCCCCAGCAACGCCACGTTGTCGAGCACGACCAACCAGGTCATCGACAATCTCGGCGTGATCAACATCAATGCCGGTACCAGCGCCGTGAACCGCAACGGCGTCACCGTCGGCGGCAACGTCACCGGCAACGGCACGATCAACCTGTTCAATTTCTCGCAGCTGACCTCGGGCTCCGCCACCCAGTCGATCGCCAACACGATCGCGCTCGACGCCGGCGCCGCAACCGACGCGCTGATCGCCAATGGCGGCAATGCGCTGACCCTCAGCGGTGCCGTCACCAGCGCGGCCAACGGCATCCTGACCTTCTCCGGCACCGGCACCACGACCCTCTCGGGTACGAACGGCGTCGGCAGTCAGTTCCTCGGCACGGCCAACATCAACCCCGCGGGCGCCGGTGCGGCGACCGCCCTGGTGATCGGCGCCGGCGCGACCTTCGGCGACAGCGCAGGCAACTCCGCGACCGTGGTCGTGAACGAACTCGGCCGGCTCGAGGTCAACGGCACCCTCGCCGGTGGCGTCACTGTCGGCAATACGGCAACCCTGCAAGGCAGCGGCACGATCGGCGGGGCTGTCACCGTTCAGAACGGCGCCACTTTGCGCCCGGGCGACACGGGCGACACTGCAGCCACGGAGGCCGGCACGCTGACGGTCAACGGCGCTCTGACGCTCGCGACCGGCTCCACCAGCATCTTCAATCTCAACACCAGCCAGCAGATCGGCGGCACGGGCGCCACCGGCAACGATCTCGTCTCTGTCGGCGGCAACCTCACCGTTCAGGCCGGCGCCAACCTGCAGGTCGGGCCTGCCGTGTCGGGCTATTATCGCCTGTTCAACGTCAACGGCACGATTACCGGCGTCCCTGCGAATTTTGTGCTGACGACGGCCGGCGGCGCGACCGGCACGATCTACACCATCACCAACCCGGCGCTGCCGAACCAGGTCAACCTGCTGCTGCGCAATGGCACGCAGTTGGTCCAGTTCTGGGACGGGGCAGACACTGTCGGGGGAACGGCGGGCGCCGGTGGCGGCACGGCGACCTTCAGCGGCGCTTCGACGAACTGGACGGTTACGCCCGGCGGCGTGATCAATGACAGCTGGCGCAGCGAAGTCGGCGTGTTTGGCGGCACGGCCGGAACCGTGACGGTCACCGGCGCGCAGAGCTTCCAGGGACTGCAGTTCACCACCACCGGCTACACCCTGACCGGCGGTTCCCTGAACATGACCGGCAACAACGTTGCCGGCGGCAACGCCGCGGCGAGCTTCATCAATGTCGATGCGGGCTTGACCGCGACGATCCAGTCGCAGGTGACGTCGGCAGCCAATATCGGCCTCGACAAGTTCGGAAACGGACGTCTCGTGCTCGACACCGGCGTTGGCGCCGGTAACATCTATGACGGTTTGACGGATATCCAGGGTGGTGTGCTGACGATCCGCACCGCGACGTCGCTCGGCGCCGGAACCGGTGCCGACGCCGATGCCACCCGCGTGCGCAATGGTGCGGCCTTGGAGCTGGAGACCGGCGCGGCCGGAAACTTCACCGTCGCCAATGAAAAGCTGTTCCTGAACGGCGATGGCGTCGGCAACGGGGGTGCCCTGCGCAACGTTTCCGGCACCAATGGCTGGAACGGCGCCATCGTGCTGGAGAGCGCCGCGCGCATCGCGTCCGATGCCGGGCTGCTGACGATCGGCGGAACCATCAACGCCGGCTCGGCGCTGACGGTCGGGGGCGCGGGCAATACGCAGATCAACGGCGTCATCAGCGGAGCCGGATCGCTGACCAAGGTGGACGGCGGAACGCTGACCCTGACCGCGGTCAACACCTTCGGCGGCGGCACGACCGTGACCGCCGGCACGCTGTTCAACAACGGCACGATCGGCGACATCAGCAACCAGGCGGCCACCACCAACAACGGCAGCGTCGGCGGCGTCACCAACGGCGGCACCTTCACCAACAACGGCACTGCCGGCACGGTGAACAACAGCAGCACCTTCTCCAACGCCGTGGCCGGCGCCGCGACAGGCGCGTTCACCAACAGCGGCACCGCGACGAATGCGGGCACGGTCGCTTCTCTGGTGAACAATGGCGGCAGCTTCATCAACACGAACACGATCAGCGGCGCCGCCCAGATCGTCGGTGGCACGTTCTCGACCAGCGGCGTGGTGTCGGGCCTCCTCACCAATCAGGCGACGACCAATGCCAGTGGCACGCTGAACGGTGTCGCCAACAGCGGCGCCTTCTCGGTGTCCGGCGCCCTCTCCAACAACAATCAGAACTTCACCAACAGCGGCAGCGGCACGCTCGCCTTCGGCGGCGCCTTCGCCTTCGGCAGCATCGCCACGCTGACGAACAGCTCGACTTCGGCCAATGCCGTGAATGTCGCGAGTGGAGCGACCCTCGGCGCGCAGACGATCGAGAACCTGGCCGGTACCTTCACTAATGCCGGCACGATCAACTCGCTGCACTTCAACAATGCCGCGGGCGCCACGGTGCGCAATTCCGGAACGCTGAACGCGACTGCGACGAGCACCTATTCCAACGCCGGCACCACCACGAACACGGGCACCCTGAACGCCGGCCGCCTCGCCAACTCCGGCACGCTGAACTCCTCGGGCGTGCTCAACGTCACGACGGATCTGAGCAACACCGGCACCGTCAACCTGTCCGGTGTGCTGAACAGTGCCACGGTCACGAACAGCGGGGCCTTCAACATCACCGGCAACACCACCGGCACCACCGGCACCTTCAACAATCTCGGGGGCGGCAGCTTCAACCTCGCCGGGGGCAACTTCGCCACCGCAGGCGCCTTCAACAATGCCGGCACCGTGGTGACGAATACCGGCGTCAGCCGCGCGCTGATGGTCGGCACCTTCACCAACCAGGGCACCGGCTCGATCAACCTCGTCGGCGCCGGCACCTCGGACGTGCTGACCATCAACGGCAATTATGTCGGTGCGGCAGGATCGACCATCCGCTCCGATCTCGACCTCTCGCGCCTCGATGCCGGCCAGCGCGCCGACCGCGTGATCGTCAACGGCGCCGCCAGCGGCTCGACGGCGCTGTCCTTCAACATCGTCAACAATGGCCGGGTGGCGTTCACGACGCCGATCGACGTGCTGACGGTCGCCCCGGGTTCCTCGCTGCAGGTCAACCAGGGCCTCATCGACCGCCGCGGCTTCTTCGGCTACTTCCTGCGCGAGAGTTCCCCCGGCAGCGGCGCCTATCAGGTGGTGTCGCAGTTCAATTCGGGTCCGGTTTCGGGCGTAATGTCGGGCGTCAACGGCGTGCTGAGCAGCCTGCAGTCAGGCTTCCACCAGCCCTCCTCGGCGATCGTCTCGCGTCCCGACAGCTGCACGCCGAACCAGCTGATGGGTGGCCCCTTCGTTCGTATGAATCGCGGCGAAACGACAATCGACAGCAAGAGCCTCGGCGGCGCCACCGGTGGCGGCGGCGACTTCACCGGCTCGTCGAAGTCTCAGTCGCAATTCTCCGGCATCCAGGGCGGGTTCGACCTCGGCGTCTGCAACATCAACAACAGCGGCTGGAACATCAATGCCGGCGTGATGGGCGGCTATGTCCACACCAAGAGCTCGAGCCTGTCGTCCAGCCCGTCGCCGGTCGCCGGCGGCGCGCCGTCCTTCACCCGCGTCTCGAGCGAGGTCGATGTTCCCTTCTTCGGCCTGTACAGCTTCCTGACCAACGGCCCCTTCACCTTCGAGGTGAACGTCCGCAAGGATCTCTACGACGCGAAGCTCTCGGCCTTCGACCCGATCACCGGGGCGACCTTCGTCAATCAGAACAGCAAGCTCTCGGGTTCGGGCATCAACTACAACGTGCAGGCCCAGTACCGCTTCAGCTTCGACAACTGGTACATTGAGCCGGTCGTCGGCATCTCGCGCGGCACCAGCCGGTTCAGCTCGCTCGCCTTCGCGACGAGCACGAGCGATGGCATGTTGTTCAACGACTCCACGAGCGTTCTCGGCCGCGTCGGCGCGAATGTGGGTGCCGTCGTGCAGCTCACGGATAGTCTCTACATCGTGCCTTTCGCCCATGCATCGGTCTGGAAGGAATTCGAGAAGAAGACTGAAGGACAGGCGGTCTTCAACTCGGTCAATCAGCGTTTCGACGTGCAGACTGACCGGGTCGGAACCTTCGGCCAGCTCGGCACGGGCGTTCAGTTCCGTGTTCTGAACTCGCCCTGGCTCGGCTTCATCCGCGGCGACATTCGCTTCGGCCAGAAGATCGAGGGCAAGGCGCTCAATGCAGGACTCAGGGCCCAGTTCTGAGCCGGAGTCGAGGATTTCGGTGCGAGCGCTCTTCGCAGCGCCCGTCCGGAAGCAGGGCCGCGCGAAAGCGCGGCCGGAGACGGCGGTTGCCGTAGTGACACTTCGTTAAGCCCAAAGCTTTCGCAACGGCGCCTGGGCGCCGGAACCGTTGGGCAGATCGGCGGTTCGTGCTATCGTCGATCGACATCGCTGGGAGGCGACATCATGGCTGCTGGACGGACTATGGTATTCGCCGCACTCGCAACGGTGCTGGTTCTTGGCAACGCTCAGGCAGAGACGATCGGGCCTTCTCCGTCGCTGCTCGAGCCAGAACTGATGGCGCAGGCCCCGGCGAGCCCCGTCGCCGGCGATCTGGTGGTGACGATTCTGCCGCCCCGGCGCCCCGATGCCGAGACCTTGGCCGCTAGCTTCCGCCAGCGCCCGGCTCCGCAGGTCTATTCCGAAGCCCGGGTCGTGCGCGTGCGCGCGGTGCCGCAGGATCGGCTGTTCTGGCTCACGGTCGGGAACGGGTTCTGAGAAAGACGGCTCGCCGCGCTCCCATCTGCGCGCTGGGCTGATCGGGCGCGCGGTTGCGGCCCATGCCACGGCTTGTTAAGCTCTGATCCGCATCGACAAGGCGCGGTTTCGTGAAATTGACGCAGACATCCTTGGCATGTCTCGCGCTCGTCGCCGGCTGCAGTGCCGCGTCGGGTTGGGGATGGGCTGCGCCCGTCGCCAGCCGCCCGGCCACCGAGGCGCTCGCCGTCGCCCCTCATATCCTGATCCATCGCGCGCAGGCGCTCACGCCGATGTCGTCGCAGCCCGAAGCCTGGCGCCTCGAGCGGCGGAGGCGCTTCGAGCTGGCACGCCAGCAGGCGATCGAGGGCCGGTTGGAGCGCGAGCGCAGCGATCGCCAGCAGGCCGAGATCGCCCAGCAGCGCCGCCAGGCCGAGGAAGAGCGCATCCGCACCGCTCTGCTCGACGAGCAGCGCCGCCGTGCCGAGGATCAGGCGAGGGAGGAGGCCGTCCGGCAGGAGGCTGCGCGCCAGGCCCTGGCCGCTCAGCGCGCGGCCGAGGAGAGGCGTCTCGCGGAGCAGCGCCAGAAAGACGAGGCGATGCGCCTCGCCGAGGCCGAAAAGGCCCGGCTTGCGGAGGAGGCGGCACAGCGCAAGCGCGAAGAGGAGGAGAAGCGTCTCGCCGCCCAGCGCGCCGCCGAGGACAAGCGCCTCGCAGAGTTGAGGCAGAAAGAGGAGGCGGCCCGCCTCGCCGAAGCGGAAAAGGCTCGCGTCGCGGAGGAAGCCACGCAGCGCAAGCGCGAGGAGGACGAGAAGCGTCTCGCGGCTCAGCGCACCGCCGAGGAAAAGAAGCTGGCAGAGCAGCGCCAGAAGGAGGAGGCGGCGCGTCTCGCCGAGGCCGAGAAGGCGCGCCTCGCCGCCGAGGCCGCGCAGCGAAAGCGTGAGGACGAGGAAAAGCGCCTCGCCGCCCAGCGCGCGGCCGAGGAAAAGAAGCTGGCCGAGCAGCGCCAGAAGGAAGAGGCCGCTCGCCTCGCCGAGGCCGAAAAGGCCCGGCTCGCCGCCGAGGCTGCGCAGCGCAAGCGCGAGGAGGACGAAAAGCGTCTCGCCGCCCAGCGCGCGGCCGAGGAGAAGAAGCTGGCCGAGCAGCGCCAGAAGGAGGAGGCTGCCCGCCTCGCCGAGGCCGAGAAGGTTCGGCTGGCGGAGGAGGCGGCGCTCCGCAAGCGCCAGGAGGACGAGCGCCTCGCCGCACAGCAGGCAGCCGAGGCCGAGCAGAAGAAGCAGCAGGAGGCCGAGGCCGCCCGGCTCGCCGAGGCCCGGCGCGCAGCTGAGGCGCCATCGGCTCAGCCCGGCGCCGCCGAGGGCGGCCGCACGGTCGAGCAGCAACTCGCTTTGAACGCCCAGGCCCAGCCGCCCGCGCAGGGCTTTAGCGGTCTGATCGCCGACGAGGTCAGCGGCTTCACGAACGAGCAGCGGCGCCTGGCCCGCAGCCGTATCGAGCGCGACAACCGTTCGCGCGCCTCGCTGCTGGACGAGGCCGATTTGCCGCCCGAGACCAAATCGGACGGGGCGGCCGAGCAGCCTCGCATCGCCTCGCTGCAGGATCCGCCGCCGGCCGCCGCGCCGCTACCCCCGGTCGTCGCCCTGTCCTCCCGCGATGAGATCCGCGCCGCGCAGGTCGAGCTGAAGCGGCTGGGCTGCTATGGCGGCTCCACCAAGGGCAACATGAACACCAATACCGGCGTCGCGCTGCGCACGGCCGAGCGCAACATTGACGATGGCTCGCGCAAGCTGGTGCCGCTGACCGCCGAGGCGCTCGATTTCCTGAAGTCGCGCAAGGAACCGCTCTGCACCGGCAGGCTGGCCTGCGAAACCGGCCAGAAAAAGGACGGCACGACCTGCATCGCGGCCATCCCGCTGGAGGAGCCGCCCACGCCGCGGGCCCAGCCCCGCGCCCGCGAGCGGGAGCGCGCCGCCGTGGCCCCCCGCGCCGCGCCTCAGCGCCAGGCCCCCGCCGCCACCCCGGCGCGGCAATCGGCGCCGCCGGCCGCTCCGCAGCCGAGCCGCCCGGCGATCAACCTCACCATGTGATTGGGCGGCGGCGCCTTGAGATCGAGCAGCCGCTCGGGGCAGGGAAGGCGACGTATCCGTGCGTCTCGCCATGTCCGGCGCGGTCCGTAGCAGTCTTCAGCGGTAGAACGTCCAGAGCAGGCTCTCGCTGAGTTCCTTGAGCGCATCCACCGCGTCCGGCCGCTCGCGTGCCACGGCGGCGATCAGCGCATCGGCCAGAGCGAAAATCGCCGTGGGCGAATTGGGCAGCAGGTGGCTGCGGGCGGGCGCGAACAGCGCCACATCCGCCAGAGGAGCGAGCGGGGAGGTCGGCCCATCGGTCAGCGCCAGAACGCGGGCACCGCGCTTCTTTGCGAAACCGGCGAGGTCGAGCGTGGCCCGGGAGTAGCGCGGCACCGAAATCGCGATGACGAGATCGTCGGGCCGCGCCGACATCATATGGCGGATGGCGCGCTCGGGGCCCGTGCGGGACGAGGCGAAGGTGAGATCGGCGTCGAGATAGAGCGCCAGCCCGTCCTCAAGGAAGGACGCGACATGGTGGCTCGCCCCCGAGGCGGCGATGAAGACGCGCGGCGCCTTCAGCAGCAGGGTGACGGCCCGCGTCACCGCGTCTTCGGAGAGGTGCTGCCGCGCTGCATCGAGATTGCCGGCCTGGTCGGCGAGCGCGGCGGCGAAGGTCGCGAAGGTCGAGCCGGGCGCGGCTCTGGCACCGGCAAAGCTGTCGACCGGCTCATGCGCGAATTTCAGCGCGGCGGACAGCGCGGCCCGGAATTCGCCATAGCCGGCATAGCCCAGAGCCCGCACGAAGCGCGTCACGGTCGCGTTGGAGGTGCCGCTGCCCTCGGCCAGCCCCTCGATGGTCATGGTCGCGACGTCTAGCGGGTGCTGGAGCACGAAATCCGCGGCGCGCCGGTGGCCGTTGCTGAGCGAGGGATAAATCTCCGCGATGCGGTTCGAGAGGTCGGTCGACGGCTTCAGCCCCTGCGACATGCGCGCCCACCCGGTTGACGTTCAAAAATTTTCATGTTTGCTAATCGACGAAAATAAAACTGTCAAAACCAAGAGCGGGAATGGTCTTCATGATGCGTCGAACCACTTTTGCCCTGGCCCTCGCCTCTGCCGCCCTCAGCCCCATGGCCATCTCGGCCCAGACCCTGCGGATCGCCCTCGCTTCGGAGCCCACGGCGGTCGATCCGCATTATCACGATCTCACCCCAAACAACGCGCTGGCGCAGCATATCTTCGATTCGCTGGTCCGCCAGGACGAGCAGCAGAAGCTGCATCCCAGCCTCGCCGCCTCCTGGGAGAATGACGGCAAGAACCGCTGGACCTTCAAGCTGCGTGAGGGCGTCTCCTTCTCCAACGGCAAGCCCTTCACGGCCGAGGATGTGGTCTTCACCTTCTGCCGCACGCTGAAGAACGAAACCAAGGTCTCGGATTCCTTCTCCGACGTCACCGGCAACTTCGCCTCCATCGAAACGCCCGACCCTAAGACGCTGGTCATCACCACCAAGGAGCCGGAGCCGCTGCTGCCGAACCTGCTCTCCGGGCTCGGCATTCTGTCGGCCTCGATCGTCGAGCATGGGCCGATCAGCTACGATGTGGCGAAGAACTGCGGCGTCACCGGCGCCTGGCCGACCGTCAGCGGCTTCAATGACGGCACGCTGGCCATCGGGACCGGCCCCTACAAGCTGAAATCCTATTCGCGGGGCTCCTCGATCGAGCTGGAGCGCAACCCGACCTATTGGGGTCAGGCGGAGCCCTGGGCCACCGTGCGCCTGCTGCCGGTGACCAATGCCGGCCCGCGCCTGGCCGGCCTGCTCGCCGGCGATTACGATGTGATCGAAAACCCCGCCGCGCGCGATCTCGGGCGCATCCGCAATGACAAGCGCTTCGACTCGGTCATCACGCCCTCGACCCGCGTGATCTATTTCCAGCTCGACGTCGCCCGCGACCAGAGCCTCTTCGTCAAGTCGGAGGACGGCAAGAACCCGCTGAAGGATGTCCGCGTCCGCAAGGCGATGTCCCTCGCCATCGACCGCGACGCCATCGTCAAGCGCATCATGGATGGCGCCGCCGAGCCGGCCTATCAATATCTGCCGACCGGCATGTTCGGCACGCAGGCGAAGCCGGAAAAGCTCGCCTATGATCCGGCGCAGGCGAAGAAGCTGCTGGCCGAGGCGGGTTACGACAAGGGCTTCCAGCTCACCCTCTCGACCACCAATGACCGCTACATCAACGACAGCCAGATCACCCAGGCCGTCGCGCAATATCTGACCCAGATCGGCATCAAGACCGAGGTCGACGCGATGACGCGGGCGATCTATTTCCCACGCCGGGCCAAGAAGGAATTCTCGGTCGCGCTCGGCGGTTGGGGCTCCGGCACCGGCGAGGCGGCATCCTTCCTGCGCCAGTGGCCGCCGACCCCGAACGAGCCCAAGACCATCGGCGGCTCGAACTATGGCGGTTACAAGAACGAGGCGTTCGACAAGGTGATCCGCGAGGCGATCACCACCCTCGACGACGCCAGGCGCGATCAGCTCCTGCAGGAGGCCGGCAAGATCGTCCTCGCCGACTATGCCTTCATTCCGCTCCATTTCGAGAGCGGCATCTGGGCCTTCAAGTCCGAGCTCGACGTCAAGGGCCGCGCCGACCAGTACATGCTGGCAATGTCGGTGAAACCGAAGGCCAAGTGAGCCGAACGGGCTGCTACAACCCGCGGCCGCCTCCCGAACCTGTTGCTATGGTCTTGACCTATCGGTCATCCCGGACTCAGCGAAGCGGAGCTCCGGGATCCATCGCAGGGCTCTGCGCCTCATGATGGATCCCGGGTCAAGCCCGGCATGACGTTCATTCTCTGGCCGCTGTGGAGAGACCTCTCCGCCCGTCGCGTCCCACAACAAGTCTCGGTCCCCGCCCATGACCGCCTATGTCCTGCAACGGCTGATCCAGAGCGTCTTCGTGCTGCTCGCGGTCTCGGTTGTCGTCTTCTTCGCCGTCTACGGCATCGGCGATCCGATCGAGCTTCTGGTTTCGCCTTCGGCGAGCGCGGCGGAGCGCGAGGCGCTGATCCGGCGCCTCGGCCTCGATCTGCCGATCTGGCAGCAATATTTTGTCTTCATGGGCAATGCGCTGAAGGGCGACCTCGGCCGCTCCTTCGTCCATGGCGTTCCGGCGATCGAGCTGATCCTGGCCCGCTTGCCGGCCACCTTCGAACTCGTGCTGCTCTCGATGACGCTGGCGATCGTCGGCGGCGTGCCGCTCGGGCTCTATGCCGGGCTCGATCCCGAGAGCCGCCCCTCCCGCATCATCATGGGCGGCACGCTGCTCGGCTTCTCCCTGCCGAGCTTCTGGAAGGGCATGATGCTGATCCTGCTCTTCGCCGTGGTGCTGGGCTGGCTGCCGACGGCGGGGCGCGGCGAGACCGTCTCCCTGCTGGGCGTCAAAACGAGCCTTCTCACGCTGGACGGGCTGAAGCATCTGGCTCTGCCCGCGATCAACCTCGCCATCCCGCAGATGGCGCTGATGATCCGCCTCGTCGCCGCCGGCACGACCGAGACGATGACGCAGGACTATGTGAAATATGCCCGCGCCAAGGGCGTGCGCCCGCGCCGCATCGTCGGCCGGCATGTGCTGCGCAACATCCTGATCCCGGTCGTCACCGTGGTCGGAATCGAGTTCGGCAGCCTCGTCGCCTTCTCGACCATCACGGAGACGGTCTTCGCTTGGCCGGGCATGGGCAAGCTGCTGATCGATTCGGTCTACCAGCTCGATCGGCCCGTGGTCGTCGCCTATGTGCTGCTGGCGACCCTGCTCTTCGTCACGGTGAACTTCCTCGTCGACATCCTCTATGCCGCGCTCGACCCGCGGGTGAAGCTGACGGGAGAGACGGCGTGAGCACCGCAGGCAAAGCCCCCGCCGTGCCGGCCGATGCCGACACGCCGCTGCGCGAAAAGGTGCTGCGGCGCATCCGCAGCCGGCCGACCACGCGCGGCGCCGCCATCCTGCTCGGCATCATGGTACTCTTGGCCGCCCTCGCGCCATTCATCACACCGCAGAACCCGCATGATCTCGCCTCGCTGAGCGTGATGGACAACCGCCTGGCCCCCGGCGAGACCGGCATGAAAGGTATGACCTACTGGCTCGGCACGGATTCGCAGGGCCGCGACATGCTGAGCGCGATCCTCTATGGCCTGCGCACCAGCCTGATGGTCGGCCTTTCCGCCACCGCCGGGGCGCTCTTCATCGGCATCACGGCCGGCCTGCTGGCGGCGCAGTTCGGCGGCGTGGTCGATGCCGTCATCATGCGCATCGTCGATTTCATGCTCGGTTTTCCCTCGATCCTGATCGCGCTGGTACTGCTGGCCTCGATCGGGCGCGGCGTCGACAAGGTCATCCTCGCGATCGTCCTGGTGCAATGGGCGCAATATGCGCGGCTGATGCGCGCCTCGGCGCTGGTCGAACGGCGCAAGGAGTATATCGAGGCGGCGCTGAATTTCGGCCTGCCGACCCGTCACATCATGATTGCGCATCTGCTGCCGAACTCGGTGGGTTCGGTCTTGGTGGTGGCCTCGATCAGCATCGCCGGCGCGATCACGCTGGAGGCGACGCTCTCCTTTCTCGGTGTCGGCGTGCCGGTGACGCAGCCTTCGCTCGGGCTGCTGATCGCTAACGGGTTCGAGTTCCTGCTGTCGGGCGAATACTGGATCGCGGTCTTCCCCGGCATCGCGCTGGTGCTGCTGATCGTCTCGCTCAACCTCGTCGGCGATCGGCTGCGCCGCAGCTTCAACGTGCGCTCATGACCGAACCCTTGCTCGATGTCCGTGGCCTGCGGACGGTGTTCCATGCGCCGGACGGTGCCTGGCCGGCCGTGGACGGCGTGGATCTGTCGCTCTCTCGGGGCGAGGTTCTGGGGCTGGTCGGCGAGTCCGGCTCGGGCAAGTCGGTGACGGGGTTCTCGCTGGTGCGCCTCATCGACCCGCCGGGCGAGATCGTTGCGGGGACCATCGCCTTCGCCGGGGAGGATCTGCGCGCGGCTTCGCAGGAGCGGCTTCGCAGCCTGCGGGGTGACCGCATCGCCATGATCTTCCAGGATCCGCTGATGACGCTAAACCCGGTGCTCAGCATTGGCGAGCAGATGAGCGAGGCGATCCTCGAGCACCGCGATATCGGCCGGCGGGAGGCGCTGGCCGAGGCGGGCAGGGCGCTGGCCCGCGTCGGGATTTCCTCTCCCGAGGCGCGGCTGAAACAGTTTCCGCATGAATTCTCGGGTGGCATGCGTCAGCGCGTGGCGATCGCCACCGCCTTGCTCAACGCGCCGGATCTCATCATCGCCGACGAGCCGACGACGGCGCTGGACGTCACCATCCAGAGCCAGATCCTCTTCGAGGTGCAGAAGCTCGCGCGCGAGACCGGCACGGCCGTGCTGTGGATCACCCACGACCTCGCCGTGGTGGCTGAACTCGCCGACCGTGTGGCGGTGATGTATGCCGGCCGCATCGTCGAGGTCGGCCCCGTGGACGCCGTGCTGGACGCTCCCCGCCACCCCTACACGCTCGGCCTGCTGAATTCATCCGCCGCCAATGTCGCGCCGGGCGAGCGGCTGACCCAGATCGACGGCGTCGCGCCGCGCATTGATGCCAGGCCGAGCGGCTGCCCGTTCCGCCCGCGTTGCCCGCGCGTGCAGCCGATCTGCGCGGAACAGGACCCGGCGCCGACGACCGAAGGCGAGCGCAGCACCCGTTGCCACAATCCGGTGCCGATGGGAGCAGCGGCATGAAGGCCCACGGCATGCCGACCGATCCCGCCACGACGCCGCTCGTCGAACTCAAGGGCATCACCAGACATTTCCGCCGGAGCCCGACTCTGGCCGAGCGCATCCTGATGGCGGTCGGGCGTGGCAAGCCGCCCCCGGTTCTGCGTGCGGTGGACGGCGTCGACCTCACCATCTCGAAGGGCGAAGTGCTCGGCCTCGTCGGCGAATCCGGCTGCGGCAAGTCCACGCTGGCCCGCATCGTCACCGGCATCATGAAGCCCAGCGGCGGGGCGGCGATCTATCGCGGTCGCGATGTCGCGGGGCTGAAGGGCAGGGACCGGCTGGATTATCTGCTGAAGGTCCAGATGATCTTTCAGGACCCTTATGCCTCACTCGACCCGCGGATGAAGGTCAGCCGCATCGTTGGCGAGGCGCTCTCCGTCCACAAGCTGCTGCCCAGAGGCGAGATCGATGCCGCCATAGACCGGGCTCTCACCGAGGTCGGGCTCGATCTGGCCTATCGCGAGCGCTATCCGCATCAGTTCTCCGGCGGCCAGCGCCAGCGCATCGGCATCGCCCGCGCGCTTGCGGTGAAGCCCGATTTCCTGGTCTGCGACGAGCCGGTCTCGGCGCTCGACGTCTCGATCCAGGCGCAGGTGATCAACCTGTTCATGGATGTGCGGGCGCGGCACGGGCTGACCTATCTGTTCGTCAGCCACGATCTCGGGCTCGTGCGCCATATCAGCGACCGCGTCGCGATCATGTATCTCGGCCGCATCGTCGAAATCGGCCCGGCGGCGGAGATCTTCGCCGCGCCCGCTCATCCCTATAGCGCGGCGCTGATCGCGGCGATCCCCTCCGCGCGGCATCGCAAGCGCGCCTTTCAGCCGCTCCAAGGCGAGTTGCCGTCGCCGCTCAGCCCCCCGCCGGGCTGCCCCTTCCACCCACGCTGCCCGCAGGCGATGCCGGTCTGCCGCGAAGCCCGCCCCGCGCTCACCCCGATCGCGCCGGGCCGCAGCGCCGCCTGCCATCTGCACACGGCTCCGGAGGCCGCATGACCACCACGACGCTGAACCCGCCGATCGGCCGCAGCACCCTGCCTTTCGTCGATGCACGCCATCCGGACCGCCCGCTCGAGGTCAATTGCTATCGGCCCGCCAGCCACGGCCCGGACGATCCGGTCGTGGTCGTGCAGCACGGCATGATGCGCAATGGCGACGACTACCGCGATTTCTGGATCGACGCGGCCGAAACCCACAATATCCTGATCGTCGCGCCGACCTTTCCCAACGAGCAATTCCCGAAGGCGGAAGGCTACAACAACGGCCTCGTCGTCGATGCGGACGGCGCCGTCGCCCCGCGCGAGCAGTGGCTTTACACTGTGCCGGAGCGCGTGCTGGAGGCGCTGCGGCACGGCGCCGTGATCGGCGCCGCGAACACTCTGCGCATGTTCGGCCACTCGGCCGGCGGCCAGTTCGCGCACCGCATGCTGGCGACCTGCGGTCCCGGCCCCTTCGCTGCGGTGATGGCGGGCAATCCGGGCTGGTATACCCTGCCGACGCTGGAGCGGCGCTTTCCGGAGGGTCTCGGCGGCCTCGGCCTCGACGACGCCGCGGTCATCCGCTGGCTGGAGAGCCCGATGGTCATCCTCGCCGGCGACCAGGACATCGTCACGGACGATCCCAACCTTCCCTCCAACCCCGAAGCGCTGGCCCAGGGCCCCAATCGCTTCGGCCGGGCGCATTTCATGCTGGATTTCGCGCGCGGCGAAGCAGCCCGTCGCGGCTGCGCCTGCCATTGGCAGCTGGTGCCGGTCGCCGGCATCGGCCATGACGGGGCGGCGATGTCACGCGCCGCGGCCGGCTGGTGGTTCGAGGGCGCCGTCCCGCCGCTCGATCGGCTGCAGCCGCAGGGCGGCGTGGTCGCCTGACGCGAGCGGCGCTTCAGCCCGCCGCGCCGATCTTGACCTTGCAGCGTTGCCCGGCGGGCAGCGCGTTGCCCGGGTTCGGCAGCTCCAGACGCACGCCGAAGGTGCCGCTGGCGGCGTCGAAGACGTGGTCGATCACCGTGACCCTGGCGGGGTAGGTCCCACCGATCGGCGCGTCGAGCGAAACCTCGGCGCTGGCACCGAGCTTCAGCCGGTTCCACTCGCCGACGCCGACATAGGCCTCGACATAGAGCGGATCGAGCTGCACCAGCGTGAAGATGGCGCTGTCCTGCCGCACGAACTCCCCCGCCG
Organism: Allobosea sp.; assembly: GCF_048595345.1. GTDB lineage: Bacteria > Pseudomonadota > Alphaproteobacteria > Rhizobiales > Beijerinckiaceae > Allobosea. The sequence continues at coordinate 91,553 of NZ_JBMDWH010000019.1, forward strand.
ACATCAGCCTTTCGAAGACGAGCCCGCTGAACGGGCTGCGGATGATCCGCAGATCGAGCTGCGCGCGCGCACGCTCGACCTCGAGCACGGCGAGGTCGTGCTTCAGCAGCTCGGTCTGGAGGTCGCGCTTGCCGATCTCGAAATCGGCCTCGACCTGATCGACCTTGTCCTGGGTGGCGACACCCTTCGACAGCTGGTTCTGCCGCTCCAGCCGCCGCCGATAGAGCTCCACCCGCGCCCGCTGCGCCTCGACGGGTGCCGCATTCCTGGCCTGGGCTTCCGCCAGCGCCAGATTGGCCTCCTCCACGCTGGTGTCGAGCCGCGCGATGATGTGGCCGGCCTCCACCACGTCGCCGCGCTTCACCGCCACGCTTTTGAGGATGCCCAGCGTCGCGCTGCCGATCTTGACGCGCTGGGCCGGCTCGATGACGCAGTCCAGCGGCCCGATCGCGCCCTGCGCGAAAGCTTGCGGCGCGCCCGCCATCAGCAGGATGGCGAGGCCGAGCGCCTGCGGGGTCGAATGGCGGCTCATCGTGCAGCTCCTCATTCGGAATGGCCGGAAAAGGCCAGCATCTTGTCGTGGCTGAGATCGGACGCCATCAGCTCGCGCCGCATGCGGGCATGCAGGCGCTCCGCTGCGGCCTGAGCCCGGCTCAGGATGGCGCGCGCCAGCGGTTGAGCCAGAAGCGCTGGCAATGTCGCCAGAGCCAGACGGGCGACCGTTCCGCCGAGGGGGCGGCCGTCGAGCAGCGGATCGTCCAGCGAGAGGATGGCCTGGAAGCAGCCGGGCTCGCCCTGCCGTCCGCTGCGGCCGGCGAGCTGATCGTCGATGCGCCGGGCGTCGTGCCGCTCGATCATGATGACGTGGAGCCCGCCACTTTCGGCGACGCCGGGCGCAAGCTTGATGTCGGTGCCGCGCCCGGCCATGTTGGTGGCGACGGTGATGCGGCCGGCCGCTCCGGCCTGCGCGACGATATCGGCTTCGGTCTTGTCCTGCGCGGCGCTGAGCAGGCGGTGGTCCAGCCCCGCCTGTGCGAGATGCCCGCTGGCCTCTTCCGCCGCCGCGACCGAACGAGTGCCGATCAGAACCGGCACCCCGGCCCGGTGCAATTCGCCGACGCGGGCGATGACGTGGCGCCATTTGGCCTTCGTGTCCGCCAGCACCAGGTCCGGCAGATGCCGGCGCCGGATCGGCCTGTGGGTCGGGATGCGCGCCACGGCCAGCCCGAACACGGCCCAGAGTTCGGCCTCGATGCCGCCTGCGGTACCCGTCATGCCCGCCAGCCGGCGATAACGGCGGAAAAAGCGCTGATAGGTGATGCGGGCCAGCGTCGTTCGGCCGGCCGACAGCGCGCAGCCTTCCTTGTGCTCGATCATCTGGTGCAGCCCATCGCTCCAGGAGCGATCCGGCATCACGCGGCCGGTATATTCGTCGACGATGACGACCTTGCCCTCGCGCAGGATGTAGTGCTCGTCCCGGTGGAACAGGTAAAGGGCCGTCAGGGCCTGCCGCACCAGCTCCTCGCGGGTCACCTTGGCCCGCCAGGCGGGGCCATCCTCCCGCGTCGCCGCCTCGATGGCATCGAGGCCCGCCGGCAGCAGCACGATGCGGCGTTCGCCGGGCACGATGAGATAGTCGCGTCGCTGCATCAGCGCCTGCGCGACCGCGAAGGCCCGGCCCAGCATCTGCGGCGGGAATTGCGAGGGCACCTCGGCCGAGATGATCAGCGGCGTGCGCGCCTCGTCGATCAGCACGCTGTCCGCCTCGTCGACGATGGCGAAATGCAGGCCGCGCAGGCGCAGCCTCGGCTCCGGCCCGGCCGGGCTGAGCAACCCTTCCAGCTTCAGGCGAACATCGCTGGCACGCTGCCCGAGGGTGATCCGGTCCCTGAGGTAATCGAAGGTGAGATCCTTGTTGGTGCAATAGGTGATGTCGCAGCCATAGGCGGCGGCGCGCTCGGCGAGTTCCTGCTTCTCCCGGATCACGCCGACCGTGAGGCCGAGCGCCCGATAGAGCGGGCCCATCGCCTCGGCATCGCGCTCGGCGAGATAGGCGTTGACCGTGACGACATGGACCGGAATGCCCGCGAGGGCTGCCGTCGCGGCAGCGAGCGCGGCGGTCAGCGTCTTGCCTTCGCCCGTCGCCATCTGCGCGATCCGCCCGTCGAAGAGCGCGGCCGCGCCCATGATCTGCACCGGATAATGCGGCTGACCGAGCAGGCGGCCCGAAAATTCGCGGATCAGCGCGAAGCCGGCAGCGAGCGCCGCGGGCTCGGGGCTTTCGCCGCGCCGCAGCCGGCGCGCCACGGCCGGAATCCGCGCGGCGAGAGCCTCGTCCGTCAGCTCCGCCAGCGCGGGGGCCTCCAGCGCGGCGAGCGCCGCGATCCTGCGATAACGCCGGCCATGGAGCGTGGCCAGCCGCGCCTGCGCGAGCCCGACGACCCGGTTCATCGCGCGGTCCAGCATGCCGTCGCGCGGAACCGGCCGCTCGGTCCAGGCGCGCGCCTGAGGCAGCCGCATGGCGGACGCCGGAGCGGGCAGGGCGGCGCCGTCAGACACGGAACTGGCTCAGGAAGATCTGGCGCAATCCCCGTAGGGCCCGCCAGCCAACGGCCTCGCGCCCATGGTCGAAGCGGATATAGGCCCGCTCCCCGATCACATCGAGCGGGATGCCGCCGGCAAGCCGGATGTCGAAGACGAAGAGGCTCTGTAGCGCGCGCGGCTTTTGCGGATTGCTCATGTCGATCGCGATCGGCCCGCCGCCCTGGGTGGTCAACGCCGGGCTCGGCACCTCGCTCTGCGCGCCCGGAATCTCGCGCAGGATCAGGCCGGGCCGGATTTCCTCCAGCCGGTCGGCGAGGCGCACCGCGACGGGGCCGGGCCGCGAGCGCACCAGATCGATATCGGCCTGCGGCACCACAACCCGGATGACCGGATCCTCAGCCTTCAGCACATAGCCGAGGCGGTCGCCGCGATGGACATAGCGGCCGACGAGATCGGTCGCTTCGGGCAGCACGAACCGTCCCGCCTGGCCGGCGCTCAGCGTCAGATCGGCGGAGCGGCTGCGGAAGGAGGCGAGGGTCTGGCCCGTGCTGGCGATCTGCTCGTTCAGGATTTCGGCCTGCACCCTGTCGGTCAGCCGCACCGCGTCATAGCGCTGGCGCAACTCCTCGAGCTGCGCGGCCAGCACCGCGACGCGCGCCGTCAGGACGGGATCGTCGAGCGTCAGCAGGGGCTCGCCTTCAGCCACAGCCTGCCCTGGCCTGGCGTCGATCCGGGCAAGCACGCCATCGACCCTGGCCCGCAATTCGGACTGGTCGGGAGCCCAGACCACGCCCTGCGCGATCGTGGCATGCGGCAGTGGCACGACGAACAGTCCCGCCAGCACCGCGCCCGCCGCGGCGGCGCTGATCCAGAGCGCGCGGCGACGGCGCCCGCGCAGCTTGGGGTCCATCAGCAGGAACCGGATTCCCTTGAAAACCGGGACGACCAGAATCCCCGCGACCGCGACGATGGCGAGCACGACGCCGAAGATGAAGAACTGCGTCGCGATCACCGCCGCGATCGCGAGCGAAACCATCATGCGATAGAGAAACGATGCGACCGCGTAGCCCGCCAGCCAGCGCCGCTCGCCTCGAGCGGTCACGGGGCTTTCCGCCTCGTGGATGTGGAACAGGTGCTTCTGGATCCAGTAGAAGACATAGCGGTTGGCGCGGGCCGCGAGATTGGGGATCTCGATCAGATCGGCGAGGATGTAATAGCCGTCGAACCGCAGCAGCGGGTTGCCGTTGAACAGCAGGGTCGAGACGCCGCCGATCACCATGACGTTGAACGCCACGGCCTTGGCGAGGCCCGGCTCCGCCAGAACCCAGACGATGGAGGCCAGCCCCGCAAGCGCGAGCTCGACGATAATGCCGGCCGCCGACACCACCATGCGCTGCCATTTGCTCGGAAACGCCGCGGCCGCCGAGGCTTCGACATAGGGAGCCGGAATCAGCACGAGCAGCATGACGCCGACCTCGTGGACCTCCCCGCCCCAGGCCTTCGCCGCGCAGGCATGGCCCAGCTCGTGCAGCCCCTTCACCACGACATAGGTCACAGCCATCAGCGCGAGACTCTGGGCCGTGAGCATCTGGTTGGTGGCGTCGCCGACCAGCTCGCGCCAGTGCAGGGCCGCGATCGTGATGCCGGTCGCCACCAACGCCAGCCAGCAGATGAGGCCGAAGCCCGAGAACAGCGGCTGATAGAGCGGCCGTAGCGCATCCAGCACCCTGTCGGGATCGAAGAGCGGCAGGCGCAGCGCCAGCGGGTTGCGGATGCGCGCCATCATCGTGCGCCGGGCATGAGAGGCCGCGCGCTCCGACAGCTCGGCAAAATCGGGCGGAAAGGCGCCCTGGAGAAGATCGGAGCCGTGAAGCAGGGACAAAAGCCGGATCGTCTCGTCCTGCGTCGGCGGATCGTCCTGCGCCCGCGCGCAGACGATCTCCCAGATCTCCTGCACGCTGCGCTGCCCGTCCATCAGGCACAAAAACAGGTTCGCCGAAGGAGACAGCCGATGAAAGCGGCCGGTCTGGTGGTCCTGAAGCACATACCAGACCGCGCCGCGAAAGCGCTGCCGGTGGATCTCGGCATGGCCGCGCAGCCGTGGCTTCAACCCGCTGACGCGATACCAGGACTGGCTGAACAGCGATGCCATGGGCGCGTCAGGGCGAGATGTGCCACAGAAAGAGGCGCAGCCAGTCGATCACGGGCCGGGCCCAGACCGCGATCAGCAGTCGGCGATCGACCTCGACCTTGCCGATGCCCTCCATGCCCGGCCGCAGTCGGGTCGAGGGTTCGGCCAGCCGGCCCTCGACGCGGAAGGCATTGCGCCCGTTGCGCGTCTCCGCGACAGGCGTCACCAGCTGCACGACGAAGGGGTAGGGCTCGTCCGGCAGCGCGCTGGCGAGCACCTCGCCGCGCTGGCCCGGCTTGACGTCGGCCACGACACGCTCGTCGACATGGAGGATCACGCGGTAATCGTCGAGCGGCGCGACCTCAAAAAGGACCTGCCCCCGGCTCACAGCCCCGCCGATCGACTGGCTGAGATCGCCGGAGACGATCAGCCCATCGAAGGGAGCGTAGAATTTCAGCCGCGCCAGCTGCTCGTCCACCAGCTTGATCTGCGCCTCGGCCTGATCGATCTGACTGCGCACGATGTTGATCGTGGCGGGCTGGCGCGTCGCCAGCGCCTTGTCGTATTCGAAGACGCGCTGCTGGCGCTCGGTCACCCAGCGCAGACGCTCCAGCACGAGGTCGCGGTCTTCCAGCGCCGCCAGCAGCTCGCCCTGCCGGACGGTGTCGCCCGCGCGCTTCTCGGCCGTCTTCAGATAACCGTCATAGGGTGCCACGACCGCCCGGCGCACCAGACCCTCGATGCGCGCATCCGAGGTGACGCGGTAATCGGTCTTCACCAGGGAGAATAAGATCACGAGGCCCGCCAGCACGAGCAAGGTGAGCTTGGCGGCGGCATGGCCGGGGCCGATGAGCGCCTTCAGCCCGTCGAGGGCGCTGTCGAACAGCTTGCGCGGCAACCAGCGATCGTTCAGCCGCTTTTCTTCCAGCACCGGGCCGACGGCGGCGCAGGCTGCGCGGATGATCTCGATCGTCTCCGGGTCGAAGGGCTGGTCGCCCGAGCGTTCGAGCGTGAAGGCGCCGACGAAGCGGTCCCCGGCAAGGAACGGAACCGTCAGCACATGGCCGTTATGGCGCAGCCGCGCCAGTTCGGCATGGGCCGTGGTGATCACCGCCTCTTCGGCGGCTGAGGGAAAGAGGATCAGGCTGCGCTGGTCGAGCGCCTCATCCATGCAGGCGCCGAGGCTGCGCACGAGATTCATCTCGTGACCGAACTGGGCGGTGTGCGAGATCGCCGCTACCCGGCTGCGGTGGCCTTGGGAAAAGCCTATCGAGGCACGGGCGCAGTCGAACCGGATGGCGAGATCGGTCGCGCTCGCGAGGCACGCCGCGGCGAAGCGTGTCTGTTCGAGCGCGCCGGCCAACAGGTCCAGCGCGGCGCGCGCACGGCCCAGCTGCGCCGAATCCCGGCTGGCGGCGGCGCCGCTCTGCCTGGCGACGAGCCAGGCGGCGCCCCAGCCGATCCGTCGGATCGCGGCGCGCCAGCGCTCCGGATCGCGCGTGGTGAGGCGAAAGACCGCACAGGCGAAGAGGGTGCCGTCCTGGCTCAGCGGCACGCCGACCAGAGCGGCTCCCTCCGCCACCAACTCCCGGACGACGCTGCGATTTTCGCTCCAGGCGGCTCGGGCCGTTTCAGCCAGATCGGCGGCCACACTCCCCGGCCAGGCCGCGACGAGCGTCAGCGTCTCGGCGCCGGTACCGGCGAACACGGCTCCCGCCTGTGCATCGGCCAGCATCGGGCCCTGCAGAGCGAGCCAGGCCGCCGCCGCCTCCTCGAAACGCTCGGCGGACTGCAGCCGCTGCCAGAGCGCCGGCTCGGTCAGGAAGACGCGCTCGTCCGAGGCGGCCTCGTCACCGCGTCCGGATGGCGCAGCGCCGCTCACGACCGGGCGCCTCGCGGCCGACGGCTCGCGCGAAGGCTGCTATCAGGCTTCGACATCCAGGCGGCCATGCCGGTTCTCGTATTCACTCAGCACGCCGCCGAGCACGGCATGGAGGCGCTTGGCCGCCAGTGGCGTCAGGATGATCCGGTTCGACAGATCGACGACCACCTGATCCGCCTCACTGACGTTCCAGGTGCGGTTGGTGCCGAAGAACAGATCGACCTGCTCGCGCGTGCCCTGCACATTGACGACATTCGCGAAATGCGTCGCCATTGAGTCCTCGCGCCAGGCGATCTGGCGGGTTTCGCTGTTGCCCTGCTGACCTGCGTCGCTCACCGGCGTTCCCGTTTGCTGTTGGAGGCCCGGCACCTTGTGGCGGTCGCCATCGCCCGAGTGGTCTTGATCGTTTCCGGTATCCATTGCAAGTCTCTCGCGCCGGCCCGGCATGTCTACCGCTGACGAGCCAAGTTTTCGGCCGGCGTATCCTGAGGTAGGCGACAGATCTGCGCGTGAGGTGCAAGAGTGCGATCGGCATTTGTCTTGATCCAGCATCTCAATCGCAGCCAGTCCGCGGATCGCGTGAAGCAAATGGGCCCCGAGGCGTGAGCGGCGGCGTGCTCGGGGTGCCGCCGGGATCAGGGCGGCTCGTGATCGCCGGCGGTGGTCCCGCCGGATGGCTCGCGGCGGCCTTCCTGCAGCGCTGCCTGGGCCCTCTCGGGTGGAGCGTCGCGATCGTGGCAGGGCGAGGGGCGGCCCGCCGCGACGACGCTCTGGCCACCGGCCCCGCCTTCACGCGGTTGCTCGCGCAACTCGGCCTGGATCGCGACGCGCTGATGCGGCGCTGTGGTGGCACCTACCGCCTCGGCAGCAGCTTCGCCGACTGGTTCGGGCCCGGCCGTACGGATCTGCTCCCCTTCGGACCCTGCGGCCCGCGCCCTGGCGGTTATGATCTCTTTCATTACTGGCTCAAGGCGCGGCAAGCCGACGATGCCGGACCCGCCTATACCGATCATTCGCTCGTCGCGATGCTGGCAGAGCAGGGGCTGGGGCCGCTTCAGCGGCAGGGGCGCTCGCCGGTCGAGGAGGAGGGAGATTACGGCTTCCATTTCGCCACCGGCGCGCTGTGCGAGGCGCTGCGCGATGCGGCGCTGGCGAGCGGTGTGCGCTGCTGGGACGACCGGGTTGAAGAAGTCCTTCGCGACGAGCGCGGCATTGCCGCCTTGCGTCTCGGCGGCGGCGCTCGGCTCGAGGGGGACCTCTTCATTGATGCGACGGGCTCTTCGGCGCGGCTCAGTGGCACGGACCCGGGCAACCCTTTCGAGCTCTCGCCCGGCCCGGCTCTGACGATCACACGCCGCACCCTCCCGGCGCCGGGCGATGGCAGAGCACTGACCCGTTACCGCGCCAACCCTTCCGGCTATCACGAGATCGTGCCGCTGCTCGACGAGGCGGTGGAGACCGGTGTTCGCGTCGCCTCGGCCGGCGAGAGCGCCCTCCTGGTTGCAGGAAGGCGAAAATGCATCTGGAGCACGAACGTGGTGACGCTGGGGACGGCAGCCATGGTGCTGCCACCCCTGCATGGCCTGGGCTGGCTGCTGGTCCAGCGCAGCCTCGAGCACTTGCTGGCGTGGTTGCCGCGCGGCGTGGACGAGCCGTTGCTGCGGGATTCGTTCAACCGCGAAATCGACCGCGATATCGCCGCCGCGCAGGAGGCGATTTCGCTGTGTCTCTCGCTGCCAAGCCGTGCCGAGCCCTTCTGGGCCGGTTGTCGCGAAGCCGCTCTTTCACCTGGACAGACGCGGCGACAGGCGCTTTACGAGGCCTGCGGCCGCGCTGAGCCTCTCAGCGAGCCTGTCTTTCCCGAAACGGCGCATTATCACCTGTTCGCTGCAGCCGGGCGCTGGCCCCGCCACGTCTTCGCCCCGGTCGACATGCTCGATGAACTTCAGTGCCGGCGCCTGCTCGAGAGTGTGCGCGCGCAGAACGACGCGATGCTGCGGCCGATTCTCCCGCATCGGCTCATTCTCGCCGCTCTCCATGGGCGCGACGAGGAGAGCCTGCCGGGGGCCGCGTCTGCGAGGCAGGCCTATCCGGCTCGGCACGACCGCCTCGCCGCGATCCGGGCCACGGCCGGTGGGCGCAAGCTCGCCGAGCTCATGGGCTCGCTCGGCAAGCCTTTCGCCGTCGAGCGCTCGATCAAGGCGGAGGAGGGTCGCTTGCAGCGCGAGCGCTTCCTGACCAGCATCCATCGGACGGCGCTCGGCGCCGATCCCGGCCGGATGCTGACGAGCCTCGCCGCGGAGCTGGGACTGCCCGCGCCCTATCGTGAGGCGGCGGCCGAGGCGATCGTCGATGCCGACATCCTGCATCTGGGCTACGAGGACGGCGTGCATGGCCCGCTCTACAAGCTCTATGTCGAATGGTCGGCGCGGGCCGATCGCCTCTGGCACCGCCCGGATCTGGATCCGGGGGGCGATCCGGTCCTCGTTCACCGTGCCTATAAATGGGATCCCGCTCGCCCCGAGCGCGTGGTGACGACCCTGTATCACTGGCCGAGGGTGCGCAGCGCCGCCGATATCCGCGCGCGATTGCCGGCTCTGGGGGAGGATGCGGGCGGGATCTTTACGGCAGGCCTGGCCGAAGCGGCGCTCGATATCGTCGAGCGGGAGGGGACCGGCCATGCGCATTTCCTCGAAGTGAAGGAAGAAGAGAGCCCGCGTCTCTCCTACGACCTGAACCTCTACGCCACGGGCCTCTCGGTCGCCGCTCTCGCCGGTGTGATCCAGCCTGCCTTTGCGCATCTGGCGGTTCCGCAAGGCGACATCCGCGACGTGCTGGCGCGTCACGGTGCTGAAACGCTCGGCCATATCGCTGCGGGGGTGGGCCGGCGTGGCGCGCCCTTCGTCACGATCTATTTCGGCGGAGGCGAAGCCTGAGCTGAGCGCGCTGGCGCAAGGCGTCAGACGCCCTCGGCCTGCTCCCACCAGCTCTTCACGATCTCGACGCTGGTCAGTTCTGCGCGGGCGGTAATCTCCTTCTGGAGCGCCCGATAGGCGCTCGCGGTCGTTCCGAACCTCGCCTTGAAGCTGCGGCTGAAATGGGCGTCGCTGCGAAAGCCCAGATCGGCGGCGAGGCGCGCCAGCGTCCGCTGCTCCAGCGGATCGGACAGCGCCGACTGCATCGCGAGCAGCCGCCGCTCCTGGACATAGCGCATGATGCCGCCATGCTCCGCGAACAGCCGGTAGAGGGTCGCCCGGGAGACCTTCAGATCTGCCGCCAGCGTCTCCGGAGACAGATCCGGCGAGGCGATCTGATCCTGCACCGCCGCCTCCGCCAGCGTCATCAGGCTGGCATCCGGCAAGCGTTCGACCTCGCTCGCGATCGCGGCCTCCGGATCGAGAAGCCGGCTCAGCGTCTGCAGCATCTCCCTTTCGGCCTGCGCGGCTTCCGCCTTGGTCATGACGAGGCAGCGCGCCCTCAGCGAGGCGATATGCGCGGCCAGAAGACGGTTACGGATGCTGTCGAGCTTCGGCTTCAGGCCCATGAGGATGCGGTGCGGAAACAGCCGGCGGGGAACGATCAGGGCGATGGAGTTGGACGCCGCCGCGCGCGTCTCGACATCCTGAGCCAGATCGATCACGGCGACCTGTCCGGGCCAGATCGTGACCTGCTGGCCCGTGATGGAGCCGGTGAAGCCGCCGCTGAGATAAAGATGTAGCATCACATGGTGCGGTGTCGCCGCGCGGCGCGCCGCATCGCGCACGAAATCCTGGCTGTTGAACGTCACCCTCGCGATCAGCGTCTCGCCCAGGATGATCGCGGCAGCGGACCCCAGCGGCGTCTTGTTCGACGTGTTGGGCCGGGGCTCGAACAGCGGTGAGAGGACTTCGCACCAGATCGGATAGGCTTCGGACGGGTCGAGGCTCGTGGTCAGGTAATGCAGGCGGGGCAGCTCAGTCACGGCAGCGGGATCCCGTTCCCATCGAGCGGCCCTCAAAGGCGTCGGCCATCGACCCGTCGGCGCGCACGGGACGGCGAACGGCCGATCGCGCCGCGGGGCGCGATATGAATTCGGTCGCTGCGGCTTGCAACGCCTTCGGGTCGATCATTGTTCAACCATCGTGGCGCGCCTTCGTCACGAATTCGGGCTCGGAAGCGGTAAAAGGGTCTCTTTCTGCTCGTCGGCGCCGGTGGCAGGGGAAACGCCGCCGCAGCGCTGAGACGCATGGTCAAGACAAACGATCGCACAAATCCTCATCAAACCATTAAGACCCTGATATCGGAGAGACGATGCGTATTCGGCCGCCTGAGCCGGAGCGCGAGGGTCGAGATGATGGCTAAACAGCTTCTGATATATGAACGCGCGGTCCCGGTGACGCGGCAGCGGCACGGATCCTGGTCGATCAAGGCCGGCTCGAGCTATGAATTCGCGCGAGACGTGAACTCGGTTCCGCTGATGGTCGCCGAGTTCGGCAGTGCCGCCCCCGAATATACGATCGTGTTCGGCGGGGCTTCCGGTGACGTCATCCCGGTGGCGCTGCTGGGCATTCGCGATGCGGAAAACCTCTATGTCGACGAACAGGGTGCCTGGACGGGGCGCTATGTGCCCGCGTTCCTGCGCCGCTATCCCTTCGTCTTCTCGAGCGACAATCCCAACGAGGCCGATGCCGTCTTCACGCTCTGCGTCGACGAGGAATTCGCCGGCTGCAACGATGAGGGCCGTGGCGAGCGCCTGTTCGACGCCGATGGCGAGCGGACGCAGTATCTCCAGAACGTGCTGGGCTTCCTGCAGGCCTATCAGGTGCAGTTCCAGCGCACGAAGATCTTCGTGGCGCGGCTGGAGGCGATGGGCCTGCTGGAGCCGATGCAGGCTCAGTTCACGCTCCGCAACGGCCAGCGTGCGACCCTCTCGGGCTTCAGCGTCGTCAACCGCGACAAGCTCAAGGGGCTGACCGGCGAGCAGCTCGCCGAACTGATGCAGGCCGACGAGCTTGAGCTGATCTACCAGCACCTGTCCTCGCTCGCGAACCTGACGCCCATCGCCGAGCGCATCGGCGTGCCCTCGGCTGAGCCTGCCGCCCCGGTCGACACGGCTCCGCCGGCGGCCCCGGCCAAGACGTCGAAAAAGTCCTGAGCGCCACGCGCCGGCGGCGCGCCGCCCCAACATGATCGTCCCGGCCCCGCAAAGGGCCGTGATCCTTCGACACATAGGCGGAACCGGCCCGGAGAAGCGACTACCGCTTTCCCGGCGCAAGCGGAGCCGAACAAGGCGCTGAACGCGCGGTCTCATCTCTTTGGAGGCGACCGCGCGCGGCGCTCCGCCCGCTGGCCACGGGTGGATGCGGCAGGAGAAGTGGGATGGCGTTTCCTTTCGAGTCCAAGGGGTTCTTCGGAGCGTTGTTCCGCCGCCGCGAACGGCGCGAGGCGCAGCATCGTCCGCGCGCCTTGCGTCCCACCAAGCGCGACCTCGTGGCCCGGCTGAAGGCCAAGGCCGAGCGTGCCTTCAACCGCGACCGGCTGATCTTCGATCCGCTCGAGCCGCGCGTCCTGCTCAACACCGACATCACCATCGACATCGGCAACAGCCTGCCGGCCGCGGCCGAGCATCAGCTTCTGGTGCGGCTGATCGACACGACGAAGACGACAGATCCCCAGTCGCAGCCGGTGCAGCGCGTCCAGATCATCGATCTGAACCAGCAGGGCGCCGCCGGCGATCCGGGCAAGGTGCTGGCCTCCGGGGATATCGGTGATCTGAACTCGGTCCTGATCACCGGCTCCAGCGACAAGGACGTCATCCGCGTCGATACCGCTTCCTTCGCGCAGTTCCAGAAATACGCCTCGGGAGCGACGCTTCCCAGCTTCGAATTCCGGGGGCAGGGCGGGGCCGACACGGTCGTGCTCGACACCGGCGCGACGGCCGATTGGGCGCTGAACGGCGCCGACCAGGGCAGCGTCCAGGCCGGTCGGTTCCAGGCGACGTTCAGCGGGGTGGAAACGCTGCAGGGCGCGACCGGCAGCACCAACAAGCTCGCTTTCGCTGCCAATTCCAGCCTGAGCGGCAGCTTCGGCGGCGCCGTGAGCGGGCTGACGCTCGATCTTTCCGCCACGCTCGGCGCATCCTCCGACACCACGCTGGGCAAGAGCGGCTCGCTCTATACGCTCGGCAGCACCGGTGGCGCGGGCCTCGTCAGCTTCAGCGCGCCGACCGCGAGCCTCGGCGTCGTTCTGGGCGCCGGTGCCGATACGTTCCGCATCGCGTCGCTGCCGCCGGCAGCGGCCTTGTCCGTGGCAGGCGGGGCCGGTGACGACGCTCTCATTTTCGGCAATACGGGCACCATCGCGGGGGATGTCGATGTCTCCTTCGCCGGCGGCGCCGGCGCCAATACGATCGATGCCGGCGCCACCGGCCTGACCGCGACCGGCCGTATCCGCCTCGCCGCCGATGCCGCGGTCGACACCGTCCTGGTCGATCAGAACCATGCGCTGTCGAGCAGCGTCGATGCGCGCATGGCGTTCAGCCTCGCCCAGGGCGCGGTCATCAGCGGCACCTCGGTGCAGATCGCCGTCAGCAGCACGATCGGGATCAACACCGCCGCTTCGGCGACGATCCCGGCCCTGGCTTCCACCGTCTCGGTCACGTCCAACGGCGTCGCGACCGTCTCGCTCGCCGGCACGGTCACTGCGAGCAACGGCGCGGCCGACATCACCACGACGGTCGGGCAGACGGTCAAGCTCGTCTCGGACAATTCGCCACAGCTGAAATCCGTCACCACCACGCTGACCGACACCTCCACGATCTCCGTCACCTCGACCGGCCGGATCAATGGCGGCACGGTCAAACTCGGCGCGCAGACCGCCGTCGATATCGACATCAAGGAACTGGGCCTCGTCCTGCCGGGCGTCGGCACGCTCACCAATGCCGGCAGCTCGACCGCCGACCAGGTGAAGGCTGTCGCCAAGGGCGAGACCTCGCTGCTCGAGGTGCTGACGCCGACGATCCAGGCCGTGACCGGCGCGTTCAAATCGACTGCGACGAGCGTCACCAACGTCACCCGCGTCGATGTCGATCCTGCGGCGCGCATCGTCCAGGCCCGCCCGAACGGCGCGGCCGCTCCCGCTGGAGCCTCGGTCGAGCTTTCGGCGAAGGACACGACCAGCGTCGACACCCGCCTGATCGCGACCGACGACAGCAGCATCCCCGTCCTCAGCGATCTGCTGAATTTCTTCGCCCTGAACGGCAAGACGGACCTCGCCCGCACCACCGCCGTGGTCGTCGGCACACCTGTGGCGGGCACACTGCCGGCGAGCGCGCCCGCGCAGGCCGACCCTGCGGTCATCACCTCCGATGGCGCGTTGTCGCTGTCGGCCCGCAACAGCGGCGTCGTCTCCACCATCGTCGGCGCCTCGACGCCGGGCACGGTGACCGCGAACGGCACCACCACGGCCGTGGCCGGTGACGGCGAGAGCAACGGCTCGATGGCGACCCCGCTCAAGGCGGGCGCCGTCGCCAACTCCGTGAACGATACAGCGAGCGTCCAGGTCCGAGGCGTCGCGCTGGCGATGGGCTCGGCGGCGATCAGCGCCGCCAACACCACGGAAGTGACCGCGGCGGCGATCGACGCCCGCAATCTCCTCACCGGCTCGACCTCCATCTCGGTCGATACCGCCCGGCTCACGGCCGTGGGGAGCATCTCGATCGCAGCCGTGGATGCCACGGCCGCCACCGCCACGGGCCTGCCGCTCGACACCGATTCCTATGTCGAGGGCGTGGATTCCGGCAGCACCGCTGCGCTCGGCGTCGGTCGCGCCTCCGCCATCAACACCTCCGAGCGTGCGATCACGGCCATGATCCGCAACGCCTTCGTCGCCGGTGACGGTGGCGTCTCGGTGCTGGCGCAGAACTCGCTGACGCTGGCCGCCACCGCCGAGGCCTCCGCCGTCGCCACCAAGGTGGGCGTGGCGGGCTCCATCGTCGCCAACATCGTGCTCGGCAATACCACGGCGACCGTCGATGGCTCGACGGTCCGCGCGACGCAGGGTGGCGGCACGGCGTTGACCGCCGGGCGCACAGGCGACGTCTCGGTGACCGCGATCGACCTCTCCACCATCGACGCCCGCGCCCGCGCATCGGCCAATGGCGCTTCGGAGAAGGGCGCAACCGCGATTGGCGGCGCTGCGGCGTTCAACGTGATCGGCTACAGGGCCGACAACACGCTGACCGGCGCTCTCGCCGAGAAGCTCGCCGGCAGCGCGCTCGATGCCTTCCTCGGCACCAGCTTCTTCGCCCTCCCGGCCGCGCAGCAGATCATCGCGCGGGTCGTTAATGCGAGCATGCGGGCCGACGGCGCGGTTTCGGTCGTGGCGTCCAGCGCCGGCACGGTCAACGCCACGGTCAGCAGCGTGGTCACCACCTCGAGCCCCGCCAAATCGGCCGAGGACAAGGCGAAGGCCGATCTCAAGCGCGGCGTGCTGAACACCGGCCTTCAGGCCGCAGGCCTCGCCAAGCGCAAGGACCCCTCCGCCGGCAGCGGCACCGTCGCCAGCGCCTCCAGCCGCAGCATCGGCGGCGTGCTCTCCGCCAACCGGCTGGGCCGCTCGGCCCTCGCCGACATCTCGGCCTCGACCGTCGTGAACGGTGGTGCCCTTTCCGTCCATGCGGACGACGTGGCCACCATCAACGCCAATGTGAAACTGGTGGCCTCCAGCGAGGCGGTCAGCGATGGCGGCCTGCCGCAGGCCTCCGCCACCAAATCCTCCGATTTCAAGCTGAATGCCGGCTCGGTCGCGATCAAGCTCGGCCAGCGCGTCCTGCTCGACTTCCCCGGCGCCATCCTGAGCTCGCCCGAGCCGGTGAAGCCTGCCGCCGACAAGGCCGTCGATCCGGCCGACCCCTCTGCCCCGCCGACGCCTCCGGCCACACCGACGCTCACGCGCGTCGTCCAGCCAGGCAATGTCGTGCTGCTGCAGGACGGCTATCCCGCGACCAAGGGCGAGGCGGGCGCCTATTACCGCTATCTCGGCACCGCGGCCTCGGCGCCGCTGAACCTCGCCACGACGGACTACACCGACACCACGACCTGGGCGAAGATCGGCCAGAAGGGCGCTCTCTTCGCCTATATGGGCACGGACAGTACCGCCGACGCGACCACCAAGGTCGATCTCAAGACCGCGAACTATGCCAACCGCGATCTCTGGCGCCCGGTCAACGATGCCGAGACCGTGCAGAAGAAGGCGACCGGCTCGGGCGCCACCTCCGTCGGCGGCATGGTGGTGCGCAACGAGATCGCCGGCGGCGCCACCGCGCGGATCGTCGCCGGCAGCGACGTGACCTCCGGCAGCGTCGATGTCGCCGCCAATCGCGGCGCGACCATCACCGCCAAGGCCGAGGCGACCGTCACGGCGGTCGCGACGCTGAAGGACAAGGCGGATGCCGGCGACACCACCGAAAGCACGCCCGGCACCACCTCCGCCTTCGACAAGGCCCAGACCTCGAACGCGACCGCGCTCGCCGTCAACGCTGTCATCGCCTCGAACACCGTGAATGCCGTCGCGATTGCGACGATCGACGCCAGCACCGTCACGACCACGAGCGATGACGGCGCCGTCAGCGTCAAGGCGACCACTGCCGGGGCGATCTCGGCGACCATCGCGGCGCAGATCAACGCCGCCGCCACCGGGCCGACCGGCACCGGGACGGGCGGCAGCAGCGGCACCATCAACCCGCCGCAGACGACGGCGCGCGCCGCCGGCATCCAGCTCGCCTTCAACGCCATCGGCTATGATAGCAGCAACCTCGCCTTCGACACGCTGAACGCGGTCATCGGCACCAATCTCGGCAATGGCGCGCCGACGCAGGCCAGCGCCTCGATCAACGACTCCGCCGTCACCGCCACCGGCCTCGTCTCCGTCACGGCCGAATCCTCCGGCGCGATCTCGGCCGAGCTCGGCAACGAGGTCTCGGCGACCGCGCAGGGCGCCAGTGCCTCGGCGCTCGCCGTCTCGGGTCTCGTCGCGATGAACCGCGTCAGCGGCGCGGCCTCCGCGCTCGTCGATGGCGGCGCGAACAACAAGGCCGTTCAGGGCAGCGGTCTTGCGGTTTCGGCCAAGGACAGCGTCGCGATCGACGCGAGCACCACCGTCGGCGCCAGCGCCAAGGCGGTGAAGACCGGCTCGGTCACCGGTGCGCTCAAGACGGCCGACCAGCTGCTGAGCGAATACGACTACACCACCGCATCGGGCACGCGGGACATCGCCTTCGGCCAGAAGATCCGCCTGAGCGACAGCTGGACTCCGACAGGCGCGGGCGCCGGCGAGAAGGGCGCGGTCTACCAGTATATGGGCGGCACGCCCATCACCGGCGCCGTCCTCGGCGATACCGCCCGCAATTTCGGCGATTTCTCGCTCTGGAAGAAGCTCGACGCCACCAATATCGTACCCGGCGGCACGACCGGATCGCAGCCCAAGACCGGCAAGATCGACTCGACCGGCCTCGGCGCCATCTTCGCCCGCAACGATGTGCAGGGTCAGGCGCAGGCGCTCGTCCGCAACGTCCATGTCGTCGCCACCGGCGGCGACGTGACGGTCAAGGCCGAGTCCGGCGCCAAGATCGCCGCGACCGACGCCAGCACCATCGAGGGCGGCAAGGGCTTCGGCGGCATCGTCGTCACCAACGCTGTGCAGAACGGCGCGCAGGCCTCGATCTCCGCCAGCAGCATCGACGGCGGCGACGCCGCGACCCCGACCGGCGGCATCGTCTCGGTCGAGGCGCTGAACAGCGGCGAGATCGAAGCGAGCGCGATCGGTTCGGTTGCGGGCGAGACGGCCGCGATCGGCGTGGTGCTGGCCTTCAACAGCGTCGGCTATGTGCCGCAGAACCCGCTTTTCAATGCCATCGACACCATCGTCGGCGACCCGCTGATCGCCTCGGCGACCAACAGCGAACGCCCGGCCAACGCCACCGCCTTCATCACCGGCTCGACCATCCGCGCTTTCGGCGACGTACTGGTCTCGGGGGAGAATGCCGTCCAGATCACCTCGACGCTTGGCAACGAGGTCAAGCAGGAAACGGCCGCCGATTACGAGCACACCGCCCAGACCGGCGCGCGCGGCATCTCGGCCGGCGCGCTGCTGGCGTCCAACAAGGTCTCGGGCCGCGCCGAAGCCTATATCGGCAATCCCGACCCGGCCGTCACGCCCGTCGCCAGCCAGGCGACGGTGCGCTCTGCCGCCGGCAGCGTCACCGTGAAGGCCGTCAACCAGGCCGGCGTGACCGCCACCAGTACGCTGATCAGCGCCTCGGCGGTGGACGGCACCGTCGCGGCCATCGCGAAGATCGCCGAGACGCGCGCGCTGGGCGCCTATGACTACACGACCAAATCAGGCGCCAAGCAGCTGTTGACCGGCGACCGGGTGCGGCTCGCGAGCGATTACAGCGCCGCCAACGCCAAGGGCGTGAACGGCCAGGTTTATGTCTATGTCGGCGCCAAGACGACCACGGCGCTCGATCTCGGACAGGCCGACTATACCGACCGCACCAAATGGCTGAGCCTCGCCGAGGGCGTCACCGTCGCGACGGTGCCGACGAAGCCGACGGACACCGCCGGAACGACCCAGGCCGCCGACGAGACCACGACGGTCACCAAGGATACGACGACCGGCACCACCACCACGGTCACCACCAGCCGCCCGCGCTATTCCTCGCTCGACGGCTATCAGTATATGCGCGTCGGCGAGAAGGTTCGCTTCTCGGTCAACGACAACCTGTCCACCGGCATCAAGGGCGCGGTTTATGTCTATCGCGGCCCTGACAATGCCAAGGTCACGCTGAAGGGCAACGACTACACGACGAGCGACTGGGTCAGCGAACTCGCTATCGCGGGTGCCCCGCAGCTGGACAAGGTCGCGCCCGCCCCGGCGAGCACGACCGAGCCGACCAAGACCGATTTCGGCGTCACCCCCTCGACCACCGAAGTGGGCGTGCCGGCCAGCACCGCGCCGACCCCGCCGCCGGCTTCCAAGGCGTTCGGCGGGCTGATCGTCATGAACGAGGTGACCGGTGGGGCGCTTGCCCGCATCACCGATGCGCTGGTCGTGGCCCATGGCGATCTCTCGGTGATCGCATCGGACAAAAGCGACATCGCCGCCACCGTCGTCAGCACCGTCGCTGCCTCCGGCGGCCAGTCTTTCAAGAATTCCGCGACGCCGACCGCCGGCCAGCCGCAGCAGCGCAATTCCTCGACGCTGATCGCCGCCAACGGCATCGCCGCGACCAATGTCGTGCGCGGCGGGGCGGAAGCCTCGATCCTGCGCGCCACCGCCACGGCGGAAACCGGCTCGCTTTCCGTCACCGCGGACAACGAGGCCGGCGTCGATGCGCGGCTGCGCGCCTCCTCGACCACGACGGGCGGAGAGGGCGGCGGCGTCTCGGCCGCCGTCACGCTCGCCTTCAATTCGGTCGGCTACGCGACCCAGAATCTGCTGTTCAACACCATCGACGCGCTGATCGGCTCGCCCGAGCTGGCCAACGCCTTCGGCGGAGAAGTCGGCTCGGGCGCCAGGGCGAGCATCGTCTCGTCGAAGGCCTCGGCCGGGCTCGACCTGGTCGTCGCGGCCAAGGCGGCGGCAAAGATCAACGCCACCATCAGCAATGCGGCCCAGAGCAGCACCGACGCCATGAAGGGCTCCGGCGGCAGCGGCTTCGGTGTCGTGCTGGCGTCCAACAAGGTCAGCGGCAGCGCCCAGGCTTCGATCGACAATAGCGGGCTGGCGGTCGACGCGGCCGGCGGCAGCGACATCCTGCGTGCCGGCGGCAAGCTCGCCGTCACGGCTGACAACGCAGCCTCCATCACCTCCAACGTTCAGATCGTCACCAGCTCGACCGTCACCAAGACGGATGGCGGAGCGCTGACCGACCAGAGCAAGATCAACAAGTTCCTGCCCTCGGACTTCTCGACCGACCCCAACGAGGTCCAGGCCCGGACGATCCAGGGCAATCTCGTCCGCAACCGGCGCGATCTTCTGCCCGCCGAGGTGACGGCGCTCGAGGACAAGCTCGTCGCGCAGATCGCCAAGGCCAAGGAGCTCGCCGAGGGCGCCTTCACCCAGCTCGAAGCCTTGGAGACCCAGGCGAAGGCGCTGATCGACAAGCTCGTCAATCTCGATGCGACCGCCCTGGCGGCGCTCGACGGCGCGATCTCCGCCGCGATCGATGCCATCGTCGCCAAGATCGGCACCGCGACGGAGAACCAGGCGCTCAAGGGCGCGTTGACGATCGCGCAGGGCAAGCTCTCCGGCGCGCTCAACGCGACCGATGCGCAGAAGGCCCGCGGCGACGCCGTCTCAGGGCTGATCGAAGCCTCCAAGCTCGGCCTACTGAAGGACGAGGCCCTGCGCGCCGGCAGCGCCGCCCAGCAGGTGCTGGGCAACCTGCTGGGTCAGGAATTGAGCGTTGAAGGGCTGAAGAAGGCGGCGCAGGAGCGCATCGACGGCATCAAGGCCGATCTCGACGCCTTCCTCAGCCAGTTCGGGCTCAGCCTCTCCGATTTCGACACCTCGCTCGGCACCACCTCCGCCGACAAGAAGACAGCGAACCTTCAGGATGTGAGCTTCGGCGCGCGTGTGCGCATTGCCGATGGCTACGCCAAGCCGACCTACGACCAGGCCGGCGCCGCGAGCGCGAGCCGCGTCACGGTCAAGACCGGCCAGACGCTGGCGACCTCGGGCGGGCAGATCTGGAAATATGTCGCGTCCGACGATCTCAAGGACGCGCTCATCGGCGGCATCGACCTGACGACGAAGACCAGCGGCAAGGCCGATTGGGTGAAGATCGCCAACAGCGCCAGCGACTACAAGGCGGGCGACATCTACATCTATATGGGCGGAACCACGACGTCGCTCGACCTCGCCGCGACCGACTTCACCGACAAGCTGCTCTGGAAGCGTTCGCTCGATTCCTCCTTCCTGCCGGATGATTTCAAGCTCCCGAGCACGGGAACGGGGAGCGGAACCGGCACCACGCCGACGACCCCTGCCGCTGCCACGCCGACCGACAACAAGACCGCGCCCACCGGCGATCCGTCCTCGACCAACCCTGCCGCGAATACTCGCCCGCAGAGCGCCAATGCGCTTGCGATCGGAGGGCTCGTCGTCCTGAATTCGGTGCATGCCGACGCCAGCGCGACCATCACCTCCGCGCGGATCGTGACGACCGGCGACATCGCCGTCACCGCCACGGACGCGGCGACGATCACCGCGACCGCCGACAGCAGCGCCAAGGTCAAGTCCGCCAGCTCCTACAAGCCGACCGGGGGCCAGGCTTCGTCCAACACCACCCAGACCCGCAGCCTCGCCATCGGCGGCATCATTGCCACCAACACCGTGCTGGGCCGCGCCGACGCGCTGATGACGAACAGCTCCCTGGACAGCGCGGCGTCCATCGCCGTCACTGCCGCCGACACCTCGCACATCGACTCCAGCACCAAGACCGCCACCTCCAGCGACAATGGCGCCGTCGCCGTCACGCTCGCCTTCAACACGGTGGGCTGGCGCGAGCAGAACGTGCTGTTCCGCGCGGTCGATACGATCACCGGCGATCCGGTGATCGCCAACGCCCAGCATCTCGACGACACGCCGAACGGCGCCTCCGCGCGGATCGTCGCGACCACCGTCGTCGCGGGCGATGCACTGAGCGTTCAGGCGAACTCCAACGCCACCATCGCGGCCACGCTCACGAACAAGGCCAGCGCCGCCAATGCGGTGCTGAAGGACGCCAGCGCTTTCGCGGTCGGCCTCGCCCTGTCGAGCAACATGGTCAACGCTCGCGCCGTCGCCTCGATCGATGAGACCGCGGTACCGGCCAAGACCGTCTCCACCGGCGGCGCCCTGACCGTCAGCGCGGCGAGCGCCGGCACGATCACCGCCGAGAACACCCTGTCGGCGCTGTCGAGCCTGACCAAGCCCAGCCTTCTCCAGGACTTCTCGAAGAAGATCCTCGAGAACTACAACTTCACCACCGCGTCGGGGCGGCAGGACGTCAAGTTCGGTGACATCGCCTATGCGAAGGTCAACGGCGCCGACAAATTCTATGTCTATTTTGGTGCGGCCGGATCGTTCGACTTCCAGGGGGCCGATCTCCCCAACGCGGCCGGCTGGCGCGAGAACAACCTGCAGGAATTCGTCAAGTTCCTGCCGCCCGGCATTCTCAACCTCGGCGAGAACGCCGACACGGCCGGCTCCTCGACGCCTGTTCCCACGAGCGGCACGGGTGGAACGGGTGGCACCGGCGGGACGGGAGGGACCGGCGGGACCGGCACCTCCTCCACCCCGGCCAAGCCTTACGCAACCGCCGTCAGCGGCATTCTGGTCCAGAACAATGTGAGCAGCTCGGCCGCGGCCGATCTGACGAATACGGTCGTGACCCGCGCTGGTGACGTGACCGTCGCCGCAAGCCAGACTGGCCGCATCACCGCCACCATCACCAGCAAGGTCGAGTCTAAGCTGCCGCCCGGCAAGGAAGCCGGCAGCACCTCGCTGGCCCTCGGCGCCGTCATCGCCGGCAACACCGTGCTCGGTTCGGCGACGGCGACCATCAGTGGCTCGAAGCTCGGCGACGCGGCCGCCGTGACACCCGCGACCGTCGGCAATGTCTCCGCCACCGCGACCAACACCGCCGCGATCAAGGCGAACATCGACAGCACCGTCGAATCGAGCGGCACCTCGGTCGGCATCACGCTGGCCGCCAACAAGATCGGCTCGCCCTCGCAGAACTTCCTGCTGGATATGGTCGATGCGCTGGTCGGCACCGATCTGGCGACCATCATCCAGGGCCAGCAGCCCTTCGCGGCGCGGGCGCTGATCGATTCAACACCGATCAACGCCACCGGTCTCGTCTCCGTGACCGCGAGCACGAAGGCGACGATCGACGCCGAGATCACCAATGCCGTCACCAGCGTCGGCGAGGCGACGACCAGCATCGGCGGTGTCAGCGCCCTCAATCTGATCAAGCTCGCGACGACGGCCGAGCTCTCCAATGCGGCGAGCGTTCATGCCGCCGGCGTCGCGATCACGGCCGAGAGCAGCTCGGCGATCAATGCCAAGGTCAGCGCACCGGTCATCGCGGTCGCCTATGTCCTGCCCGATACGTCGGGAACGGGGGGCACGGGCGGAACCGGAGGCACGGGCGGGACCGGCGGTACCGGCACCACACAGACCAAAACCTCCGTCACGGTGGGCCTCAGCCTCGCCCGCAACACCATCGTCGACGGCGAACTAGCCGCCGGCATCGACTCGGTCGCCGATCTCGATGCCGCCAGCGGCAATGTGGCGGTGACGGCGCGCAGCGGCGCGACGATAACGGCAGAGACCTCGGCCTCCGCGATCTCGCTGATCATCAGCAAGGAAAAGAGCGATAATCTCAGCTTCGCCGGCGGCGGCGCGCTCGGCTTCAACACCATTCTCGGCGGCGTGGACGCGCATATCGCGAGCAGCGCGATCCGCGCCCACGGCACCACCGCCGAGGATGCGCAGGGCAGGGGCGGCAGCGGCGCGATCGACGTCAAGGCGGTGAACGCCTCGCGGATCGCCGCCAGGACCGACGCCACGGCGGTGTCGGTCGCCATCGGCAGCGACGCGGCGTCCGCCGTCGCCATCGGCGTGACGCTCGCCTTCAACATGGTCGGCTTCTATGGCAGCGGCCTGCCGACCGGGAACGGCTTCGGCTCCGGCACCACCTCGACGCTGAACACCGCGGCGAAGGTCACCAGATCGAGCCTGCGTGCCGACCGGCGCATCTCCGTGGCGGCCCAGTCCGATGCGTCGATCACCGCCGAGATCGGCGCCACCGCCGTCGCGGTCGGTGCCTCCAGCGGTTCCGGCGGCTCCGGCAGCGGCAACACCTCTTTCACCGGCGCGGGTCTTTACGCCGGCAACAAGATCGCGACCGGCCTGACCGCGCTGATCGACGAGACGGGCCTCGCCAATGCGGCCGTCGCTTCGGGCGCGGAAGGCGTCGGCGTCACCGCGCGCGACCGTGCGGCCATCGAGGCTCACGCCCGTGCCGTCTCGGTCTCGGCGAATCTCACCGGCAAATCGACCGGCGGTAGCCAGAGCGTCGCGATCGGCGCCTCGGTCTCGAAGAACGACATCGCCAGCAGCGTGACTGCCGCCATCCGCTCGGCGGGTTCCGTCACGGGCACAGGCGCGGTCGCCGTCTCGGCCTCTCGAGAGGCGCGCATCGTCGCGCAGACCATCGCCGCCTCCGTCGGCGCGCAGATCAGCGGCCAGGGGCAGGGCGCCGCCGTCAGCGGCGGCGGCGCGTTGGCGCTCAACACCATCACCGGCTCGACCGTCGCCGAAATCACCGACAGCCCGGTCGGCACAGCCGGCAGCGCGGTCGGCTCGCTCGGCGTCACGGCGCAGGACGTCTCGACCATCCAGTCGCTCACGGGCGCGCTGTCGGTGGCGGCCGGCGTCGCGACCAAGGACAATGCGGTCGGCGTCTCGATCGGCGTGTCCGTGTCCACCAACGAGATCGGCACGGCCGATCAGGTGCGCGCTTCGGTTCTGCGGGGCTCGGTCTACAGCGCCGGTGCCGTCGCGGTGACCGCACGGACGCAGCGCACGGTGGACGCGCTGGTTCTGGCCGCCTCGATCGGCGTCTCCGCCAGCGGCACCGGCAATGCGACCAGCGTTTCACTCGCCGGCGCCGGCGCCGGCAACACCATCGGCGTCGCCACCGTGGCCGAGATCGCCGATGCGGCGGTCGTGACCGGCTCCTCGGTGACGGTCGCAGCCTCGAACGCCTCGCTCATCTCCGCCAATCTCGGTGCCCTGACGCTCTCGGTCGCGCTCGGCGAGCAGACCGCGACCTCGGTCTCGATCGGCGCCACCGTCGCGGTGAACCGCATCACCGGTGCCGTTTCGGCCCGGCTCGCCAATATCGGCTCTGTCGATACCGGCACCGGCGCGGTCTCGGTCACGGCCGCCAGCACGGGCAGCATCCACACCGTCGCGGCCGCCGCCAGCATGGCGGCCGGCGTCAGCGCGTCCAATACGGGCGTCGGCGTCGCCGCGGCCGGAGCCGGCGCGGTCAACCTGATCGATTCCACCACGGCGGCCGCCATCTCCGGGACGGTGATCGATGCCGCCGGCGCCGTCACGGTGCAGGCGACGAGCATGCTCGATATCGCGGCCGCCATCGTCGCAGCCTCCGCCTCGCTCGGCGCCTCCGGCAGCGCGTCGGCCGGCGCGGGTGCGCTCGGCATCGCGATCGCGTTCAACCAGATCGGCGCCGGGACCGCCTATGACGCGGCGACCAATCGCCTCTCCGACACCCCCGTTCAGGGCACCCGCGCCGGCGTCACCGCGACGCTGAGCGGCAGCCGCGTCCGGGCCACCGGGGCGCTCTCCGTCACCGCGACCTCGACCAACACGATCGACGCCACCATCCTGGCCATCGCGGCCGGCCTCTCCGCCTCCAGCCAGAACGGCGTCGCCGTCGCGGCCGGCGGCACCTACGCGCAGAACATGATCGGCCTTGCCACCCAGGCGCTGGTCGATGGCGACGGCAGCGGAACCGCGCCCGGAATCCGTGCCGCGAGCGCTTTGGTGCGCGCGCAGGACAGCTCTGCCATCAAGGCGACCGCGCTCTCCGCGAGCCTGGCCGTCGGCGTCGGCGGCACCACCGGCGTGTCGGTCGCAATGGGCGTCAGCATCGCCTTGAATCAGATTGGCAACGACGTCTCGGCTCGCTTGAACAATCTCGATCAGGGCCTGAAGACCACCGCCGGAGACATTGTGATCGCTGCGAAATCGGCCGGTTCGGTCGAAGCGGTCGCGGCCTCCGCCGCCATCAGCATCAGCGGCGGCGGCAGCAACGGCGTCGCGGTCGCGGGGGCCGGCGCCTTCGCCTCCAACGTCATCAACACCTCGACCCGCGCCACCACCAACGAAAGCCTGATCGACAGCGCGGGCGCCGTCTCGGTGACGGCGGAAGCCTCCGCGACCATCAAGGCCGGCATCGTCGCCGCCTCGCTCGCGGTCGGCGTCGGCGGCTCGAACGGCGTGGGCGTCGGCATCGGCGCCGCCGGGGCGGAGAACCGCATCGGCAGCTGGAACACGAGCGGCACCGGGAAGGACCGCCGCAACAGCCTCGCCGCCAATGGCGGCACGGTGGTGGAAGCATCGCTGACCCGAACCGGGGTGACGGCCGTGGGCGCGCTCACGGTCGATTCCCAGTCGCAAAACCAGATCAGCGCGCTCGTGGCGGCGGCAGCCGTCGCGATCGGCGGCGGCGGTTCGACCGGCGTCGGCGTTTCGGTCGCCGGCACGGCCGTGGTCAACGCTATCGCCGTCTCGGCGCGGGCCTTCATCGAGGGCAACGGCATCGCCGGCAGCCTCATCGCCAGCAATGCGATCTCAGCCGGCGCCGTCAGCGTCACCGCGACGGATGGCTCGTCGATCAGCGCGATCGCCGGCTCGGCCTCGGTCGCGGGCGGCGTCGGCGGCTCTGCCGGTGTCGGCGTCGCGGTCGGCTTCGCTTTGGCGATGAACACCATCGTCAACGGCGTCGAAGCCGGCATCGCCCATCTCACGGACGGGTTGGCGGCGACGGGCGCGGTTCTGGTCAGGGCCACCAGCAATGCCGCGATCACCTCGCGCACCGCGGCGGCGGCCGTCAGCATCGGTGGCGGCGGCTCTGCCGGCGTGTCGGTCTCGGCCGGCGGCGCCTTTGCCTTCAACAACATCGTCACGGCGACGAGCGCGCATATCGATTCGAGCCGCATCACCGGCAGCGCCAGCCTGACCGTGACCGCCGAAGCGACCTCGACCATCACCGCCACCGTTGCCGCCGCCAGCCTCGCGGGTTCCGGTGGCGGGGCTGCCGGCGTGGGCGTGGGCGTCGGTGCGTCCGCCGCCGCCAACCAGATCGGTGGCTGGACCACCAGCGGCACCGATAGGAGCCGCGTCGACAGCCCGGTGATCGGCGGCCAGTCCTCGGTCGTCGCCGCCCTGAACGACACCAGCGCGGTGACGACGGGCGCCCTTGCCGTGACGGCCCGCTCGGCCCAGACGATCGAGGCGCAGGTGGTGGCTGCGGCGGCCGCGATCGGCGGCGGCGGTTCGGCAGGCGTCGGCGTCGCGGCGGCCGGCGTGGTCGTGACCAACGCGATCGGCGTCGATACGCGCGCCAGCATCAGCGGCGACGGCGCGACCGGCATCGACGCCGGCAGCGTCACCCTCTCCGCCCGCGACCAATCGGCGATCAAGGCGCTGGCCGGCTCCGCCTCGCTGGGCGGTGCGGGCGGCGGCGCGGCCGGTGTCGCGGTCGCGGTCGGCTTCACGCTCGCGCTCAACAGCATCACCGGCGCGGTCGAGGCGTCGATCCGCAATGCCGACAATCTGGTGAGGACACGCAGCGGCGATGTCTCGGTCGGCGCGCGTCGCGACGGCTCGATCTATGCGGCGGCGGCGGCTGCGGCGCTCACCGTGGCTGGCGGCGGTGCGGCCGGTGTCGGCGTCAGCGGCGGCGGTGCCTTCGCCTCGAACGTCATCACCGGTGCGATCTCGGCCTTCATCGACGCCAGCACCGTGAACAGCGCCGCGGCGCTGATCCTTTCGGCGACGTCCGGCGCGACGATCACCGCAATCGTTTCAGCCCTCGCGGCCTCGGGCGGTGGCGGCGGAGCCGCCGGTGTCGGCGTCGCGGTCGGCGTCGCCGGAGCCGAGAACAGGATCGGCAGCTGGACCACCAGCGGCAGCGGGAAGGACCGGGTCGATACTGCGACCGGCACCGGCCTCGTCGTCGAGGCCTATGCCCGCAACAGCAGCCTCATCGTCGCCGGCGCGCTCTCGGCGACCGCGACGTCGGCCCAGACCGTCTCTGCGACGGTGGTTTCCGCCTCCGCCGCCATTCAGGGCGGCGGTGCGGCGGGCGTCTCGGTCGGCGCGGCAGGGTCGGTGACGGCCAATGCCATCGCCGTGACCACGCGCGCCTTCATCCAGGGCGACGGCACCGGCATCCAGGCCGGCAGCGTCGCGATCGCGGCCTCCGATACCTCCGCCATCACCGCGATCACCGGAGCGGCCTCGCTCGCCGGATCGGGCGGCGGCGCGGCGGGCGTCTCCGTCGCCGTCGGCTTCGCGCTGGCGCTGAACAGCATCGCGGGCGATGTCCGCGCCTGGATCGACGCGGCCAATGACGGCGTGACCACGACGGCAGGCGATCTTTCTGTTTCCGCCCGCAGCGCGGGGTCCATCCAGGCCATCGCTGCCGCGGCGGCGCTGGCCGTGGCGGGTGGCGGCGCGGCGGGCGTCGGCGTGACCGGCGGCGGCGCCGGGGCGCGCAACGCGATTTCGACCAGGACCGACGCCACCGTCACCGCGAGCAAGCTCACCGCCAGCGGCGCGGTGACCATTCTCGCCACGGCGGATGCCACGATCCTCGCCAGCGTCGATGCGGCGGCTGCCGCTGCGGGCGGCGGCGGCGCGGCCGGTGTCGGCGTGGCGATCGGCATCGTCGCGGCGGTCAACGAGATCGCCGGCGGCAGCGAGGTCCAGGCCTCTGTCGACGCCTCTTCCGTGACGGCTGGCGGTGCCCTCTCGGTCACGGCCCTGTCGCAGCAGACGATCCGGGCGAATGTCGCGGCCATCTCCGCCTCGATCCAGGGCGGCGGCGCGGCCGATGTCTCGGTGGCGGGCTCTGTCAGCGGTGCGGTCAATACCGTCGCCGTGCCGACGCGCGCCTTCATCAGCAATCCCTCCGCCGGCGGCATCCGCGCCGGCAGCGTCTCCGTCTCGGCCTCGACGCTCTCGGCCATCACCGCCATCGCGGCGGCGGCGGGCGTCACCGCCGGCGGCTCGGGCGCAGCCTCGGTCGGCATCGCGATTGCGGCGAGCGTGGCCACCAACACGGTCTCCGGCGTCACCGAGGCCTATTTGCGCGATCTCGGCAATGGCCTGACCACCACCAGCGGCGGCGTTTCGGTCACGGCAACCACCGGCGGCAGCATCGCGGCCACCGTCTCGGCCGCCAGCGTCAGCCTGGGCGGCTCCGGCATCGCCGCCGTGCAGATCTCGGGCGGCGGAGCCTCGGCCGTCAACATCATCACCGGCAGCACGCGGGCGCTGATCGACACCGGCGGAACCGGCGTCAGCCGTGTCACCAGTGCCGGGGCGGTCACCGTCGCCGCCAACCGCACCTCGGCGATCGACGCCAATGTCGTGGTCTCGACGGCCTCCGTCAGCGGCTCCGGCGTGGCCTCCGTGCCTGTCGCGGTCGGCCTCAGCGGTGCCCAGAACCTGATCGGGTCCTGGACGACGAAGAACGGCAACGCCACCCGCAACCAGCCTTCGCTCGATGCCAATGGCAGCATCGGCGTCGAGGCGCGGATCAGCGACACGGTTCTCGATGCCCAGGGCGCGGTCTCGGTAACCGCCACCTCGGCCAGCACGATCAACGCCAGGGTCGCCGCGATGGCGGCCGTGCTCGCCGGCAGCGGCGGCGTCAGCGTCGGCATTGCGGGAGCGGGTTCCTATTCCGGCAACATGATCGCCATCGCCACCTCGGCGGCGATCACCGGTGCCGCGAGCGACATCAAGGGCAGCTCGGTCACCGTGAAGGCGCAGGACAGTGCGACCATCGCGGTCGATGTCGGCACCGCCGCCGTCGCGGCCGCCTTCGCCTCGGTCGGAGTCGCCCCTTCGGTGGGCATCGCCACCGCGCTCAACATCGTCGCCGATTCCGTGATCGCACGCTCGGATTCCGCCACGATCAAGGCGCGTAGCGGCGATATCGCCATCAATGCGATCTCCAATGCGCAGATCACCGCGACGGTCGCGGCCGCAGCGGCTGCGCTCGCGGGTGGCGCCGTGGCCGTCGGTGTCGCCGGCGGCGGCGCCATCGCCACCAATCTGATCGGCGGCGAGACCCGCGCCACCACGACGGGCGGCTCGGTCGATGCCGCTGGCGGCGTCGCGATCACCGCGCAAAACACCAGCGGGGTCGATGCGCGCACCGTCGCGCTCGCGGCCGGCGCCAATGTCGGCGGCGTCTCGGTCGGTGTGAGCCTCGGCGTCAGCACCGCCGTCAACCTCATCGGCTATGGCTATGCCGACAGCGAGGTCGCCAATCCGCAGACCCGCCGGCAGGCCAATGCGGTCGAGGCGCTGGCGGGCGACACGACCATCACGGCCGTCGGCGCACTGCAGGTTCGGGCGATCTCCAGCCAGACGATTTCGGCCCTCACCGCTGCGGGCGCCATCGCGCTCGGCGGCGGAGCGATCTCGGTTCAGGGCGCCGGCGCCGGAGCGGGGGCGCGCAACCAGGTCGCGGTCGCCGTCACCGCCCATATCGAGGGCGACGGGGCCGGCATCCAGGCCGGTTCGGTGGCCGTCGCGGCGAGCGACAGCTCGACGGTTTCGGTCACCACGGGCGCCGCTTCCGTGGCGGCCAGCTTCGGCGCGCTGGGTGGCGCGGCCGTCTCGGTCGCCGTCGCCGCGGCGACAAACCAGATCGCCAACAGCATCACGGCCCGCATCGCCGGCGCCGATACCGCCTTCACCTCGGCAGGAGCGGTCTCCGTCACCGCCACCGAGGCGGCGCAGATCACCAGCCGCGCGGCGACCGCCTCGCTCGCGGCGAATTTCAGCCCGGTGGGCGTGACCTTCGCCGGTGGCGGCGCAACCACGATCGACCGCGTCGGCAGCACCGTCACGGCCGGCATCGACGGCGGCAAGCTGCAGGCGGCGGGCAATGTCGCCGTCTCGGCCAGCGACACAACCGACATCGATTCCGCCGTCCTCGGCATCAATGTTGCCGCAGGCGTGCTCGCGCTCGCCGCTGGCGGCGCCGTCGCCGATGTCGCGGCGACTCCGGTCGTCTCGGCCGCCATCACGGGTTCGCAGGTGCAGGCCGCGGCCATCGCCATCTCGGCGATCGCCACGCCCGGCGTTCATGCCAAGGCGACTGGCATCAATGCCGGCACCGCCGCGATCGGTGCCTCGACGGCGCTGAGCAAGGTCCAGGCCTCGGTCACCGCAACCACCAAGGACAGCAAGCTCACGGGCGCCGATCTCAGCGTGCTCGCGACGCTCGCCCAGCCCAGCACCAAGCCCACCGCCTTCTCAGAGGCCACCGGCGCGGTCGGCGGCCTGATCGGCCTCAACTCGACGGTCACGGACGCACGCACGCAGGGCACCATCACCGCCACGCTCGACACCGGCAGCGAGATCGCGATGAGCGGCACCACGACGCTTGCCGCCGCGAGCGCCGCCCGCCAAGTTTCCAATGCCAGCAGCGCGAGCGTCGGCCTCGTCGCGGCCGGCGCGACGCTTTCGAACGCGCAATCGACGCTGGACACCACCGCGACCGTCAAGACGCTGAAGCCGATCGCCTCCGGCGCCATGACCGTGACCGCGACCAGCGCCGACGACAACGCCACGCAGGCCATCGCCGGTTCGGGCGGGCTCGTTTCGGGCACCGCGGCCTCGGCCTCCACCGCTTCGGGCGGCAGCACGACCGCTTCGCTCGACCCGGCCGTGAAGGCCGACCTCAACGGCAATCTGGCCGCCAGCGGCGCTTTCTTCCTCTCCGCAGACCACACGGCGACAGGCCGCAGCCAGGTGCTGACGGCGAGCTATGGCGCTCTCGCCGGCAGCGGTGCCGTGGTGCGTGACAGCTTCCTCCACCGCACCAACGCGATCATCGGAGCGGGCGCCTCGGTCAGCGCGCGCGAGATCTCGGCTTCGGCCCAGAATACGATCCGCAAGCCCCAGCTCGGCCAGGCGAACATCGTCGGCTCGACCGGCGGTATCGCCAGCGGCGCCGGCGCCGACAGCCTGACCACGATCGACGTCATCGCGACGGTCAATGTCGACAGCTCCTCGGCCAATAAGACCGCGCTGACGACCATCGGCCGTGGGAATGGCACGCAGGGCGGCATCACACTCTCGGCGAACAACAAGATCGACGCCTATGACAAGGTCACGCTGACCACCGGCGGCGCCATCTCGGGCGCGGGCGCCAAATCCGTGATCCGCGCCGATAACTTCAAGGCGCAGGTTCTGGTCGGCGCCTCGGCCGACATCCTGACGCTCGGCACCTTCACTGCGAGCGCCAACGGCTCCGGCAATGCGAGCTCGGTCTCCAACTCCGAGACCTATGGCGCGGCCACGGTGGCCTTCGGCAACAGCACGGTCGATATCCGCCCGGACAACTCCGTCCTGATCGGCGCCAACGCCGGGATCACGGCCTATGGCAACCTGAACCTGACGGCCGGCACGGACGCCAACCAGTTCGACGATTACTACGTCACCTCGGCGCGGACCGACACCTTCGCCGGCAGTGCGATCCCGATCCAGTCGATCGACTCGCTGATCAACCTGCTCCAGACCAACACGGTCTCGGTCGCGGGCGGCGCCCAGCTGCGCACGGCCGGCGATGCCAATCTCCTGACCAACCGCCTCGGCACCGCGAGCACCGACTCCAAGGCGAAAGGCACCAATTGGGCGACGGCGGTGGCCGGCGCCATCGACAGCCTGCTCGGCGGCAGCGGCCAGGCCGTAATGTCCGGCACAGCCAACCAGAGTTCGACCGGCCGCGTCATCGTCGACGGCAAGGTCGAGACCGGCATCGCCCGCAACATCTCCATCGCGATCGACCAGATGGCGCTCGTTTGGGGCACGGAAACGGTTGGTACGGGCGCCTACAAGGTCGATCGCTACGCCCCGATCGCCACCAAGATCACCGGCCGCGTGCTGGTCAACGGCCAGCAGCTCGATGCCAACGGCAATCTCGGCGCGGCCGATATCACGAGGAACACGTTCGAGCTCGTCGTCGGCGACACCGGCACGGCAACGACGGTCCTGAAGCGTCTGCCGATCACGCTGACATTCGGCAACATTCTGGCGTCGAGCGACCTCGTCGGCCAGCTCTACGATGCGCAGGCCAAGCTCGTCTCCTACAAGGAGAACGCGACGCTCCAAGCCTTCTACAAGAGCGAGGTCAACCGCATCGCCGGCATCCTGTCGAGCCAGGGCCTTGCCGACATCTTCTACAACCAGGCCGGCGAGGTCCTCGGCGCGCGCGCCGTGCAAAAGCAGGTCCAGGCGCTGACCATCGGCGCCTTCACCGCCGGCGCCGGCCGCATCACGGTGGTCGCCGACGAACTCTCAGGCTCGGGCGAATTCGACGCCCATGCCGATACCAAGGTCGAGATCGTCAACGATTCCAGCGCCTCGCTGAACATCGGCGGCATCACCATGCCGGAATCGAACGGCGGGACCTTCTTCAACAACACCAACGTCACCACCTCGGATCAGCTCGGCGTCAACCGCGGACTGATCGTCGCTGAGAACCAGCGCCAGAACGCCGCCAGCCTCGCGGGCATCGTCGCCTTCTCCAGGCTGACGCAGGGCGGGGTCGTCTCAGCCGCCATCAATAGCGACATCATCATCACCAACACCCGCGGCGCGCAGCCCAATTTCGACAATACCGACATCCTGCCGGCGCCTGCCATCAATATCGTCGGCAAGATTTACGCGGTGAATGCCAGCTTCACCCCCACCACGCAGACCGGCGGTGCCTACAACCAGTTCGCCGATATCCGCGTGAAGACCATGAACGCCCAGATCGGCGGCGCGGTCACCATCAAGGACCTGACCTCCTACATGATGGCCGATCCTTACGGCCAGATCGCGGGGACCATCAGCGGCGGCAACCCGAACAACATCATCGCCGCCGGCAATCCCACCGCTGTCGACAACGCGCTGAAGAACGCCGCGACGCCGACGCTGATCGCCGACGGCAATGTCAGCATCAGCGCCCAATACATCAACATCAATGGCCTCGTGCAGAGCGGC
The DNA here is from genome assembly GCF_048595345.1 of Allobosea sp. Classification (GTDB taxonomy): domain Bacteria; phylum Pseudomonadota; class Alphaproteobacteria; order Rhizobiales; family Beijerinckiaceae; genus Allobosea. The sequence continues at coordinate 124,966 of NZ_JBMDWH010000019.1, forward strand.
CGCGACAGCTACACCATCGATATTCTGAAGAATTCGGCGGTGTCGGCCGAGATCGAGCAGATCCGCGCCAATCCCTGGCGCAGCAACGTCATCAGCTCGCTCTCCCGCGACGGTTTCTCGGCGAGCTTCGATCGGGTCAACAACCGCATCGTCATCAACGAGATCGCGACCGCCGGCGGCAAGATCAGCCTCACCGGCACGATGCTGAACACCAGCCCGAACGCCGCCCAGCTCAGGGCGCTCGGCGGCTATGCCACCGTCACGATCAACAATGCGCTCGACTACGATGTCGTCGTCACCCGCATCGACCTGTCGCAGCGCGGTGCCGGCATCATCGACATCAAGGATCGCGCTTTCGCCGCTGCCGGGCAGGGCGTCGCCTTCAAGCAGACCCTGCTGACCCAGGCCGCGGACGGGTCGGTGACGAGCTATGTCGCCAATCTCAAGGAGGACGGCACGGAGGTCGGCGCGGCTGCGAATGGCGGCATGATCGCCGGCTATGCGCCCAAGACCGGCTATCGCTACGCCTTCAGCGTCGGCCTCGGCACCACCACGACCTACACCAAGACCACGGGCTCCTCGTCCTGGCTCGGCATCGACGCGCTCGCCGCGGATCCGCCGAACCAGTACAATTTCGACACCGCCGTCACCAAGCCCGGCGCCCTCATTCCCAACAGCGGCTATTATTACGTCGAGGATCCGGTCACGGCCGGTTATCGTCGTGACAACACCATCACCTTCTTTACGAAAAACCCCGACGGTTCGCTGGGCCCGGTGGCGAGCGTCGGCAAGAGCTGGACCGAGAGCACCTGGTACGGAAAGAAGACCTACTACCAGGAGAACATCTCGACCGTCCGTCAGGAAACCGACGCGACCCATTCGATCCGGGCCGATTACGGCATCGCGATGAGCTTCACCGGCGCCCGCACCGGCACCGTGACGATCAACTCGACGGGGGCGGGGCGCGTGCTTCTGCTCGGCGGCATCGCCAATGCCAGTGGCAACACCACGATCACCTCCGGCGGCAGCATCGAGATGCTGAACGCCAACAACCTGATCAGCGGCACCAATGTGACCCTGCAGGCGGCCGGCAGCATCGGCCGCGGCGCCGGCACGGGCACGACGGACCAGGCGGTCCGCGTGAACGCCACCGGCGCGCTGGTCGCCACTACCACGCGCGGCACGATCAACCTCACCACGACCGGCAATTTCGCCATCGACCGCGTCGCTGCGGGCAATGGTTACGACGTCCGCCTCAAGGCGAGCGGCGACATCACCGTGGCCGCCGGCAAGCCGGGCCAGATCGCAGCCGGCAGCCTGACGCTCATCGCCGGCGGCAGGATCGGCGGGACGACGGACGCCGCCGCGCTGAAGCTCGACACCGGCAACACCCAGCGCGACAAGGTGGACATCACCGCGACCGGCGATGTCGGCATCGAGGAGACGAGCGGCGATCTGCGGCTGAATTCGCTGCATACCAACGGCAACGTCCTGGTGCAGGTCGATGCCGGCAGCCTGCTCAACGTCAACGATGTCGTGGTGCTCGACACCCGCGTGGCCGACCAGCTGATCAACGGCGTCTGGAAGGATCTCGCCCTCACCACGGCCGATGCGGATGCGAAGTTCAACGCGACGCTGGACGCCTACGAGACCGTCAACCGGCAGGAATACGCGACCTATTGGGCCTATCGGAACCTGCAGGCCAATCCCGCCGTCTATGATGCGTCCTTCCAGTTCCGCTTCGCCGCCGGCTCGGCCGAGCTCGCCAGCTACCAGGCGATGTATCGTCAGCAGGGCGCCGGGAATGGCCTGAGCGGAGCCGCGCTCGACAGCTATGTCGCGAATGCGATCTCGACCCTCGAAACCTCGCGCACGCAGCAATATCGCACGCTGCACGCGCAATACGGCCAGTACGGCAACGTCTACGTCGCCGATCTTCCCGCCGCCTACGACACCTATTGGAGCTATCGCAGCAAGCAGGCCAATCCAGGCCAGTATGACGCGGCCTTCACCGTGCCGGTTTCGCAGGCGGAGCGCGACGGCATCCGGTCCGGCATCCTGGCCTCGACGCTCGGCGGCGATGCGCTGACGGCTTATGTGAACGACCAGATCGCTGCCCTCGAGGCGGATCGCAATCGCGACTACCAGGCGCTCGACCGCATCTTCGGCGGGCTCGGCAGCCAGCAGATCACCGGCTTCGCCGGGCAGTACGAGACCTATTGGGGCTATCGCAGCAATCTCGGGCAGGATGGCAAGCCGCTTCTCTCCGCGGCCCAGCAGACCGCTTATCAGAAGCAGTTCGCCGATGCCGGGGTTGCGCTGAACAAGAGCGGGAGCGATCTCGACGATTACGTCTCGGCCCGGTTCACGCAGCTGAACGCCGACAGGAATGCCGATTACCAGGCGCTCAGGGCGACCTTCGACCGCTTCGGCGACAGCTACAATGCCAGCCTCTCCACGAGCTACGCCACCTATTGGGGCTGGCGCGGCACGCTCGACGGCAACGGCAAGGTCCATCTGAGCGCGGCCGAGCGGACGAGCTACACCGCGAGCTTCACCACGGCCGGCGCCGCGATGTCGAATGCCGATGCGCTGGTGGCTGCCGATGTCCGTGCGCGGCTGGCGACCATCGAGGCTCAGCTGAAAAGCGATTACCAGGCTCTGAACGGCCGTTTCGGCGCCCATGGCGACAGCTATGACGCGCTCTACGCCCAGACTCTGTCCAGCGCCGACCGCGCCGATTACGCAAGCTACTGGAGCTATCGCAACCAGCAGCCGAATCCCGGCGTCTTTGATGCCGCCTTTGCGCCGCGCCTGACAGGCGATGCGCTGGCTGCGGCGCAGGCCACGGCCTTCACGGCCAGCAAGGCTGTCCTCGATGACGGAACGCTCACCTCCGCCGCCATCGATGCCCGGGTCCAGACCGCGGCCGATGCGCTCTCCGCCTCGCGCACGGCCGATTATGCCAGGCTCAACGGCTTTTTCGCGCAGTTCAATCTCGGCGCGACGAAGCAGGCCAACCCGCATTTCTTCGTCGATCAAGCGACCAGGGACGCCATCGATGCCGGCATCAAGCGCTGGACGCAGGACGAGCTGATCAATGCGGTCGGGCAGGGCCTGCTGAAGGAAACGACGAGCACGCAGGTCCAGAAGCAGGACCCCATTATCACGGGCGCGAATGTCTCGATCGTGGTCCGCGGAACGGCGCAGGGCGGCGGCAATGTCGGCTCGGTCGACGGCGTGACGGTCATCGACACCAGCACGCGCCAGCCGCTCACCCGCGACCAGCTGCTGGCCTTGGGCGCCGCGGAACGCAGCGACATCGTGCTGCTGACCTCCGCCCCGGTCTCGGCCACAGTGACGTTCTCCAACGATGCCGGCCAGGGTGTCATCGCCCGCCTCGACGGCGGGAGCTTCGACCCGGCGCTCTTCGCCGTCGGCGCGACGCTCTACATTGGCGGCGCCACGCAGAATGCCAGCGGCGAGTCGCCGACGGTCTTCACCATCGCCAGCGTCTCCGGCAACACGATCCGCACCACCCAGCAGCTGACCGCGGAAAGCGGAAAGGTCGTCAGCCTCGGCGTGCGGCTCGCCAGCGCGGAAGCGCCGCGCGCCACGACAGAGATCAGCTTCGGCTCCGACCGGACCCTGACCCGGGGCAGCGGCAGCTTCCTCGATGACGGCTTTGCCGCCGGCATGAGGATCGGCGTGGCGGGCACCTTTGGCGTGAGGACGGCGAACCAGACCGACGCGACCCGGTACTACACCATCGCCTCGGTCACCGCCTCGACCATCACCCTCATCGGCAGCGACGTTCTCCAGGCAGAATCCGCCCGCAGCGTCATCGTCTTCCAGTCGGCGCTCGACCCCACCAACCCCGGAAACCTGATCAAGCAGGTGCTGATCCAGGGCCGCAAGCCGATGAACCTGTCGGCCGGCGGCACGTTCAGCGTCGATGCCGACCGCCAGATCTTCATCGGCACGCAGGGCGCTCTGGCGCTGGGCAGCGTGGTGTCGCGCAATGGCGACGAGATCCGCATCAAGACCAAGGGCGGCCTCACCAATGCGGCTGGCGCCAACGCCACCAACATCAGCGGCGGCAGCATCGTGCTCGAAGGCGGGGACGAGGCCGTCGGCACGGCGGCGAACGTCATCGGCATCGACCTGAAGGGCCAGGGCGCCCTGACGGTCCGGACGGCGAAGGACGTCTTCGTCACCGAGCGCAACGGCGATCTGAACCTGGAATCCGCCTATTCGCAGAGCGGAAACGTCACGCTCGTCGCCGATGGCGGCATCCTCGACGCGGTCCATACCGACACCAACAAGATCGTCGCCGCCAATCTCTATCTGAAGGCGCAGAACGGCAGCATCGGAACCGCTGCGGATCGCATCGAGGTCAAGCTCTCCGGCATGGTGCGGGCCTCCGCCACCAACGGCGCGTTCCTCGAAGAGACGGCCGGCAACATGAACGTGCTGGCGGTCGCCGCCGGCAATGGCGACATCGTCCTCAAGGCCACGGCCTCGGTGCTGAACGCCGGTTTCCTGACCGACGCCACCAACATCGACTCGCAGCTCTATTCGGGCGGCACCCCGGCCAACCCGCTGGTGAACGCGCTCGCCAACGGCGTCACGCTCATCGCCGGCAACACGGTCGGCACGGCCGCGCGCGCCTTCGCCATCGACAGCCGCGCGGGCGGCAACCGGCAGGGCAATGTCAACGCCCAGACCGTCTTCGGAAACATCTATGCCGAGGAGGTCGCCGGCGATCTCGCTCTGGGCACCGTCGGCACCCGCAACACCGGCGTCGCCTTCCTGACGGCGGCCGGGGGCGGCATCGTCAACGGGCTTCCGCTCTATGACGACGCCGACAAATCGACGGCCGCCACGGGCTCGAACCTGACCTCGGGCAAGGCCTATCTCATCGCCAAGGACGATATCGGTGCCGATGGCCGGCGCATCGTCGCGCGCATGACCGCCGACAATGGCGTGGGCCGCGACAGCTATGGCGGCATCGAGGGCTACTCGACCGCCGGCAATGTCTATCTCTGGAACATCGGCGGCCTGCGCGTCGGCGGCGTCGTCGCCGACACCGCGCCCGGATTCCGCGCTGCCGGAACGCTCAGCATCCGCACTTCCAGCCCGCTCACGATCGACAAGGACATCATCGCCGGCGGCGACATCGTGCAGACGGCGGGCGAGACCGGGGCGGGCGGCGACGACCTCACCGTGCTCGGCGGCGTCACCATCTTCTCCACCGGCGGCAGCGTCACGCTCAATGCCGGCGACAACCTGATCGTCCAGGCCGGCGCAACCGTGAAGGCCAAGGGCGCCATCACCCTCCGCGCCGACTACAGCGCCTCCGGCAATGCCGACAACACCGGCGCCCTGATCGATCTGAAGGGCACCTATGTCGGCTCTTCGATCACGATCGAGGGCGGCCAGAGCAGCGACGACATCCGTCTCGACGGTACGTTCCGCACCGGAACGCGCACGATCACGCTCGATGCCAACAGCCAGCCCGTCGAGGGCGCGCTCACCATCGGCGGTTCCATCACGATCCGCGCCAAGGATGGCGACAACATCGTCGCGCTCGGCGGCACCTTCGAAACGGGTGCGCTGACGGTCGAAACCGGCGCCGGTGACGACACCGTCACGCTCACCGGCAGCTACAAGGCCGGCTCGCTGTCCATCGACGCGGGCGAGGGCGCCAATCGGGTCACGATCGCAGCCGATATCGACGTGTCTGGAGCCATGACCGTCAAGGCCGGCTCGGGCCGCGATGCCTTCGACATCGGCGGCATCGTCAAGGCGGGCTCGCTCGCCGTCTCCGGCTCGGCCGGAACCGGCAACAGGCTGGGCGACGACAGCTTCGCCCTGACCGGCCGCTTCACCGTCGCGGGCCTCTTTGCCGTGACCGGCGGCGCCGGTGTCGACACGCTGGCCGACGTCAAGATCGCGGCCGGCGCCGTCTCCGCCTCCGCCACCGTCACCGCAGGGACGCTGTCGATCGACCTCGCGGACGGAGCGAATCTCGTCACGCTGGCCGGCAATTACACGGTCACCGGCGGTTTCACCCTGACCACCGGCGCCGATGCGGACAGCATCACGGACGCGGTCTCGGCGAATGGCACCGTGCTGCAGACCGGCACCATTGCGGCGGACTCCATCGCGATCGCGGCCGGTGCTGGCGACAACACCATCACCCTGCTCGGCAGCACCGTCGCGGCCTCGACGCTGGCTGTGACGACGCTCGGCGGGCGCGACCGCGTGACCCTGCGCGGGCGCATGCGCTCAACGACGGCCGACATCCATCTCGGCGCCGGCGACGACCAGCTCGAAATGACGCTGCTGGAGATCGCCGGCAACACCAATGTCTTCGGTGAGGACGGCCAGGACACGATCCTCGTCAACCGCCTGCCGGACCTGACCAGCGCGGCCGCGAGCGGGCGCCGCGACACGCTGAACATCGATGGCGGGCAGGACACCGACACGGTGCGCATCCAACTCGCCGGCGCCTCGACCTATCGCATCAATGTCCATGACAGCGGCGATGCCGATCGCGGCGTCGACACGCTGACGGTGCTCGGCACCGATGCGGCCGACACGGTCCTGATGCGCAAGAACTTCGTCGCGCTGGTCCATCCCAATGCCGACGGCACCTATCCGGCCAATACGGCGGTCGAGCGGATCAATGTCGACGCCTCGCTCAACGGGCGCATCATCGTCGAGGGCGGGCTGGGTGACGACCGCTTCTTCATGGATGACGACGCGGCGCTGATGACCGTCGATGGCGGCGCGGGCAACGACTTCTTCCAGATGGGCCAGATCTTCGCCACGCCGCGCGACGTGGCGAATGGGCTGCTGGCCGAGGATGTCTTCGACACGGTGCAGGTCTCGTTCGGCGGTTACCTGTCGAAGGGCAACTCGATTCCGGTCGTGATCTATGGCGGTGTCGGCGACGACACCTTCCAGATCTATTCCAACAAGGCCGATCTGCGCCTCGAAGGCGAGGATGGCGACGATCAGTTCATTATCCGGGCCTTCGCCCTGGCCGATACCGGCAAGATCAAGGTCAATGCCGGCGCCGGCAACGACAAGATCGAGTACAACATCAACGCACCGGTCGATATCGACGGCGGCTCCGGCTTCAACAAGGTGGTCGCGCTCGGCACCGAATTCGCGGACACCTTCGTGGTCACCCGCGACGGTGTCTACGGCGCCGGCCTTTCGATCAAGTTCGCCAACATCCAGGCGGTCGAGGTCGATGGCCTGGAAGGCGACGACACCTTCTATGTCCTGTCCACGGCCCCCGGCGTCGTGACGACGCTGATCGGCGGGCTCGGCAGCGATACCTTCAACGTCGCCGGCGATGTCTCCGGCGAGGTGGTGGCGCGTGATGCCAAGGGCAATTCGGCCGTCATCAACCACACCATCTCCAGCTCCGATGCGCGCTATGACGGGCTGTTCGTCGCGGGCGTCACCGCCTCGGTCTCGACCGCGGCCGGCGGCGCCGTCAGCGATGGCGGCGGCCTGACGCTGCGCGAGGACAGTGCGGTTTCCACCGCCAACGCGGCCGGCAGCAAGGTCGGCACCTATACGCTCGCGCCGCCCTTGCCGACAGTGACGGCCCTCACCGCGAACGACACCGCCGTCGTCACCGTCTCGGCCGCCCAGGCCTCCTCGCAGAACCGCGCCCTGGCCGGCAATGCCGGGACGGTGGAGGTCTCGCTCGACGGCGTCACCTATTCCGACGCCCTGACGGTGACGTTCGCGACCGTCTCCGACGGCCATGGCGGCTATATCTGGCAGAGTGCCCGCACCATCTATGTGCGCGCCAAGTCCGATACCGCGGCCGAGGGCGACCAGAAGGTCGCGATCGGCCATTCGGTGATCAGCAGCAATGCCGAGGTGAACGGAACCTGGCTGCGGACCGCTCTCGTGACCGTGCTCGACGACGACAAGGCCGGCATTATCGTCACCCAGAGCGACGGCGACACCACGGTCATCGAGGGCAGCAAGCCGCAGCAGAAGGACAGCTACACCGTCGTCCTCAACAACCGGCCGCTCGCCGGCGAGACGGTGCGCGTCACGCTGCTCCCCGAGAACGGGCAGATCACGCTCACCCGCGCCGATGGCTCGGCGCTACCGATCGACCAGGACGGGCATGCCTATCTCGAATTCACCGACCAGAACTGGTCCACCGCGCAGACCGTGCTCGTCGCCGCGCCGCATGACGGCGTCGTCGAGAACCGCCAGCTCGTCAATGTGACGCATAAGGTCACGAGTTCGCTGGGAGCGGCAGGCTTTTTCGGCAACATCGCCGAGCAGCCGATCGTCCGCGTCACGGTGATCGACGCCGACACCGCCCGTGTCTTCGTGCGCCCGGCGCCGGGCGGTGTCGTCGTCACCGACACGCAGCCCTCCTATTACGACATGGTGCTGACCACTGCGCCCACCGGCCCGGTCACCATCGCCATCGCCAATGACGGCCAGACCATCCAGTCGAGCAGCGACTCGCGCTTTACCGCCGCGTCCAACGGCCGTCCCGCGACCGTCACCTTCGGCCCCGGCGACTACGACACGCCGATCCGCATCACCGTCTCGCGCGATCCCAACGGCACCAGGACGACGAGCGACCTCAAGACCTTCTCGCGTCAGCCGCATGATCTCAGCGCCGTCGAAGGCCCGCTGGTGGTCTATGGCGGCGTCGGCCCGCAGAGCCGTGGCCTGCAGCAGGCGATTGCCCTGCCGGGCGAGAAGAACGATGTCGTCAATCGCACCATCGCCAATAATGGCCGGCCCGATCTCGACAAGCTGATCGTCTACAACGACTCGACCGTGGCTGGCGTCACCGGCGAGCTGACGGCCGATCATATCGGCGGCCTCGGCATGGCCTCGCAGGACATCGTCACCGGCGGCGCCAACAGCCAGACCTATCGAGGCGGTATCACCTATACGGCGATGAGCGTCGTGCAGGTGCTGCTCGGCCAGGGCAACGACACCTTCACCGTCAAGAGCACGGCCGCGGCGACGTTGACCGAGATCAATGGCGGCGGCGGCGCCGACCGGCTGATCGTGACCGGTTCGACCGGCCCGCTCGCGCTGTTCGGCGACACCTCGGCCGACAACAGCCGCTACGATTCGACGCCCCAGAACCCGACCGGGCGCGCCTTCGCCTTCCGGCCGGAGGGCGCGATCGGCGTCGACGGCAATCCGGTCAGCCTGGACGATTACATCGACGCCTCCGGCGCGACCGGTATCGTCATGATCGACGGAGGCGCCGGCCGCGACACCCTCATCGGCGGCCAGGGCCGCAACTACATCGCCGGCGGCGCGGGCGACGACAGCATCACCGGCGGCCCGGCGGCCGACTACATCCTGGGCGATTCCGCCTTCAACCTGGACATCGCCACCCGGATCGTCACGATCGACGATACCGGCCTCGCCGGGGCAGACACGATCGACGCGGCGGCGGGCGACAATGTCGTGATCGGCGATCATGGCCAGATCTATCAGGATGGCAGCCTCACGGCGGGCTTCCATCTCGAGGGCGCGCATGTCGTCAGCCGCGTCGTCTCGACCAACACGACGCGCGGCGCGGCCGACATCATCACCGCCACCGCCGGCGACAACGTCGTGATGGGCGGCGCGGGGGCCGACAAGATCACGGTCGGCGCCGGCAACCACGTCATCTTCGGCGACAATGGCGATGCGGTCTTCACCAATGGCGTGCTGACCTCCGTCACCTCTCTTGACGGCGCCAATGGCGGCAACGACGAGATCAGGGCCGCCGACGGCAGCTCGACCATCATCGGCGGGGCCGGCTCCGACACGATCGCGGTCGGCAAGGGCACGCAGGTGATCCTCGGTGATGCGGGTGAGGCGACCTTCGATGTCGTCAATGGCGCCCGCGTCCTGCTCGCCATCAAGACCAAGGATGGCGAGGCGGCGATCGGCGCGGCGGACACCATCACCGCGGCCGATGGCGACACGACCATCATCGGCGGCGCCGGTGGCGATGCCATCACGGTCGGCAAGGGCACGCAGGTCATCCTCGGCGACAGCGGCTCGGCCACCTTCGCCGGCGGCAGGATCGAGAGCATCATCTCCGTCGCCACGGATATCGGCGGCGACGACGTGATCGAGGCCAATGACGGCGATGCGACGATCCTGGGCGGGGCAGGGGCAGACCTGATCACCGTCGGCACCGGCAACCATGTGATCCTCGGCGACGCCGGCGAGGCACTCTTCACACTGGGCATGCTGACGCGCATCGAATCGATCGATCCAGCGACCGGCGGAAACGACGTCATCAAGGCGCAGGACGGCAACACCACGATCATCGGCGGGGCAGGGGCGGATTCCATCACGCTGGGCTCCGGCACGCAGGTGGTGCTGGGCGACAGCGGCGTCGCGACCTTTGCCAACGGCAAGATCGCGACGGTGACCTCGACCGCGACCCATATCGGCGGTGACGACGTGATCGAAGCGAAGGACGGCGACGCCACGATTCTTGGCGGCGCGGGGGGCGACCGGATCACCATCGGCACCGGCAACCACGTCATCCTCGGCGATAACGGGCAGGCGCTCTTCACCAACGGCATGCTCGACCGGATCGAGTCCATCGACCCGGCCATCGGCGGCAATGACGAGATCAAGGCGCAGGACGGCAACACCACGATCATCGGCGGGGCAGGGGCGGATTCCATCACGCTGGGCTCCGGCACGCAGGTGGTGCTCGGCGACAGCGGCGTCGCGACCTTCGCCAACGGCAAGATCGCGACGGTGACATCGACCGCGACCGATATCGGCGGCGACGATCTCATCGAGGCGCGCGATGGCGATGTCACCATCCTGGGGGGCGCGGGAGGCGACCGGATCACGGCCGGCCGCGGCAACCACGTCATCCTCGGCGATAACGGCAAGGCCACCTTCACCTTTGGTCTCGCCGATCACGTCGAATCGATCGATCCCGCCATCGGCGGCAACGATGTCATCCAGGCGTCCGACGGCAACGACGTCATCCTGGGCGGCGCCGGCGACGACAACATCACGACCGGCGCGGGCGATCACGTCATCCTCGGCGACAGCGGCTCCGCCGACTTCGTGGTGACGCAGCAGGGCGCCGCCGCCAAAGCGGTGCGCGCACAGGTCCAGACCATCGCGCCTTCGATCGGCGGTAACGATCACATCGTCTTCGGCTCCGGCCGCAACGTCGTGATGGGCGGGGCCGGCAGCGACCTGATCGAGGGCGCCGATCGCGGTGC